>NZ_JBEZYD010000051.1:0-80677 GCF_040638335.1 Nonomuraea sp. NPDC026600
CAGCTGGCCACACCAACGACCAATAACAATCAAGCACATCAAGGGGTCAAAATTCAGACGACGCCAGGGGGTCCAGATTCAGCCGTCGTTGACACGCGGATCGGGCTTTTGGTGGGTGAGTGGGGGTGGGGAATCGGAGGTGGGGTGAGTGGGCATGCGGTGAGTTTGTGGGAGGGCGGGGGGTCGTCGGAGGGGTGAACGTAATTCTGTGGAGGAAGGGGGTGGGGAGCGGTAAGGCTGTGGATAACCGCTGGCATCGGGGCCGGGCGGGGTTGAGGAGGCGGCATGATGGAGCTACGCGGATCTCGGGTGGTCCTGCGGGACGTCGTACGGGACGACGAGGCGCGGCTGCGGGAGATCGTTGGGACGCCTGAGGTGGCCCGGTGGTGGGGGCCTGTCGATGAGTTCGACGACATGCTGGCCATCACGGTCGGTGGTGAAGTGATCGGGGCGATTCAGTACGAGGAGGTGGAGGATCCGATGTATCGCAGTTCGGGGATCGACATTTTCCTCGGACCCCAGTGGCATGGATGCGGATTCGGCCAGGAAGCTGTTCGTACGTTGGCACGATGGTTGATTGAGGAGCGGGGGCATCATCGGCTGACGATTGATCCTGCTGCGCACAACACGGTCGCCATCAACGCCTACGAGCGCGTGGGGTTCAAGCGGGTGGGGATCATGCGGGCTTATGAGCGGGATCCGGTGACTGGGGAGTTTCACGACGGGCTGCTGATGGATCTGTTGGCGGGTGAGTTGGTCTAGCCGAGTGAGCGGTTGCGTCTAGACAAGCGGGTCGCGCTCAGCCAAGCGCAAAGGGTGTAGGTCGTCGGAAACTTGAGGGGAGAGTTGCGGCGTCGGACCTGTGGGATCCGACAAGGGGCGGTGGCGGCGGGGGCGCAGGGGAGAGGTCCAGATCCAGATCGTGCTGAGTGCGATGCCGGCCGCGGAGACGATGATGACGGGACGCAGGCCCGCGAACTCGGCCAGTGCGCCGCCTGCGAGGCTGCCCAGGGCCATGACCCCCTGTACGGCGAAGGTCAGGGTGGCGTTGACGCGGCCGCGGAGTTCGGGGGCGGTTTCGCGTAGGACGATCGCGCCCATGCAGGTGGCGAACGCGACCACGACGCCGCCCGTGATCGTGCCGGTGAGGGTGAGCAGGGTCAGTTTCCACCAGAGGGGGCCGTTGAGCAGGCCCACGGCCAGGATTTCGATCGGGAAGAAGAGCACGGAGACGAGCAGCACGCGGTTCTCGCCGTAGCGTTTGGCGGCGCGGGTGGTGATCCAGGCGCCCAGGAGGCCGCCGACGCCGCCGAGGGCGATGAGGGCGCCGATGAGGCCCCGGGGGATGCCGAGGGTGTTCACCATGTAGAGCATGTACACGGCCGTATAGGCCATGGCGAAGAAGTTGATGGTGACGCCCGCGCCGAGGAGAGCGCGCAGGACGGGATGGGTGATGCCGGCGCGGAGCCCTTCGGTCACGTCTCGCCACATGCCTCGCGAGGGGGCGGGCTCGTTCTGCTCCGGGGTGCGGATCGAGCGCAGCAACAGTGCGGAGGCCAGGAACGACAGCGCCTCCGCGAGCACCGCCAATGGGGCCGTCAGGAGTTGTACGAGGAGTCCGGCCAGGCCGGGGCCGCCGACTGAGGCGACCGAATAGGAGGCGTGGAAGCCTGCCATCGCCTCCGTTCGCTGTTCGGGGGAGACGACTGCGGCCACGTGGGGGAAGTTCGCGGCCTTGAAGAGTACGCCTGCTGAGCCGATGACCAGGGCGACGACGATCAGCCAGAACGCGTTGAGTACGCCCAGGAGCCAGGCGAGGGGAACCGTCAGGGCGGCGGCGCAGGAGACGAGTTCGCAGGCGATCATGAGCGGGCGGTGGCGGGAGAGGCGGTCGGCGATCGCGCCCGACTGGAGGCCGAGGAGCAGGGCGGGCAGCGTGGCGGCGGCTGTGAGCAGGCCCATTTCCATGGGGGAGGCGGCGAGGAGGGTGACGGCGGTCAGTGGGACGGCCAGCTTGGACACCTCGGAGCCGGTGATCGAGATGGTGCGGGCCGTCCAGAGCAGTCGATAGTCGCGCTGATTGCGGAGTGGGGCGCGGTCTGGCGCCGACGGGGGGTCCTCGGAGAAGGCCATGTCGCGGGGTGGAGAAGGGGCCGCCGTGCTCGGGGGTGGGGTGGACGGGACGGGGGTGGGCATGGGAGGGCTCCTATTTGTGAAGGGAATGCTTCATAACTATGAAAGTAACCCTTCAGAGTTATGAAGGCAATGCTTCACGTCTCTTCCGGGTACCTTTGGGCCATGACGCTGGAGAGGGAGAGCCTCAGCGACCCCAAGGCGATGCGGGCTCTGGCGCACCCGGCCCGGCTGGCGATCCTGAATCGCCTGGGCGTCGAGGGCAGTGCCACCGCCACCGAGGTCGCCGAGGTCGCCGGCATCACCCCGAGTGCCGCCAGCTATCACCTGCGCATGCTGGCCAAGTACGGATTCGTGGAGGATGCGCCGCCGCGCGGTGATGGGCGGGAGCGGGTCTGGAAGCCGGTGGGTACGCCCCTGTCGGTCGGCGTGCAGCCCGGCGATCAGCCGGAAGTGCGTGAGGCCAAGCACCTGCTGATCCAGGCATTCCGTAGGGAAGCGGACGAAGAGGCTCGGCGGGCGCTGGAGAACATCGATCAGGAGCCCGAGGAGTGGCGCGCGGTGACCACCTTCAGCCGCCTGATGCTGAGGCTCGACGCCGACGAGATGGCGCGGCTCAATGGGGAGGTCGAGAAGCTGTTCTCGCCGTACCTGGCGCGCAACCGCGATGAGGGGGCGGCGCCTCCCGGGGCGAGGATCGCTGAGGCCCAGGTCAATCTTTTCCCGCATGTGAGGAGGGCGGCACCGGGGCTGCCCACGGAGGACCACGACGCGGGCTGACCCACAACGGTCAGGCCGGGGCGGCGTGGGAGGTAGACTTTTGGGTGGCCTGTTATCACAGGCCGACTTCGCATGCCCCATCGAGGACCGCGCCCTCGGTCCGAGCTACGGCTCGGCTGGAGCGGTTTCGGGGCATCAGGGCGGCAGCCACTGGGCTGCCGCGTCACAACCGAGAATTGCGCCCGCCCGCACGGGCGCACAGACCTGGAGGACCAGCACATGGCCCCCGTCGTTACCATGCGACAGCTGCTCGAAAGTGGCGTTCACTTCGGGCACCAGACGCGCCGCTGGAACCCGAAGATGAAGCGTTTCATCTTCACCGAGCGCAATGGCATCTACATCATCGACCTGCAGAAGTCGCTGGCCTTCATCGACCGCGCCTATGACTTCGTCAAGGAGACGGTCGCCCACGGCGGCACGGTTCTGTTCATCGGCACCAAGAAGCAGGCGCAGGAGGCCATCTCCGAGCAGGCGGCTCGCGTCGGCATGCCGTACGTGAACCAGCGCTGGCTGGGTGGCATGCTCACCAACTTCTCCACCGTGCACAAGAGGCTTCAGCGCCTGAAGGAGCTCGAGGAGCTCGACTTCGACAACGTCGCCGCATCCGGGCTCACCAAGAAGGAGCTCCTCATGCGCCGGCGCGAGAAGGACAAGCTCGAGCGCACGCTCGGCGGCATCCGTGACATGGGCCGCGTGCCCAGCGCGGTGTGGATCGTCGACACCAAGAAGGAGCACATCGCGATCAGTGAGGCCAAGAAGCTTGGCATCCCTGTCGTCGCGATCCTCGACACCAACTGCGACCCCGACGAGGTCGACTACCCGATCCCCGGCAACGACGACGCCATCCGCGCCGTCGGCCTGCTGACCAGGGTCGTCGCCGATGGTGTCGCGGCCGGTCTGATGGCCCGTTCGGGCGCCGCCCGTGGTGACGAGAAGCCCGCTGCCGCCGAGCCGCTGGCCGAGTGGGAGCGCGAGCTCATCGAGCAGGGCACCGCTGAGCAGGCCGCTCCTGAGGCTGCCGAGGCCGAGGCCGCTGAGGCCGCCGCTCCCGAGGCCGAGGTCGCTGCCCCTGAGGCTGAGGCCGCCACCGAGGTCGAGGCTCCGGCCGAGGTTGAGGCCGAGGTCACGGCTGAGGCCGAGGTCACGGCTGAGGCCGAGGTCACGGCTGAGGCCGAGGTCGCGGCTGAGGCCGCTCCGGCCGCCGCCGAGGGCGAGACCGAGCAGCAGCAGGCCTGATCGCTCACGCCTCGGGTCATGCCGAGGCGACGAGCAGTCGCGCGGCTCAGCGAGGGGACTCGCAAGGGCCGAGCACGGCCAAGCGCAACCGTAGAGGCTGCACCCGGCGGCGGGGTGAACACCCCGCCGCCGGGCACGGCCGGAAGAGCCGGGCAAGGCCGCGAACGGCAGGGCTGCTGCCCGGTAAGAATCCGAGCTCCTGTGCGGCAGCCGCCGGCCGTACGAACCGTAGGGTGGGCGCCGGATCGCCGACACCACCCGATCCACGACGAAATCCCACAAGGAAAAAGCAATGGCTTCCGTGAACATGGCCGACGTCAAGCGGCTTCGCGAGATCACCGCTGCCGGCATGATGTCCTGCAAGAAGGCGCTCGAAGAGGCTGACGGCGACATCGACCGCGCCATCGAGCTGCTGCGCCTCAAGGGCGCCAAGGACGTGGGCAAGCGCGAGACGCGCACCGCCTCCAACGGCCTGGTCGCGCTCAAGCAGGACGGCGAGTCCGCCGCGGCGCTGCTGGAGCTCAACTGCGAGACCGACTTCGTGGCCAAGGCCGAGCGCTTCCAGGAGCTGGCCGGTCAGGTTGTCGCGCACATCCTGGCCACCAAGCCGGCCGATGTGGCGGCGCTGCTCGAGTCCTCGTTCGACGGCAAGAGCGTCAAGGAGCACCTCGACGAGGCCAACGTGGCGCTGGGCGAGAAGATCGAGATCCGCCGGTTCTCGGTGCTGGAGGGCGGCTACGTCGGCGCCTACATGCACCGCACCGACCCGGCGCTGCCGCCGGCCGTCGGCGTGCTGGTCCAGCTGGACAAGCCGAACGCCGAGGTCGCCAAGGACATCGCGCAGCACGCCGCCGCGATGGCCCCGCAGTACCTCAACGCAGCGGCCGTGCCCGCTGACGTCGTCGACAAGGAGCGCAAGCTCTTCGAGGAGATGACGCGCGAGGAGGGCAAGCCCGAGGCCGCCATCGGCAAGATCGTCGAGGGTCGCGTCAACGGCTGGTACAAGGACTTCACCCTGCTCCAGCAGGCGTTCGTCAAGGACAACAAGAAGACCGTCGGCAAGTACGCCGAGGAGAACGGCACCGAGGTGCTGGCCTTCGTTCGCTTCAAGGTCGGCCAGGCTTAGGCTTGAACGAAATTCCAGCCCATCGAACCGCCTAAGAGGGAGGCCGCCGCCGTGCAGGAGAACCAGGAGCCAGCTACGTCGGCGGCTTCTTCATATCAGAGCCCGCTCCGGTGGAAGCGGGTCATGTTGAAGCTGTCAGGTGAGGCGTTCGCCGGTGGCGAGCCGCTGGGGATCGACCCGCTGGTGGTCGATCACCTGGCCGACTCGATCGCCGAGGCCGTACGCGAAGGCGTGCAGGTGGCGGTGGTGGTCGGCGGCGGCAACATGTTCCGCGGCGCGGCGCTGTCCGAGCAGGGCATCGACCGCGCCCGCGCCGACTACATGGGCATGCTGGGCACGGTCATCAACTGTCTCGCGCTGCAGGACTTCCTGGAGCGGCGGGGCGTCGAGACCCGTGTGCAGACCGCCATCACCATGCAGCAGGTCGCCGAGCCGTTCCTGCCGCGCCGCGCGATCAGGCACCTGGAGAAGCAGCGCGTGGTCATCTTCGGCGCCGGGCTCGGCTCGCCGTTCTTCTCCACCGACACCGCGGCGTCCCAGCGCGCCCTGGAGATCGGCGCCGAGGCGCTGCTCAAGGGTACGCAGGTGGACGGGGTCTACGACTCCGACCCGCGGAAGAATCCCGACGCGGTCAGGTTCGACCACCTCGACTACGGCGAGGTGCTGATCCGCGACCTCCAGGTCATGGACGCCACCGCGATCAGCCTGTGCAAGGACAACGACCTCCCGATCGTCGTCTTCGACTTGATGGGCGAGGGCAACATCCTGCGAGCGGTCCGCGGTGAGAAAATCGGCACGCTGGTGAGTCCCGCAGGCAAATGAGGGAGTGCGCCCGACATCGCCAGCTAGAAGACAGGGAGCCGCTGTGATCGACGAAACCCTCCTCGAAGCCGAGGAAAAGATGGACAAGGCCGTTACGGTCGCGAAGGAGGACTTCGCGAGCATCCGGACGGGCCGGGTCACCCCTTCGATGTTCAACAAGATCCATGCCGAGTACTACGGCACGCCGACCCCGATCCAGCAGTTGGCCTCGTTCCACGTACCCGAGGCCCGCATGATCATCATCCAGCCCTACGACAAGGGCTCGATGGCTGCGATCGAGAAGGCGATCCGTGACTCCGACCTGGGCGTCAACCCCGGCAATGACGGGGCGGTGATCCGCGTGTCGTTCCCCGAGCTGTCGGAGGACCGGCGCAAGGAGTACATCAAGGTCGCCAGGAACAAGGGCGAGCACGCCAAGGTGTCCGTGCGCAACATCCGCCGCTCCGCCAAAGAGATCCTCGACAAGATGATCAAGGACGGAGAGGCGGGCGAGGACGAGGTCCGTCGCGCGGAGAAGGAGCTTGACGACATCACCCAGAAGCATGTCGCCAAGATCGACGATCTGCTCAAGCACAAGGAAACCGAGCTGCTCGAGGTCTGAGCGGCGCGCCGCACGGCCCTCGCCCGGTGGCGGGGGCCGTGGCACAGGGAAGGCCCAGGGAAGAGACTCTGTGGAAGAACGTACGGCTGGCTCCAGCCCGAGCGGCGGCAGCCGTACCGGCCGGAACCTCCCTGCCGCGATAGCGGTGGGCGTGGGGTTGGGCGCGCTGGTCATCGGCACGCTCTACACCGTTAAGGAGCTCTTTCTCCTGGTGCTGGTGGGTGCCGTGGGCGTCGGGGTGGTGGAGCTGACCCAGGCGTTCGGCAGCCGCGGCATCAAGGTGCCGACCGTGCCCGTGCTGGGCGGCATGGTGGCGATGCTGGCCGGCGCCTACTGGGGTGGGCCCGTCTGGCTGCTCGGCGCGTTCGTGGTGGTCGTCTTCGTGCTGCTGATCTGGCGGATGTTCAGCGCCGGCACCGCCGGATACGTACGTGACGCGACTGCCTCGGTGTTCATCCTGGTCTATCCGCCGCTGCTGGCCGGGTTCGCGGCGCTGCTGCTGGCGCCGGGCGACGGCCGGGAGCGGGTGGTCATCTTCATCGCGGTGACCGTGGCCAGCGACATCGGCGGCTACATCGCGGGTGTGCTGTTCGGAAAGCACCAGATGACCGTCATCAGCCCCAAGAAGACCTGGGAGGGGCTGGCCGGGTCCGTCATCGCGTGCGTCGTGGTGGGAGCCTGGCTGGTGAACTGGCTCATGGGCGGGCAGTTCTGGCAGGGCGCCCTGATCGGTGCGCTCGCGGCGCTGCTGGCGACCGTCGGGGACCTGATCGAGTCGATGATCAAGCGCGATCTCGGCATCAAGGACCTGGGCTCGATCCTGCCGGGCCACGGCGGCCTCATGGACCGGCTCGACTCGCTGGTGACCACGCTGGTGCCGGTCTGGCTGCTGATGACGCTGTTCTTCTGACACGCCCCGCCCGCCGCGCCCCGCTCGTGATGCGACCGCGCCCGTCTGGCTCTGGTCCCGCATTCCGCACGTCATCACAACTGGCCCATGTTTCCGCACTCCCCGCCGCACTTCGGCTGAGGTCCTTCTGAGGAGTGGGAGTGGTGATCGCTGGGGTCCTTCTGGGGGTGTGAGCGACGCTGGTGACGAAGCGGTACGTGCGGAAAACGCGGCTAGTGGTGTTGTTCCTCCATCGCCTCAGTGGTGACCGGCTGCAGCCAGAGCCAGCGGACGGCCTCACCCCCGAAGGCGAATCCTGATAAATCAGGCATGGCGGGTGGGTCGGCCACCATCACCACCCCCGAGTACTGCGGGCCCAGCGGGAACGTGGCCGGCTCGTGATACCACTTGGCCGTGTGCCCGTGCCCCAGCCACGTGACCGAGTGCCACGGATACTGAGACAGCCACACGAGCAGCAGCGCCGCCTCGCGCGGATCCTCGCGGGTCGCCACGGCCAGCTCGATCCGGGCGTACGCGCCCGGCCGGTCGATCCACTGCTCCACGGTGGGCATCCGCTGGCAGCTCATCCCGACCGTCGACAGCACCGTGAACTCCCGATGCCCGTACGGCGGCCGCTCGCTGATGCCGATGGACGGCAACCGTTCCCCGCTCGCGTCCCAGTAGCGGCCCGCGGGCCCGAGCGCCCGCTCCAGATGCCCCATGACGAACTCCTGGAACGACGCCCAGGACCCATCCCCATGCCGCCACCGCCAGTAGGACCTGGCGTTGGCGATACGCGGCCGCAGCCCTTCGAGGGCCTCGGACAGCGCCCAGGCGAACGGGGTCTCGCCCACGGTGTCACGGGCGTAGCCGGGCATGCCCCTGCTCATGTCGGCCCACCCGGGGATGACCGCCAGCAGGTCGTCGTCCTCGTACACCGCGACCCCGTCGCCCTCCTCGAACCACAGCACGGTGAGCTGCCCGAGCGGCCGGCGCCCGGCCGGGTGGGTGGTGTTGGCCCTGGGCATGAGCGGCGGCAGCCCGGAGTTGAGCCGGGCCAGATCGACGACCGGGGGCGCGGGACGGTGGTTGGCCAGCCACACGGCGCCGTGCACGGCGCCGTCGGGCGAGCACAGGTAAGCTACCGAGGCGTCCTCGTCCCGCTCGACCACGAGCGTCCGGCTGCCGTACGGGTTGCCGGCGGTGAGGACGACCTCGGTCTGCCCCTCGCCAGATGCCGACCGGAAAATCGCCATACGAGATGCACTCTAGATCGGCCGCCAACCTCATGCGAGGGCTACCGCCACCGGGAGCTCCCTCATGGAATGTCACTTGGGAGCCGAGCGTTCACTACCCTGGTCGGTAACCACCCAAGCAAAGGCAGAAACGTGTCCCAGCAGCCAGGTCAGCTCACCTTCGTCGCGCCGCGCAGGGCCAAGCCGGCTCGGCACCTGGCGGACCTGTCCATGCCTGACCGGCGCGCCGCGGTGGCCGAGCTCGGCGAGAAGGCGTTCCGCGCCGACCAGCTCTCCCGCCACTACTTCGAGCGCCTGACCGCCGACGTGCACGCGATGACCGACCTGCCCGCGGCGGCCCGCGACAAGCTGTCGGTGCTGCTGCCGTCGCTGCTCACCCCGGTCAAGGAGCTGACCACCGACGGCGGCACCACCCGCAAGACGCTGTGGCGGCTCTTCGACGGCGCGCTGGTCGAGTCGGTGCTCATGCGTTATCCCGACCGGGTGACGATGTGCGTGTCGTCGCAGGCCGGTTGTGGCATGAACTGCCCGTTCTGCGCGACGGGCCAGGCCGGGCTGACCCGCAACATGTCCACCGCCGAGATCGTCGAGCAGGTGGTCTCCGGCGCCCGCGCGCTGGCGGCGGGGGACGTGCCCGGCGGTCCGGGCCGGGTGAACAACGTGGTCTTCATGGGCATGGGCGAGCCGCTGGCCAACTACAAGCAGGTCATCGGGGCCGTGCGCCGCATGGTGGAGCCCGCCCCGCACGGTCTCGGCATCTCGGCGCGCGGCGTCACGGTCTCCACGGTCGGCCTGGTGCCCGCCATCGCCAAGCTCGCCGACGAGGGTCTGCCGGTGACGCTCGCGCTGTCCCTGCACGCGCCCGACGACGAGCTGCGTGACACGCTGGTGCCGATCAACACGCGCTGGAAGGTGTCGGAGGTGCTCGACGCCGCCTGGGCGTACACGGCCAAGACCAAGCGGCGGGTCTCGATCGAGTACGCGCTGATCAAGGACATCAACGACCAGGAGTGGCGGGCCGACCTGCTCGGCAAGCTCGTACGCAACAAGCTGGTGCACGTCAACCTGATCCCGCTCAACCCGACGCCCGGCTCCAAGTGGACCGCCTCCCGGCCGGAGGACGAGCGGGCGTTCGTGCGCCGGCTCGAATTCCACGGCGTGCCGGTGACCGTCCGCGACACCCGCGGCCGCGAGATCGACGGCGCCTGCGGCCAGCTCGCCGCCGCCGAGTAGCTCAGGAAGAGCGTACGAACCCCTCGACCAGGTCCGCGATCATCCCGGCGCCCCGGCTGTTCAGGTGGACGGTGTCGGTGGTCAGCAGCAGGCCGCGGCTCTTGGCGATCGCGTCGAAGCGGCGCCCGAGAAAGAAGTGCTGCATGGCGGCGGTAGGCGCCAGCAGGCTGTCCGCCCGGTAGTGGACGCGCGGCGTGTGGTCCGCCTTCTCCAGGTACGCCACCATCTGCTCGTTGAGCGGAAGGTACGTCACGAACTGCTCGGCCGCGACCTTGCGCACGATCTCCCCGAACTCCGATGTCCGCCGCAGCGCCACGGAGTCGAGGTCCTCACCGAGCACCGGCGGGGAGATCAGCGCGATCCGCGCCCGCGTCTCGTCCTTGAGCCGGGTGGTGATGGCGGCGAGGTTCGCCGCGTACCCGTCGGGGCTCGGGTCTTCGGCGAGCTTCCACCGGTTGCGTAGCTTCTGGGCGGTCTGCTCGCCGAGCGTGGCGGTGGCGTCGTTGGTGCCGATGAGCACGGTGACCACGTCGGGGTCCTGCTCCACGACCTCGGAGAGCCGGTCGAGCACATGCGCGGAGACGTCGTAGTTGACGCCCGCGTTGAGCACGGTGCCGCCCGTCAGCCGGGACTCCAGCAGCTTCACATAGTTTCCGCTGACCTGACCACGCGTGATGCTGTCGCCTACACAGATCACCTTCATAACGCCCGCTCCTCATAGGTGGGTGAGTACTCACTAACCTAGTGGCTCAAAGAGGCGCGTGTGACGTTCTGTCGTGTTTTTCAGGGCCGGGTACGGCGCAGCCAGGCGTAGCAGGCCAGGCCGAGCAGGCACCACGCCAGCGAGATGGCCGCGAGTTCGGGCAGCCGGGCCGTCAGCTCGGCGGAGTTCGCGGACTTCATCCAGGTGACGATCGGGATCGTGATCCAGTACAAGGGCGACGCGCTGAGCATCAGCATGGCCAGGAAGCCCAGCAGCAGCGCCATGATGGAGATCGCGGGGGAGGGCAGGATCGCCCGGCTGGTGAGCGCGCCGAGCGCGACGCCGGCCAGCGCGGCGATGCCGGACAACGCCAGGATCGCGGCGAACTCCCCGGGCGCCGGGACGGCGCTGACGCCCAGCGCCAGACCCCAGCCCAGGGCCAGCGCGACCAGCACCAGCGACGTCACGAGCGCCGCCAGCAGGCCCGCGCCCAGCTCGCGCAGCCGGCCGCCCACGCTGATCGCCGAAAGGGCCCGCTGCTGGTCGGGCTCGGTGTCGAGCAGGCTCCTGCTGGACCAGGCCAGGATCGGGATCACCAGCACCACGGCGTCCGTGAGGACGGCGGTCTCGGCGCCCTTGGGCGCGCGGCTGCCGTAGACGATCGCGACCAGCACGAGCATGAGCAGCAGCGCCTGGTAGACGCGGTGAGACCGGATGTAGGCGGCGACGCGGAACACGGTCAACGCGATCATGGCTGCTCCTCGGTGACGATGTCGTGCACCCGGTAGCCCTCGTCACGCATCCTGGCGATGAACGACCGGACCTCGTCCACCGGCAGATCCACCCGTACGGTCGCCCGCTGCCCCACCGTGCCCTCCTTGACCTTGCCGTCCACCACGGTCCAGTGCCTGATGGAGGGAAGGTGGCGCAGGCCGCCCTGGTGGTCGCTGACCACCACGATGGCGCCGCCCTCGGAGAGCTCGGTGACGATGGACGGGAGCACCTCGCGGGTGTCGGCGTCGAGCCCCGCGAACGGCTCGTCCAGGATGAGCAGGCCGGGGCCGCACATCAGCGCCTGGGTCAGCCCGACCTTGTGGGCGCTGCCCTTCGATAACTCGCCCAGCCGCAGGCCGAGCAGGTGGGCCATGCCGAGGTGTTCCGCCCAGGGCTCCCAGCGCGCGCCGCCGCGTACGCGGGACATATGGCGCAGATAGCCGGAGACCGTGAAGGGCTGCTCCATCGGGAAGCGGTCGGGGGCGAAGCCGACCACCGCCGGGCGCTCGTTGATCGTGCCCGACGAGGGCTGGGTGAGCCCGGCCAGCAGGCGGAGCAGCGTGGACTTGCCCGCACCGTTGACGCCGGCGACCTCGATCACGTCACCGGGATCGAGGTGCGCGTCCACGTCCTTCATGACAGAAGGGTCACGTCTTCGATAACGGAAAGAGACCTTTGACAATCGCATGGTCCGGTAACGGTATATCTCAATTCGTCTTGTCAGGATAAAGAGCCCCACAATATGAGTAGCCCCAGCACACCGCAGAAGGAGTGAGCTTGAATCGCTTTCCACGCGTCATGGGCATGCGTTCAGGCTATGACCCAGTCGAGGTCGACGCCCTGATCGGGCGGATCGAGGCGACACTGGGAAGGGGACCGCGCGAATTAGAGCAGGTCACGGCCGACGACGTGCGCAGGGCGACGTTCCGGGCCAAGCGCGGCGGCTATCAGGAGACCGCGGTGGACTTCGCGTTGGAGGCGTTCGTGGTGGCGCTGGAGACGCGGGCCAAGAGCCCCGTACGGCTGGCCATGACCGAGCCGACCGGCGAGATGCTGCGCGAGGAGTGGTTCGAGACGCAGGCCGCCCGGGTGGAGCGGGTGGCCTTCCGGCCCGGGCGGATGGGCACGGGCTACAACGAGGACGAGATCGACGCCTTCCTGGACCGGATCGTGGCCACGCTGCGCGGCACCACCGACTACCCGTTGACGGCCAAGAACGTCCGCGAGGCGAAGTTCTCGACCGTGCTGCTGCGGCCCGGCTACCTGATCGCGGACGTCGACTCGTTCCTGGCGGGCATCGCCGACGTACTGAAACAACGCACCTGACCCGGCGGACAGCGCACCTTACCCGGCGGACAGCGCGCCTGACCCGGCGAGCGGGCGCCTGGGACGGACAGCGCGCCCGGCTCAGCGGGCGGCCTTCTCCACGACGGACAGCAGCCCGCTCAGGTCGGGCAGCACCTCCTGAAGGATCGACGGGTCCTTCGGCCGTTCGGCCTGCCGGTTGATCCAGACCCGGTTGATGCCCAGCCGGTGCGCCGGCTCCATGTCGTGCATGTAGCTCTGCGCCACGTGCACCCACGGGTCGGGCGCGTGCACCCGCCTGAACCGGTCGAAATGCGCGTCGGCCGGCTTGTAGGCGCCCACGTCCTCGGAGGTCACCACCGCGTCGAACGGCACCGGCAGCCGCCGCTGCGTCTCTGCGATGAGGTCCCGGTCGCAGTTGGTGAGCAGCGCCAGGTTCCAGCCGGCCGCCCGCAGCGCCGACAGCTCCGCGCCCACCTCGGGAAAGACCGGCCAGTACGGGATCGTGGCGGCCAGCACCGAGACGTCCTCATCGAACAGCGCCACGCCCTCCTGAGCGCACGCCCGGCGCAGCGACTCCGCCATCACCCTGCGGTAGCGGAGGCCAGGTGACTCCTCCTGGACCGCGGCTTCGTGCCGGATGTAGGCCGCCAGCAGCCGCGCTCCCTGACCGGGAGCCACCAGCTCGGCGCTGGTGGAGATGCCGTGCCGCCAGTCGACGAGAGTGCCGAAACAGTCGAACGTTACCCATTTCATGCCTCCCATCATGGGGCATGACGATCTCCGCCCAACTGGTCAGCCGGGCGTGATGTGCGGCTTCTGGGCGCTCTTCTCGGACTCGTACGACGTGCGGAGCGACCGGCCTTCCGGCGCGGTGGAGACCTCGGCGACCGGGACGTCCCACCACGCCTCCGACGACGGGCTGTCCAGCAGGGGGTCGGCACGGACGTGGACGACGGTCGTCTCCTCGGCCGCGCGGGCCGCCTCCAGCGCCTTGCGGAAGTCGGTCAGCGTGTCCGGCCGCAGCACCGTGGCGCCGAGGCTGGCCGCGTTCGTGGCGAGGTCCACCGGCAGGCCGGCGCCGTCGTAGCGGCCGGAGCCCCGGTAGGCGTAGGAGGTGCCGAGCCGTCCGGCGCCGACGCTCTCGGAGAGGCGGCCGATCGAGGCGAAGCCGGAGTTGTCCACCAGCACCACGATCAGCTTGACGCCCTCAGCGACGGCCGTGACCAGCTCCTGGGCCATCATCAGGTAGGAGCCGTCGCCCACCATGACGAAGACCTCGCGGTCGGGGACGGCCATCTTGACGCCCAGCCCGCCGGCGATCTCGTAGCCCATGCAGGAGTAGCCGTACTCCACGTGATAGCTGCCGGGACCGCTCGGCCGCCAGAGCTTGTGCAGGTCGCCGGGCATCGAGCCGGCCGCGCAGACCACCACGCCGTCGTCGCCGGCCGCGGCGTTGACCGCGCCGATCACGGCCGACTGCGGCATCGGCCGGCCGTCCAGCGCGTACGCCTCGTCCACCACCGCGTCCCAGGCGGCCGACAGCTCGGCGGCGCGCGAGCGGTACGACTCCGTGGTGCTCCAGCCCGCGCAGGCCCCGGCCAGCTCGGTCAGGCTCTCGCGGGCGTCGGCCACCACCTGGAGCCCCGAGAGCTTGGCCGCGTCGAAGCCGGTGATGTTCAGGTTGACGAACCGCGTCCCGGCCGCGAAGAGCGAGCGGGAGGCCGTGGTGAAGTCGCTGTAGCGGGTGCCGACGCCGATGATCAGGTCGGCCTCGCGGGCCAGCGCGTTGGCCGCGGTGGTGCCGGTCACGCCGACCGCGCCCATCGCCAGCGGATGCCCGTACGGCAGCGCGCCCTTGCCCGCCTGGGTCTCGGCGACCGGGATGCCGCATGTCTCGGCGAAGGCCCGCAGCTCGGCCGTGGCCTCGCTGTAGATCACCCCGCCACCGGCGATGATCAGCGGCCGGCTCGCAGACTTGATCAGCTCGGCCGCCCGCGCCAGGGCCGACCGCTCGGGGCGCGGTCGCGGCACGTGCCAGAGGCGGCGCTCGAACAGCTCGTCCGGCCAGTCGTACGCCTCGGCCTGGACGTCCTGGGGCAGCGCCAGCGTCACCGCGCCCGTGTCGGCCGGGTCGGTGAGCACCCGCGTGGCGGCCAGCAGCGCCGATGGGAGCTGTTCGGGCCGGTTGATCCGGTCCCAGAAGCGCGACACCGGCTTGAAGCAGTCGTTGACCGAGATGTCGTAGGAGCGGGGGTCTTCGAGCTCCTGGAGCACCGGATTGGCGACCCGGGTGGAGAACACGTCGCCGGGCAGCAGCAGCACGGGCAGGCGGTTGATCGTCGCGCCCGCCGCGCCGGTGATCATGTTGGTCGCGCCGGGCCCGATCGAGGTGGTGCAGGCCAGGGTGGACAGCCGGTTGCTGGCCCGCGCGTAGGCGGCGGCCGTGTGCACCATCGCCTGCTCGTTGCGGCTCAGGCGGTAGGGCAGGTCCTCGGTCGAGGTGGCCAGCGCCTGGCCGAGCCCGGCGACGTTGCCGTGGCCGAAGATGCCGGAGCAGCCGCCGAACAGCCGGTGCTCGACGCCGTCGCGCTCGCTCCACTGCCGGGCCAGGAAACGCACCACGGCCTGCGCCACGGTCAAGCGGGTCATGAGGTCCTCCCGAACGGCAGTCTCGGGTCGATGTCCTGGCCTTCCCAGGAGGAGCGGATCCAGGCGTGCCGGGGGTCGTCGCAGAACGCCATCGACCGCTCGTCGGCGGGACCGGCCAGGACGTTCAGGTAGTACAGGTCGTAGCCGGGCGCGGCCATCGACGGGCCGTGGTAGCCGTACGGCACCAGCACCACGTCACCGGACGAGACCTCGGCCAGCGTGTCGATCTGGCCCCGCTCGGAGCCGTAGACGCGCTGGTAGCCCAGACCGTCGCCGGCCACCTCGAAGTAGTAGATCTCCTCGAGCACGGCCTCGCCCTCATGCAAGGTGTCGTGCTTGTGCGGGGGATAGGACGACCAGTTGCCGCCCGGCGTGAGCACCTCCACGGCCACGAGCTTGTCGCACTCGAAGACGCCGGGGGCGCAGAAGTTGTTCACCTGGCGGCTGGCCTGGCCCGCGCCGCGGATCTCGACCGGCACCGCCGAGGCCGGGACGTACCGGGGAGCCAGCCGCCGGGTCGCCCGAGCGGACGGGAACGCGATCTGGCCCGACCCCTCCACCGTCACATCAGTAGAAATCGGGATATAGGCGAAATCGGAGGGGCCGGCGAACACCGACGCGCGGCCCGTCAGCTCGAACCGCTCGGTACCGCACGTCACCGTGCACGAGCCCGACAGCGGCAGGACCAGCATCTCCTCCTCGCCGGTGGAGAAGGAGACCGGGTCGTCGCCGAGGTGGGCCACGCGCAGCCCCGAGTAGGTCCAGCCGGCCAAGGAGGGCGTGATCTCCACCGACCACGGCCCGTTGGCGGACTTCCCGTACGGAAGGTATGTCATGAGCGCACCTCTCGAACCAGGGCGGCCGCGCCGTCCATGGCGGCGGCGACGTCGTCGTCCGGAGGGTAGAGCAGCGCGCGGCCGATGACGAGCCCGCGCACGCCCGGCAGGCGCAGCGCGCGGTCCCAGCCGGCGTAGGCCGCGTCGATGTCGGGCGGGTCGCCGCCGAGCAGCAGCGCGGGCAGCGTGGTGGCGGCCATGACGCGTTCCATCTCGGCGACCACGGGGATCTTCAGCCAGGTGTGGACGGAGCCTTATTGCCTACTAAGGCATATTGTCATGACATTCGGATGTCCGCTATGTCAGAGATTGTGCCCCGGCCGAATCTCCTATGGGCGGATCACTTAACGGCGGACCGTCACCGAGACCTCCTCGTAATAAAGATGCAGCATGCGGACATATGGGCGAAATATCGGCAGACCTTTACGTCATCTGGATGTCATGACATATTGGCCGTCTTCGTGTCTTTAGGACGTGTCGGAGGGTTTGTATGGGATTGCGGAATCGGTCGGTAGGCGTGGTCGCGGTCTTCGCCGTGTCCACGCTGGGGCTCGCCGCGTGCGGCCAGTCGTCCGGCGGTGACAGCGGTGGCACGATCGAGTTAACCATCGCGCAGAACGCCATCGCGGGCGGCAAGAACGCGGCGGCGGCCGACTTCCTCGCCAACTGGGTCGTCCCCAAGTTCGAGGCGGCCGAGAAGGCGAAGGGGAAGGACGTCAAGGTCAAGTTCGTCCCCAGCGGTGTCGACGACGAGCAGTACAAGACCAAGCTCTCCCTCGACCTGAAGTCGGGCAAGGGCGCGGACGTGATCGACATCGACGGCATCTGGGCCGGCGAGTTCGCCGAGGCGGGCTACATCAAGCCGCTGTCCGACGTCGTCGGGGCGAGCGCCGACGGCTGGGACGGCTGGCAGCAGATCCCCGAGTCGGTTCAGGGGCTGGCCACGTTCAACGGCAAGAAGTACGCGCTGCCCGTCGGCACGGACGGCCGGGTGCTCTACTTCAACAAGACGCTCTTCCAGAAGGCGGGCCTGCCGGCCGACTGGCAGCCGAAGAGCTGGCAGGAGATCCTCGACGCCGGCACCAAGCTGAAGTCGTCGGGCGTCCCGGTGCCGATCCAGATCAACGCGGGCACCGCGATGGGCGAGGCCACCTCGATGCAGGGTGTGCTCCCGCTGCTGGCGGGCGCGGGCGGTGAGGTCCAGAAGGACGGCAAGTGGACCGGGGCCTCTCAGCCGCTCAAGGACGCGCTCGGCCTCTACCAGAAGATCTACGGCGGTAGCGGCCTCGGCGATCCCAAGCTCCAGCAGGAGGCCAAGGGCCGCGACAAGTCCTTCCAGCAGTTCGCCGGCGGCAAGATCGGCATTCTGATGGAGGGCGACTACTTCTGGCGCGGCGTCGTCAACCCCACAACCGGCGTGGCCAAGATGGCCGACCGCGACCAGACCGTGGGCTACGCCATGATCCCGGCCATGGAGCCGGGCAAGGGCCTGCGCGGCCAGGACTTCGTCAGCATGTCGGGCGGCGCGCTGCGTACCGTCAACCCCAACAGCAAGCATCCGAAGGAGGCCTTCGACCTGCTGGCCTTCACGCTCTCGCCGGATGCGCTGAAAGAGGAGACCAAGAACGGCAACGTGCGCATCACCCCGCGTACCGACGTCAACAAGGAGATCCTCGCCGGGGAGCCGCTGCTGACGTTCATCTCGGAGAAGGTGCTGCCGCTGACGGCCTACCGGCCGCCGGTCGCCGTCTACCCGCAGGTGTCGGCCGCGCTCCAGGAGGCCACGGCCGCCGTCGTCGGGGGCACGGCACCCGACCAGGCAGCCGCCGACTACCAGAAGAAACTCGAAGGAATCGTCGGTGGCGCAGGCAACATCGCCTCCTGAGGCTCCTGAGGTCATCGACGAGGCGCCGGCCCGCCGCTACAGCTCGGACGCGGCGGGCCTGGGCAGGCTGAGAGCGGGCGCCTTCGTGGCGCCCGCGCTGGCGCTGATCGCGGTTTTCCTGGTCTTCCCCGCGCTCTGGGTCCTCTATCTCGGCCTCACCAACTACCGCCTGACCGGCACCGCCGCCGCCGAGCCCAAGCTCGTCGGCTTCGACAACTTCGTCAAGGCGGTCTCCGACCCCGCGTTCTGGAACTCCACCTGGCTGACCGTCCAGTTCGTGCTCGGCTCGGCCGTCATCGGCCAGGTCGTGCTCGGGTTCACGATCGCCTGGCTGATGCGCGATCGCACCGGACCGCTCAAGCGGGCCGTCGAGGGCCTGGTCATCCTGGCCTGGATCCTGCCCAGCGCCGTGGTCTCGTTCCTGTGGGTGGCGCTGCTGGACCGCGACGGGGGCACGCTCCAGGCGCTGCTCCACCTGCCGGGCTTCGCGCCGCTGCTCGACCACCCGATGCTGTCGATCGTCGTCTTCAACACCTGGCGCGGCGCCGCGTTCTCGATGATGCTGTACGGCGCCGCGCTCGGGAACGTGCCGCCCTCGCACCTGGAGAGCGCCCGCCTGGCCGGGGCCTCCGGCTGGCAGCAGTTGCGTGACGTGGTGTTCCCCCACATCAGGGGACACATCCTGACGAACCTCCTGCTGATCAGCCTGTGGACGTTCAACGACTTCACCCCGTTCATGCTCACCGCGGGCGGGCCCGACGGTCAGACCGAGGTGCTGGCCGTCCACGTCTACAAGGTCGCGCTGCTGGGCCAGGAGCTGGGCTACGGCGCCGCCGTCTCCACGGTGATCCTGCTGATCAACCTGGTCGTGGCGGTGTTCTACCTGCGCCTGCTCAGGAGTAAGAAATGACGCGGTTCGTGCTGGGCCGGATCGGCTTCTACACGCTGATCGCGGTGCTGCTGGCCTTCTTCACCATCCCCTTGCTGTGGCTGGCCGCCGCGCCGTTCACCTCGGACCCCACCTACGAGGTCCGGGTGCCCGACTTCACGCTGGACAACTTCACGGCGATCCTGGAGCACCCGTACGCGCTCCCGTCGCTGCTGAACTCGCTGGTGCTGGCGGTCGGCACCGCCCTGCTCGTGGTGCTCTTCGCGGCGCTGGCCGCGTACGCGCTGAGCCGGGTGCGGCTGCCGGGGCGCGACGCGCTGCTCTACGCGCTGCTGCTGCTGTCCTCGATCATCACCGGTACGGCCGCGATGGTGCCGCTGTTCCAGTTGGCCGTCGAGCTGAACCTGATCGACTCGCAGTTCGGGCTGATCCTCATCCTGAGCGGCGGCCTGCTGCCCGCGGCGATCTTCATGCTCAAGGACTTCATGGACTCGACGCCGAAGTCGTACGAGGAGTCGGCGCGCGTCTTCGGGGCCTCGCCGCTGCAGATCGTCCGCCACGTGGTCGTCCCCCTGGTACGGCCGGGGCTGGCGACGATCGCGGTGTGGGCCGTGGCCAACGTGTGGGGCAACTTCCTGATGCCGTACTTGCTGCTGAGCGATGTCGAGAAGCAGCCTGCGGCAGTCATCATGTACACGCTGTACACCGAGGGCGGCCAGGCCAACCTCACCCTGCTGTCCACGTTCGGCCTGCTCTATTCGGTCCCTGTGGTGCTCATGTACCTGTTCGTCAGCAAGAAGTACGGCTTCCGCTTCCACGGAGGGATCAAGCGCTGATGGCCGCAATCGAACTGCGAGGACTGACCAAGGTCTATCCCGGGGGGGTCAAAGCGCTCGACTCGCTCGACCTGGCCATCCCCGACGGTGAGTTCTTCGCCCTGCTCGGCCCGTCCGGCTGCGGCAAGACCACGCTGCTGCGCACGATCGCCGGGCTGGAGACCGCCACCGGCGGCGCCGTCGTCATCGGCGACCGCGACGTCACCGGCGTCCAGCCGGGCGGCCGGGACATCGCGATGGTCTTCCAGGACTACGCGCTGTTCCCGCACATGGACGTCAACGACAACATCGCCTACCCCCTGCGCATCAAGAAGGTCGGCAAGGCCGCCCGGCAGCAGAAGGCCCTGGAGGTCGGCACCCGGCTGGGCCTGGACCAGCTCATGGACCGCCGCCCCGGCCAGTTGTCCGGCGGCCAGCAGCAGCGGGTCGCGCTGGCCCGCGTCATGGCGACGCAGGCGCGGGCGTTCCTGTTCGACGAGCCGCTGTCGAACCTCGACGCCCGGCTCCGGCTGGAGGCCCGTACGTTCCTGAAGAAGCTGCAGCGCGAGCTCGGCGTCACCACCGTCTTCGTCACCCACGACCAGGCCGAGGCCCTGGCCATGGCCGACCGGATGGCCGTCATGGAGGCCGGGCACATCCGCCAGATCGGCACGCCGGCCGAGGTGTTCCAGCGGCCCGCCAACACCTTCGTCGCCGCTTTCATCGGCTCGACGCCGATGAACCTGCTCGACGGGACCGTCCGCGGTGACACGCTGGAGGTGGCCGGGTGCAAGGTGCCGGTCCCTGTCTCGGCCGAGGGCTTACTGGCCGACGGCGAGCGGATCGTGTACGGCGTGCGGCCCGAGTACAACACCTACTCGGCCGAGCCCGCCGAGGGCTCGCTGGGCGGAAAGGTGGCCATCGTGGAGAACCTGGGCGCGTCCCACCTGGTGACACTGGAGGTCGGCGACGTGCTCGTCCAGGCGGTCGTGCCCGAGGGCGACGAGCCCGAGCTGGGCGTCGACGGCTTCGCGACGCCCCGCCGCGACCGGGCCCTGGTCTACCGCGACGGCGAGCTGGTGTCGGCATGACCCTGATCCACGGCCACTGGAGCCTGGACGACCGGCTGGAACGGATCCTGCGCGAGGTGCCCTTCGAGGTGCCCGGCGGCACCGGCGCGCTGACCGTGCGGCTGAGCTTCGACCGGTCGCTCGGGGTGCTCGACCTCGGGTGCGGCTCGCCGGACGGGTTCCGCGGCTGGTCGGGCGGTGCGCGCGACGAGTACACGATCACCACCGACTGGGCCACGCCCGGCTACCTGCCCGGCGAACTGCCGGCGGGGACGTGGCAGGTGTGGCTGCGGCTGCACCGGGTGCCGCCGCAGGGCCTCGACTTCACGCTGGAGATCCGCACCGAGCCTGCCGTGCCGCCTCGGCCGGTGGCCGAGGAGCCGCCGCACGGGGAACGGCCGCCGCGCCGCGACCTGCCCGGCGTCGACGGGCTGCGCTGGTTCGCCGGCGACTTCCACGCCCACACCGTCCACAGCGACGGCGTGCTGACCATCCCCGAGCTGGCCGAGCTGGCCAAGGGCCGCGGCCTCGACTTCCTGGTCGTCACCGACCACAACACCGTCAGCCACCACCCCTGGCTCGGGAACGACCGCGGCATCGCGCTGCTGCCCGGCCAAGAGGTCACCACCGACCGGGGGCACGCCAACGTGTTCGGCGACGTCGGCTGGGTGGACTTCCGGCAGCCCGCCGACTCCTGGGTCCGGCACGCCGCGCGCGAGGGCGGGCTGATCTCGATCAACCACCCGCTCGGCGGCGACTGCGCCTGGCTCCAGCCGGTGACCGAACGGCCGCGGATCGCCGAGGTCTGGCACTCCGGCTGGTGGGACCGGCGCTGGGGCGCGCCCCTGGCCTGGGCCGACGCCTGGCACCCCGACCTGGTCGCGATCGGCGCCAGCGACTTCCACCGTGTCGGCGACGACGGCCTGCCGGGCGCGCCCACCACCTGGGTCCTGGCCGAGGACACCAGCACGATCTTCGATGCCGTCGCCGCGGGACGTACCGCGATCTCCGCGGGCCCCGGCGAGCCGCTGCTGCTCAGACTGGGCGACGAACTGCTCGCGCTCGACGCCGACGGCCTCGTCCTGGTGCGCCCCGGCGGCGATCGCCAGGTCATCCGCGGTGAGCGGGTACTGGTCCCTGTGGGAGAGGGAAGGCATCGCCTGGAAACGTACGAGAACGAGGTAATCGCGCTATGCGAGTAATACAAGTCGCCAACGCCCCCGTGAGTTTCGGCGTGTTCGAACTGGCCGACGCGCCGCCGCCGCTGACCGCCGACCGGATGGTCCGCGCGCTCGCCGACGCCGGCTACGCGGGCATCGACCTGGGACCCATCGGCTATCTCGGCACCGGCGCGGATCTGGTGAAGCGGCTCGACGGGCTGCTGCTCGCCGGCGGCTGGGCCGACCTGCGCTACAGCGACCCCGCGGAGTTCGAGAAGGGGCTGGTGGCGCTGGAGGCGACGCTCGACGTGTTCGCCGCCGCTCCGGCCGCGCCCGAGCACCTGGCGCCGCGGCCCACACTCGGTTGCTCGGGCTCCCCGGCCAGGTTCGCCAGGCCGGGCGGGAACGCTCCGGGGCTGGCCGCCGCCGACTGGCCCGGCTACGCCTCGCGGGTGCAGATCGCGGCCGACCGCTGCCGGGAACGCGGCTTCGAGCCCGCCTTCCACCACCACCTCGGCACGTACATCGAGACGCCCGAGGACGTCGAACGGCTGCTGGAGCTGACCGACGTGCAGCTCTGCCTCGACACCGGCCACCTGCTGCTGGCCGGCGGCGACCCGGTGACCGCGCTACGCGACTGGTCGGCCCGGGTCGGCCATGTCCACATCAAGGACGGCGACACCGCGATACTCGGCCAGGCCCTCGCCGACGGCGTGGACCTGCGCGAGCTCATGGGCCGCGGCGGGTTCGCCCCGCTGGGCGAGGGCGAGCTGGACCTGCCGGGTGTGGTCCGCGTGCTCGACGAGATCGGCTACCAGGGCTGGGTCATCGTCGAGCAGGACACCCTGCCGGGCCGCCGGTCGGTTGAGCGGAACATCGCCGATCAGGCGGCCAATCGCGAGAAGCTGAGAGAACTGGGACTGTGACTCCCAGGCTGACCCCACGCTGGAGGATCGGGCTTTGAAGATCGCGCTTGTCGGGTGCGGTGCCGTCACGCAGGCGGTGTACGTACCGCTGCTGTCGAGGCGCCGTGACCTGTTCGAGGTG
This sequence comes from Nonomuraea sp. NPDC026600, assembly GCF_040638335.1. NCBI lineage: Bacteria > Bacillati > Actinomycetota > Actinomycetes > Streptosporangiales > Streptosporangiaceae > Nonomuraea > Nonomuraea sp. NPDC026600. The sequence continues at coordinate 23,213 of NZ_JBEZYD010000051.1, forward strand.
ACCGCCGTCTGCGACCTGTCACGGACCGCCGCCGACGCCGTCGGCGACCGGCTGGGGGCGCCGAAGCGCTTCACGGCCGTGGAGGGCATGCTGGCCGAGGGCGGGTTCGACGCCGTGGTCATCCTCGCCTCCGGCTCCCATGGCGAGCCGGTACGCCAGGCGCTGGCCGCGGGCTACGCCGTGCTCTGCGAGAAGCCGCTCGCGCTGACCAGGGCCGAGGTCGAGGCGCTGCCCGAAGGGCGGCTGATGGTCGGCTACATGAAGCAGTACGACCCGGCGGTGCGCCGGGCCGAGGAGCTGCTGGCCGAGCTGGGCGGTCCGGCCGTGATCCGGTCGGTCGAGGTGACCGTGCTGCACCCGAGCGCCGGGTCCCAACTGGCCTTCGCGAACCTGACGGCGGCCCGTGACGTGGACCCCGAACTGCTGGCCTCGCTGCGCGCGGCGGATGACGCGCTGGTCTCCCGGGCGCTCGGGGACTCGGCTCCCGACTCCGTCCGGGCCCTTTATGGGGTGGCCCTCGGCTCGATATGCCACGATTTGTCGCTCTTGAGGCGCTTTACCGGGTCGCCTGTCGATATTTCGGCAGTTGAGACGTGGGGGCCGGGACCGGGGTCCATCGAGGTCTCCGGGACGCTGCCCGTCAGCGGGCGGTTCTCGATCCGGTGGCACTACCTGGAGGACTACCCGGCCTACCGGGAGACCGTGGCCATCCACCACGACAGGGGCTCGCTGGAGCTGGTCTTCCCCGCTCCCTACCTGCTGAACGCGCCCACGACGCTGACCGTGGTCTCGGGGGTCTCCGGGGGAGAGAGCCGGGCCGAATGGCGGGACGTGACCGAGGCGTTCGAGGTGCAACTGGCCGCCTTCCACGCCTACGTCAACGAGGGCAAGCCGCCGCTCACCGCCGCGGCCGGTGGGCTGGCGGACATCGTCACGGCCCAGAGCATCGCCGCCTGCTTCGCCGTACAGCATGACCTGCCGATCGGAGGGGAAGCCGCGTGACCGCCGAAATCGTCGTCGTCCCGCACACGCACTGGGACCGGGAGTGGTACGAGCCCTTCCAGCGGTTCCGGCTGCGGCTGGTGGCGCTGCTCGACGAGGTGCTCGACACGATGGAGCGCGAGCCCGGCTACCACTTCACCCTCGACGGTCAACTGGCCTGCGTCGACGACTACCTGGAGGTCCGGCCGGAGAACCGCGACCGCGTCGCCGCCCTGGTGGAGTCCGGGCGGCTGGCGGTCGGGCCGTGGCAGATCCTGCTCGACGAGTTCCTGTGCTCGGGCGAGAACATCGTGCGCAACCTCGAACTCGGCATGAGCCGGGCCGACAAGCTCGGCGGGGCCATGGCGGTGGGATATCTGCCCGACATGTTCGGGCACACGGCTCAGATGCCGCAGATCCTGCGGCGGGCCGGGCTGCTGCACGCCTGCGTCTATCGCGGGGTGCCGTCGTCCGTGGTGACCGACGCCTTCGCCTGGGTCGCGCCTGACGGCACGGCTCTGCGGACGCAGTACCTGCCTGCCGGTGGATACGGCAACGGGGCGCACCTCTTCGAGGATCCCGCGCGGCTGCCGGAGCGGGCCGCCGAGTTCATCCAGCGGATGCGGGAATGGCACGGGCCCGAGGGGGCGCTGCTGGCGATGTACGGGACCGACCATTCGGCTCCCGTACGCGGGTTGCCCGGCATGGTGGCCGACATCGGCGCCCGCATGGACACCTTGACCGGATATATCGGTGCTTATTCGGGTTCTGTGGAGGGGCTGCCCCGGGTCTCCGGCGAGCTGCGCTCACACGCCCGCGCGAACATCCTGCCCGGCGTCATCTCCGTGCGCGCCCACGTCAAGCAGGCCATGGGGCGGGCCGAGCGGATGGTCGAGCGCTACGCCGAGCCGCTGGCCACGCTGTGGGGCGGCGACTGGCCCGGCCGGTTCCTCGACATGGCGTGGTGGCGGCTGGTGGACGCCAGCGGGCACGACTCGGTGACCGGCTGCGGCGTCGACGACACGGCCCAGCAGGTCGCCGCGCGCATCGCCGAGGCCGAGCAGCTCGGGCAGGCCGTACGCGACATGGTGACGGCCAGGCTGTCCGCCGCCGTACCGTCGGACGGGGTGCTCGTCGTCAACCCGACGCCCGCCACCCGGCGCGGCGTCGTGCTGCTGGACGTGGCGGGCCGGGACCCGCTGGTGGACCCGACCGGTGCGCCGGTGCCCGCGCAGACTCTGGAGTACGCGCCCACGCTGTTGCTGGATGCCGAGATGGACCCGGCCACCGCGCTGACCTTCATCCACGGCACGGAGCTGTACGGTCAGCACATCACCGGCTGGTCGGTGGAGGACGGCACGCTGACGTTCACGGTGGCGCGGGAGTCCGCGGTGGCCTTCAACGTGGCGCAGGTACGCGGGGCGCTGGACGGGGTGACCCGGGTGCGGATCGTCGCCGAGGCCCGCCGTACGGTGGCCGCGCTCGTCGAGACGCCGCCCTTGGGACACACGAGCGTCCGCCCGGCACCGTACGGCTCGTCGGCGTCGCACGACTCCTCGACCGTGCACGACTCCTCGACCGTGCACGACTCCTCGGCTGTGCACGGCTCGCCGGCGTCGGACAGTTCCCCGGCGTCGCACGGCGCCTCGGCGGCGTCCGGTGGCTCCTCAGCTGTGAGTGTGCCGGTCGCCGGGGTGCGGGCCGAGGAGCGGGCGCTCGACAACGGGCTGCTGCGTGTCGAGGTGGCGGCGGACGGGACGTTGACGCTGACCGGCGCCGACGGGACCGTCATCACGGGCGCGGGCCGCATCGTGGACGGCGGCGACGTGGGCGACACCTACAACTACGCGCCCCCGGCCGACGACCGGATCGTGTCGGACCCGGAGTCGGTCGAGCTGACGCCGGTCTACTCGGGCCCGCTGCTGGCCGCCTTCGACGTCCGCCGCACCTACCGCTGGCCCGCCGCGGGCCAGGGCATCGAGGGCACCCCGGAGATCCCGGCCGCCGCCAGGACCGAGACGACCGAGGAGATCGTCGTCGACACGCGGGTCGAACTGCGGGCCGGCGAGCCGTACGTCAGACTGCACGTCTCGTTCGACAACCGGTGCTCCGACCACCGGGTACGCCTGCACGTACCGCTGCCCGCGCAGGCGGCGGCCTCGTACGCGGAGGGCCAGTTCGCGGTCGTCACACGCGGTCTGACCTCGGAGGCGGGCTGCGGCGAGGTGCCGTTGCCCACGTTCCCGGCCTCCGGGTGGGTGGCCGCCGGCGGGGTCGCGGCGCTGCTGGAGCACGTCACCGAGTACGAGCTGGCCGACGATGGCGCGGAGCTCGCTCTCACACTGCTGCGCTCGGTCGGCTACCTCTCACGCAACCTGCACGCCATGCGCCCCGAGCCGGCGGGCCCCCAACTGCCGACCCCGGCCGCCCAGTCACGCGGCCTGCGCACGGTCAGCCTGGCGCTCATGCCGTACAGCGGCTCGTGGGAGGCGGTGCCGCCGGCGGCCGAGACGTTCCGGCACGACCTCCTCGCCGTCCCCGGCACCGGCGACCCGTCACTCACCCTGCCCCCGGCGGCCTCCGGCCTGTCGGTGACGGGCGACGGCGTGGTCATGACCTCGCTCAGGGTCCGCGACGGCTGGCACGAACTGCGCGTCGTGGCTTTGTCGGAAAGCTCCGCGAACGCGGTCATCTCCGGCTCGTTCACCCAGGCTCGCCATGCCGACCTCCGCGGCCGCCCAGGCGACCCGCTGCCTGTCTCATCCGGAACCGTCCGCCTTGCGCTGCGCCCTTGGGAGATCGCCACCATTCAATTGGCCAACTAACGGTAATGTAACGATCGCGGAGAGTAATATCTCGACCATGATCACCCCATTGCATGAGGGGCTGGTCGGGATCTCTACTCTCGACCATGGACATATGGCGCACATACTGCGCGAACTGTTCGCCCTCCCGATACCCGTCGAGTCCGAGGGCACCCGGGTCTGCAGCGACTTGTCGGAGGCTGTGCCGGCTCCCTACCGGGCGGACGCGGCGCTGCTGTACGGCGACGACCCCAGCACCAGGCTGGGCGTCGTCGTCGAGGTTCAACTGAGCGACGACAAAGACAAGCGCTGGTCCTGGCTCGCCTACATCGCCAACCTCCGCGCTCGTGACAACTGTCCCGTCTGCCTGGTCGTCATCTGTCCCGACCGGGCCACGGCCCGCTGGGCCGCGCGCCCCGTGGAAACGGGCCACCCCGGCCTGACCCTGACCCCGCTGGTGATCGGCCCCGACAACACCAAGGCCATCACTGACGTCGCGGAGGCGGTCGGCAACATCGGTCTAGCGGCCATCTCCGCGATCACCCAGAGCGATCATCCAGAGATAGCGGACATCCTCGCCGCGCTTACGGAGGCTTTGGACGGCCTCGATCCGGACGTGGCGCGACGCTACGCTGAATATGTCACCGTGGCGCTGGAAGGCAACGCGCAGAAGGAAATGGAGCGACTCATGGCCACAGAGACCTACCTCTACCAGGGGGAGTACGCCCAAAGCCTGCTCGCCAAGGGCGAGGCCAGGGGCGAAGTGAAAGGCGAAGTAAAGGGCGAGGTCAAGGCGCTGCTCAAGGTGCTTGAGTCTCGAGGGGTCGTGCTGTCTGACGGTGACCGTGAGCGCATCACAGCCTGCAATGACGCCGCACGCCTCGAGCTGTGGCTGGAGCGGGTGGGCCTGGTCTCCACGGTGGAGGAGCTCTTTGCCTGAAAGCTACCTCTATCGGGGGGAGTACGCCCGCAGCCTGCTCGCAAAGGGCGAGACCGAGGGGATGGTCAAGGTGGTGCTCAAGGTGCTCGATTCCCGAGGGGTCGTGCTGTCCGACAGCGACCGTGAGCGCATCAGCGCCTGCAATGACGCCGCATGCCTCGAGCTGTGGCTAGGTCGAGTGGCCCTGATTTCCACAGCAGACGAGCTCTTCGCCTGACCCGCACGTGAACGAAGACCGAGGCGGACCCACGGGCCCGCCTCGAGTCAGCTCAGCGTGTCCCCCACGAGTAAGTCTGCTTACGCAGCTTCAGGTACACGAACGACTCGGTGGCCCGCACCGCCGGAATGGCCCGGATCTTGCTGAGGATCTCCAGCAGGTGCCCGTCACCCTCGCACACCACCTCGACGATGACGTCGAAGGACCCGGCCGTCAGGACGACGTAGTCGATCTCGTCGATGGCCGCCAGTTCGTCCGCGATCGAATCCAGATCGCCCTCGCAGTTCACCCCGATCATCGCCTGGCGCGGGAAGCCGAGCGTGAGGGGGTCCGTGACGGCGACGATCTGCATCACTCCGGCCTCCTGCAGGCGTTGCACCCGCTGCCTGACCGCCGCCTCCGAGAGGCCGACGGCCTTGCCGATCGCCGCGTACGGCATGCGCCCATCGCCCTGGAGCTGCTCGATGATCTGTTTGGAGAGATCGTCGAGCACGAACGGCGCGGGGGCGGCGTCATTGCTACGGCGTACGCGGGGCGGCGTGGACATCGTGAGGGGGCCTCCTAGCGGTCCGGCGTTGCGGGCGCATTCCCGCCGCGTTGCCGTCCTGGTGCGACATGGTGTCAGCTATTGGCCCTCTGTCAAGCGATTTCGTAGCAATTTGATATATTCGCCACGAAATCCCTTGTCGTGATGCATGTGCTCTGTAAGAGTCTCGGCATCTCAGCCACCTCACGAGGAGGTCATACCTTGACCACCCGTCTGCAGAACTTCATCAACGGTGAGTTCGTGGACGCCAAGAGCGGCCGATTCTCCGATGTCATCGATCCGTGTACGGGCGAGGCCTACTTGCAGGCCCCGATCTCGGGCACCGAGGACATCGACAGCGCCTACGCCGCCGCGGCTGCCGCGTTCGAGTCATGGGGACAGACGACCCCAGGGGAGCGGGCCAACCTGCTGCTCAAGGTCGCCGACGCCATCGACGCCCGGGCCGACGAGATCAACGAGGCGGAGTGCCTGAACACCGGCAAGCCGCGGGCCCGCATGTCCGAGGACGAGACCCCGGTCGCGTCCGACCACTTCCGCTTCTTCGCCGGCGCGGCCCGTACGCTGGAGGGCCCGACGTCGGGCGAGTTCCTCGCCGAGCACACCAGCGTCATCAGGCACGAGCCGATCGGCGTGATCGGGCAGGTCACGCCGTGGAACTACCCGATGATGATGGCGGTCTGGAAGATCGCTCCCGCGCTGGCCGCCGGTAACACGATCGTGCTCAAGCCGTCCGACACCACCCCGGCCTCCACGCTCAAGCTGGCCGAGATCATCGGCTCGGTACTGCCCGCCGGGGTCTTCAACGTGGTGACGGGTGACCGGGAGACCGGCGCGCTCGTCGTGGGCCATCCGACCGCGGCCATGGTCGCCATCACCGGTTCCGTCGGCGCGGGCATGGCGGTGGCCAAGACCGCCGCCGAGGACGTGAAGCGGGTTCACCTGGAGCTCGGCGGCAAGGCGCCCGTCGTGGTCTTCGAGGACGTCAAGGACCTGCGCAAGGCCGCCGGCGACATCGCCACCGCGGGCCTCTACAACGCGGGGCAGGACTGTACCGCCGCGTGCCGGGTACTGGTCCATGAGAGCGTGCACGACGAGTTCGTCGCAGCCCTCACCGAGGCCGCAGCGGGCACCGTGACCGGTGACCTGTCCAATGACGAGGCACTGTACGGCCCGCTCAACAACGAGAGCCAGCTGGCCAAGGTGCAGGGCTTCATCGAGCGCGTCCCGGCGCACGCCAAGGTGCTCACCGGCGGTCACCGGGTTGGCGAAAAGGGTTACTTCTTCGCCCCCACCATCGTCGACGGGCTCAAGCAGGACGACGAGATGGTGCAGAACGAGGTGTTCGGCCCGGTCATCACCGTCCAGACGTTCTCCGACGAGGCCGACGCGCTGTCCAAGGCCAACGACGTCAGATACGGCCTCAGCGGCTCCGTCTGGACGTCCGACCACGGCCGCGCCATGCGCATGTCCAACAGGCTCGACTTCGGCGTGGTCTGGGTGAACACGCACATCCCGTTCGTGTCGGAGATGCCGCACGGCGGCTTCAAGCACTCGGGGTACGGCAAGGACCTTTCGGTGTTCGGTCTGCATGACTACACCCGGGTCAAGCACGTCATGCACTACATCGGCGACTAAGAGGACAGTGCCTGGACATGGCCGAGCTGAACGCGATCGAACTAGATGACGTCGTCAAGGAGTACCTCTCACACGGCGAGGTCGTCCAGGCCGTCAAGGGCATCACGCTGGGCATCGCCGAGGGGGAGTTCTTCTCCCTCCTCGGCCCGTCCGGCTGCGGCAAGACCACGACCATGCGGATGATCGCCGGGTTCGAGGACCCGTCGCGCGGCGTGGTCAGGCTGCACGGCAACGATGTGACGGACGTCCCGCCGAACAAGCGTGACGTGAACATGGTCTTCCAGTCCTACGCGCTGTTCCCGCACATGAGCGTGTGGGACAACGTGGCCTTCGGGCTCAAGCAGCGCAAGGTCGCGCAGCCGGAGATCAGGCAGCGCGTGGGCGAGATGCTGGAGATCGTCGATCTCACCGGCCGGGAGAAACGCCGGCCGCGCGAGATGTCCGGCGGTCAGCAGCAGCGGGTGGCGCTGGCGCGCGCCCTGGTCAACAAGCCGCGGGCGCTCCTGCTCGACGAGCCGCTCGGCGCGCTCGACCTCAAGCTCCGCCAGGCCATGCAGATCGAGCTCAAGCGCATCCAGCGCGAGGTCGGCATCACGTTCGTGTACGTGACGCACGATCAGGGCGAGGCGCTCACCATGAGCGACCGGATCGCGGTCATGAACGACGGCCTGGTCGAGCAGCTGGGCGGGCCGCGCGAGATCTACGAGCGGCCCGCGACGACCTTCGTGGCCGGGTTCATCGGCACCTCCAACCTGCTCGCGGGCACGGCGACCGGCGGCGTGCTGCCCATCGGCGGCGGCCGGGTGCTGGTGCCGGAGCAGGACGGTCAGGTCAGCGTGACCGTCCGGCCGGAGAAGATCACCATCTCGACGGAGAAGCCCAACGGTGACGTCAGTGTCGTGCCCGGCACCGTGGCCGAGGTGGTCTACCTGGGGACTTACACGAGTTATGCCGTGAGCCTCGCGGATGGGGCGGAAATCACGGTATTTCAGCAAAACGCGCTCGACTCGACGACCACCGCAGAGCGGGGCGATCCCGTCTGGCTGTCGTGGCGGGCGCAGCACTCTTACGCGATTGGAAGTTGAGCCATGAACCGCTCGCTCAACCCGGCCCTTCTGCGGGGCATGACTCAGGCCCGCACTCGCCGGGACGCCTTCAGGATCGCCGGTCTGTCCGCCGCCGGGCTCGCCCTCGCCGCCTGCGGCGTGCAGGGCAAGAAGGCGGAGGCACCCAAGACCGACGCCGTCAAGGACTACTGGGCCAAGCAGACCAAGCACGGCCGCGTGGTCTTCGCCAACTGGCCCGAGTACATGCCCGAGGACCAGGCGCCGCTGAAGAAGTTCCAGCAGGCCACCGGTATCTCGTACCAGTACAAAGAGGTCATCAATGAGAACGCCGAGTTCTTCGGCAAGCTCGACCCCGTGCTGAGGGCGGGCCAGTCGTCCGGCTTCGACATCGTCGTGATGACCAACGGCATCCAGCTCCAGCACATGATCGAGCTGGGCTACGCCACGCCGCTCGACCACGCGAAGATGCCGAACTTCCTGGCCAACGCCGGTGACAAGTACAAGGAACGCTCCTACGACCCCGGCAACGTCTACACGATGCCGTACACGTCGGGCGTGACCGGGATCGCGTACAACACCAAGTACGTGGACGAGGACATCAAGAGCATCGGATCGCTCTTCGACCCGAAGTACAAGGGCCGGGTCGGCATGATGAACGACGCTCAGGAGATCGCCAACTTCGGCATGTTCGCCCTGGGCCTCGACCCGGAGAAGTCGACCGAGGCCGACTGGAAGCAGGCCGGGGAGAAGCTCAAGGCCCAACGCGACGCCGGAATCGTCCGGAAATATTACGACCAGAGCTACATCGATGCCGTGTCCAAGGGCGACGTCTGGATCAGCATGGCCTGGTCGGGCGACGTCTTCCAGCGGCAGCTCGCCGGTGAGCCGGTCAAGTTCGTGGTGCCCGAGGAGGGCGGCACGATCTGGACCGACAACATGCTCATCCCCAAGAACGCCGCCAACCCGGTCGACGCGATCACCCTCATGGACTACCTCTACCAGCCGGCGGTCGCCGCCGAGCTGGACGAGTTCATCCAGTACGTCACGCCGGTGCCGGCCGTGCAGGATCTGCTGCGCGAGAAGGCCACGAAGGCGACGGGAGAGGGGAAGCAGTCGCTGGATCAGATGGTCGAGAGCCCGCTGATGTTCCCGTCGGAGGCCGAGTACGCCAAGCTGCGTACCTACGTCAAGCTGAGCACGGCGCAGGAGCAGGTCTTCAACCCGATCTTCCAGTCGATCACGCAGGCGTAGGAGATGAAGCGGCTCACCCCCTACCTGCTGGCGCTGCCGAGCTGGATGTGGCTGGCGATCTTCCTGGTCGTGCCGATGGCCGCCATGGCGTCGGTCTCGCTGCAGACGGGCAACGCGATCGACGGCTTCGCCATGACGTTCAGCGTCTCCAACTACTCCGACGCGATCAGCCGCTACAGCACGCAGCTTCTGCGCTCCCTCCTGTACGGCGGGCTCGCCACGGTGGCGATGCTGATCATCGGCTACCCCGTGGCGTACTGGATCGCCTTCAAGGGCGGGACACGTAAGTCGGTGTACCTGTTCCTGCTGCTGCTGCCGTTCTTCGTGTCGTTCGTGCTGCGGACGATCTCGTGGGGCTTCCTGCTGGCCGACGACGGCGTCCTGTTCGGCCCGCTGAAGGGCTGGGGCCTGCTGGACCCCGAGTTCCACGTGCTGGCCACCACGTTCGCGGTGGTGGGCGGACTGACCTACAACTTCCTGCCGTTCATGATCCTGCCGATCTACGTGGCGCTGGAGCGGGTCGATCCGCGGGTCATCGAGGCGGCCTACGACCTGTACGCGACGCGGCTGTCGGCCTTCCGCCGGGTGGTGCTGCCGCTGTCGCTGCCGGGAGTGTTCGCCGGGGTGCTCATGACCTTCGTGCCCGCCACGGCGGACCCGGTCAACGCGCAGATACTCGGCGGCACGGCGAACACGATGATCGGCAACATCATCCAGACCGAGTATCTGACGAACCTCAACTACCCGACAGCCTCGGCGTTGTCGTTCACGCTGATGGCCGTGCTGCTCGTGGGCATCTTCATCTACGCCAGAGCGCTCGGCACCGAGAACGTCCTCGAGGCGGTGGCGAGATGAGGGGCCGCAGGTTCGGGGACAAGCTGCTGCACGCCTACACCTGGCTGGTCATCGTCTGGCTGTCCTCGCCGATCGCCGTGATGATCCTTTTCGGGTTCAACGACAAGAAGAGCAAGTCGAACACCACCTGGCAGGGCTTCACCCTCAAGTGGTACGACCGCCTCTTCGACATCTCCGACCTGACCGTCGCGCTGCGCAACTCGCTGGTGATCGCCCTGGTCAGCACGGTCATCACGGTCGTGATCGGCACCATGCTGGGACTGGCCGTCGGCCGCTACCGCTTCCGGGGGCAGGGGACGACGAACTTCCTGATCTTCGCCGCGATCTCGACGCCCGAGCTGGTCATGGGGGCGTCGCTGCTGTCGCTGTTCGTCTCGGGCAACGTGCCGCGCGACGCGACCACGATCATCATCTCGCACGTGCTGTTCTCGCTGTCGTTCGTCGTCGTCACCGTACGGGCCAGGGTGATCGTGCTGGACCCGGCCATGGAGGAGGCGGCCAGGGATCTCGGGGCGACCGCCTGGGGGACGTTCCGGCAGGTGACGCTGCCGTCGATCATGCCGGGCGTGCTGGCGGGGGCGATGCTGGCGTTCGCGCTGTCGATCGACGACTACGTGGTGACCAGCTTCGTGAACGGCTCCACCATCACCTTCCCGCTGTGGATCGTGGGGTCCGTCAAGACCGGCATTCCGCCGCAGGTCAACGTCATGGGTACGCTGATCTTCGGCGTCGGCGTGCTGATCGCCATCGCCACCTCGGTCGCGGCACGCCGTCGTGCCTGAAAGTCACAGAACCAACATCGTGGGGAAGTGGAATGTGTGGATCCGCTGAAGGCGCTTGCTGACGCGGAGCGCAAGCCGTACTGGCTGGACAGTCCGGCCAGTCCGGAACCAAGGTCACGGCTCATCGGCAACACCAGCGCCGACCTCGTCGTGGTCGGCGGCGGCTTCACGGGGCTGTGGACCGCCCTGCTGGCCAAGGAACGCGACCCCGAGCAGGACGTCGTCCTGCTCGAAGGCCGCAGGATCGGCTGGGCGGCCTCCGGCCGCAACGGGGGCTTCTGCATGGCGACCCTCACCCACGGCCTGTCCAACGGCCTCGAACGCTGGCCCGACGAGATCGGCCGGCTCGAACGCCTCGGCGTGGCCAACCTCGACGAGATCGAGCGGACGCTGGAGCGCTACGGCATCGACTGCTCCTTCGAGCGCACCGGCGAGCTGAACGTCGCCACCGAGCCGTGGCAGCTCGACGCGCTGAACGAGCACCTCGACCTCATCTCCGAGCTCGGCCTCGACTACGTGCCGCTCGACCAGGACCAGGTGCGGGCCGAGGTCAACTCGCCCACCTACCTGGGCGGGCTCTGGGACCGCAGCGGCTGCGCCATGCTCGATCCCGCGCGGCTGGCCTGGGGGCTGCGCGAGGCCTGTGTCGCGCTCGGGGTCCGGGTCTACGAGCGCAGCCCGGTCCGCTCGCTCGCCGACGACGGCGTCACGATCAGCCTGCGCACCCCGCACGGCGTCGCCACCGGCCGCCGCGTCGCGCTCGGCACCGGCGTGTTCCCGCCGCTGCTGCGGCGGCTCAAGCACTTCGTGGTGCCGGTGTACGACTACGCGCTCATGACCGAGCCGCTGACCGGCGCGCAGCTCGCCGACGTTGGCTGGCGCAACCGGCAGGGCGTGGGCGACGGGGCCAACCAGTTCCACTACTACCGGCTGACCGACGACAACCGGATCCTGTGGGGCGGCTACGACGCCGTCTACTACAACGGCGGCCTGGTCAAGCCGGAGTACGACCAGCGCGACGAGACGTTCGTCAAGCTGGCCGACCACTTCGCCACCACGTTCCCGCAGCTCGCGGAGGTGCGCTTCACGCACCGCTGGGGCGGCGTGATCGACACCTGCAGCCGGTTCAGCGCCTTCTACGGTCAGGCGCACGGCGGCCGGCTGGCCTACGCCGTCGGCTACACCGGCATGGGCGTCGGCGCCACCCGCTTCGGCGCGAACGTCATGCTCGACCTGCTCTCGGGCGAGCGCACCGAGCGGACCGACCTGCGGATGGTACGGGAGAAGCCGATGCCGTTCCCGCCGGAACCGGTGCGGTCCGGGGTGATCCAGTTCACCCGCTGGTCGATCGCCCAGGCCGACCAGCACGAGGGCAGGCGCAACCTCTGGCTGCGCGCGCTCGACCGGATGGGGCTCGGCTTCGACTCCTGACCGGCACAGGCGGGAACATGGGGACATGAGGGTTGAGTTCACCGCAGATGGGATCGTGCTGGCAGGGGACCTGCGGGTGCCCGAGGGAGAGGGGCCGAGGCCGGGCCTGGTGTTCACCGGGCCGTTCACCGGAGTGCGCGACCAGGTCGCCGGGCTCTACGCGGAGCGGCTGGCCGCGCGGGGCTACGTGACGCTGGCCTTCGACCACCGCAACTGGGGCGAGTCGGGCGGTGAGCCGCGCCGCCACGAGGACCCGCAGGCCAAGCTGGGCGACCTGCGGGCCGCGGTGTCGCTGCTGCGGGCGAGACCCGAGGTGGACCCGGAGCGGATCGGCGCGGTCGGCATCTGCCTGGGCGGGGGATACGCGCTGCGGTTCGCCGCCTTCGATCCCCGGGTGAAGGTCTTCGCCGGGATCGCCGGGGCGTACAACAACCCGTACGCGATGCGGTCGGGCATGGACTACCAGGCGGCGCTGGCCTCCTTCACCGAGGTGCTGGAGCGGCAGGACCTCGGCGGGCCGGTGGAGTACCTTCCCGCCGTGGCGGCGGAGGGCGAGGCGGCCATGCCCGGCGACGAGCCGTACGCCTACTACGGCGGCGAGCGGGGCGCGTCGGCGACCTGGGCGAACGAGGTCACGCGGGCCGGCGTGCGCGAGTTGATCACCGTGGACAACATGATGGGCGCCGACTTCCTGTCGCCCAAACCGGCGCTGATCGTGCACGGCGTGGTGGACCGGTTCTGCCCGCCGGAGGGCGCGGAGGAGGCGTTCCGGCGGCTCGACCGGCCCAAGAAGCTCGTCTGGGTCGACACCAAGCAGCACATCGACCTCTACGACCGCGAGCCGTACGTCACACAGGCCGTCGACGCGACTGCGGACTTCCTACGCGAACACCTGTGATGGGTGTGGCGGGCTGATCCGCCGGGAAGAGACCGTTTTGTACCCCCGGTGAGTTTCCTGGGGGGTTTGTAGGTGCGTGCGAGATTGTGGATGGGTGCCGCCCTGACCGCGGCCCTGATGACGAGCTGCGGGGCTGAGCCGCTGGTGCCCGTGGCGGTACGGCTGCCTTGGGTGCGTGCCGACCGGTGCCTGCTGACCATCCACGACCCCCGGGCGGGGGCCGCGGCCAGGGCTGAGCTCGACCGTGACATCGGCCGCTACCTGGCCAGGCAGTCGGGCCGCATCGTGTACGCCGCGCGCGACCGGGTCACCGGCATCACCCTCGGCCATGGGGAGCACCAGCACGACATGATCACCGCCAGCGGCGTCAAGGTCGACATCCTGACCGCGCTGCTGCTCCGCCGTAGCCGGCTGGGTGCGGACGAGCGCGATCTGGCGTCACGCATGATCAGGGAGAGCGACAACTCCGCCGCCGACGCGCTGTGGTGGCGGGTCGGGGCGGGGGAGGGGATGAGCGGGTTCTACCGGAAGGTGGGGCTGCGCGAGACGACGCCGGGGCCGAGCCGCTACTGGGGCGGCACCACCACCAGCCCCGCCGACCGCCTCCGGCTGCTGAAGGTGCTGATCGGCGGGGACAAGGGGCTGGGCGCCGCCGATCGTGACCTGGTGCTCCGCCTGATGGGAGACGTCGTGCCCGATCAGGCGTGGGGGGTCAGCGCCGCCGCCCGGCGAGGTGACCGGGTGGCGTTGAAGAACGGCTGGACGCCGCGGCCGTTCATCCACAACACCTGGGCGGTCACCAGTTACGGCCGGATCGTCGGGCCGGGGCGCGATCTGCTGCTGTCGGTCCAGACGGACCAGCAGCCGGGCGAGGGCTCGGGCATCCAGGCCATCGAAGGGCTGGCCCGGATGATCGGCACCCGCCTCGACAGCCTGTCACCGGTCCTGATCAGACCCTGCGCGGCCGAGCCCACGGCCTGACCGGCCGCGTCAACGGCCTGACCGGCTGGATCAGTGGACCGGGGTCAGCCGCTCCTCGGGGATGACCTTGGGCACGCCCCGCAGCCCCACCAGCGCGAGCGCCGCCACCACGGCCAGGATCGCCGAGGTGGAGAGCGCCGTGATGTGCACGGCCCCGACGAACGCGACCCTGGCCGCCTCGATGACCTGCCCGGCCAGTGCCGGGGGCAGGGTCTCGGCCGTGCGCAGCGCGCCCGCGATCGACTCCCTGGCGGCCTCGCCGGGCACTCCGGCGGGCAGGCGGAGGCCGGCGCTGTAGGAGCTGTTCAGCACGGTGCCCAGGATGGCGATGCCCAGTGCCCCGCCCAGCTCGAACGCCGTCTCCGACACCGCGGCCGCCGCCCCGGCCCGTGCCCTGGGCGCGGTCGCCAGCACGTTGTCGTTGTTGACGGTCAAGGTGAACCCGACACCGATCCCGCCGATCAGCTGCGGAGCGAGCAGCGCGAGGAAGCTCGTGTCGAGCCCGAGCGCGCTGTAGTACAGGAAGGAGCCCGCGGTCATCGCCAGGCCGAGCGCCACGACGCCGTTCCTGCCCAGGGGCCCGATGAGCCGGGCCGCCAGGATGCCGCCGACCGCGCCGCCGAGCCCGCCCGGCAGGGTGGCCAGCCCGGCCTGCAGCGGCGTCCAGCCGAGCACGAGCTGGAAGTACCAGGCGAGGATCAGCGACATGGCCGTCATCGCGAAGATCGCCAGCATGTTGGTGCCGATCGACGCGCTGAACGCCCGGTTCCCGAACAGCCGCATGTCGATCAGCGGCTGCGCCAGCCCGGTCTGCCGCCGGACGAACAGCCCCAGGCACGCGATGCCCAGCACCGCCGCCACCGGCACGCCGGCGTGCTCGAACCCCTGGTGCGCCGCCTCCTTGATCGCATAGATGGCCGTCACGATGCCGATGAAGGAGAGCACCACGCTCGGCAGGTCGATGCGGCCGGCGTCGGGGTTGCGCGACTCCGGCAGTACGAGCCGGCCGGCGACCAGCACCAGCGCCATGATCGGCACGTTGATCAGGAAGACCGAGCCCCACCAGAAGTGGTCGAGCAGCAGCCCGCCGATGACCGGGCCCACGGCGAACCCGACGGCGCTCATCCCGCTCCAGATGCCGACGGCGGCGGTCCGCTCGCCGGGATCGGTGAAGACGTTACGGATGATCGACAGCGTGGACGGCATGATCGTCGCCGCGGCCACCCCGAGCAGCGCCCTGGCCGCGATGAGCAGTTCCGGGCTCGGCGCGTACGCGGTCAGCACCGAGGCCGCGCCGAACGCGGCGGCACCGATGAGCAGCAGGCGCTTGCGGCCGATGCGGTCGCCGAGGTTGCCCATGGTGATGAGCAGGCCCGCGAGCGCGAAGCCGTACATGTCGCCGATCCACAGCAGCTGCGTGGCGTTGGCGCCGAGATCGCCGACCAGCCTGGGCAGGGCCAGGTGCAGGACCGTCATGTCGAGCGAGAGAAGGAGGGTGGCCAGGCACGCGACGGCCAGGCAGGACCATTTGCTCTTCATCTGCATGGGGCCAGGATGATCAGGGGCGCTGACCGGCCGCCTACCGCCCGCTGACGATCTCCGCCAGGCCGGTCAGCCCGGCCCGGATGCGGGTGCGGACCTCCTCCGAGCTGTACCAGTCGCCGGAGCACTCGGCCAGGGCCTGCTCCATGAGCGCGCGGGCCTCGCCGAGGTCGCCGCGGAGCACCGCCAGCTCGCCCAGCCCGACGTGCGCCTTGGCCAGCGTGTCGCCCGAGCCGATGCGCCGGGCCAGCTCGGCGGCCCGCAGATAGCCGGCCCGCGCCCCGTCGAGGTCGCCCAGCCGGGCCACGGAGTCCGCGCTCAGGCACAGGCACTCGGCCATGTCGGCCACCGAGCCCAGCTCCTGAGACGTCCGCAGGCCCTGGTCGGCCAGTGCCCGGGAGGCCGGGTAATCACCCTGCTCGTAGGCCAGCTCGGCGAGCCCGCTCAGCGCCAGCGTGGTGCCCCAGCGCTCGCCGACCGCCCGGAAATCGGCCAGCGACCGCTCGAACTCGACCTTGGCCTCGCCGCCCCGGCCCATGATCTGCAGCATGAAGGCGACACCACAGTGCATCAGCGCCTGCGACCAGCGCGGCAGGGCGCCGGCGTACTGGGCCATCAGCTTCCGGACGCCTTCGTAGTCGTCCGGCGGGCCGGTGAACATCGGCAGCATCATCGTCAGGAACTCCAGCCGCGTCGACAGGAATTCGGCCGGCAGCAGGCGGCGGAGCGTCTTCAGCCGGGCGCGCAGGTCGTCGCCGGGCCGCCTGCCCCAGGCCGCGACCAGCACGCACAGCGCGTACTCCTCCCGGAGACCCGCGGGCGGGGTCTGTCCCATGTCGGCGAGCAGCCCGTCGGCCAGGTCCGCGCTGCTGCCCCGGTGGCCGCGCATCCACCAGTAGCAGGCGGAGTAGGCGAGGATCCGCAGGCCCAGCGCCGCCCGGCCGGTCTCGGCCGACCAGCGTACGGCGGCGGCCAGGTTGCCGCTCTCCTCGTCGAGGCGCGACAGCCACTCCAACTGCTCGGCCGTGCGCAGGTGGCCGTCGGCCTCGACGGCCAGCGCCAGGTAGCGGCCGGCGTGCGCCTCGCGCGTCGCATCGGTCTCGCCCGACCCCGCGAGCTGCTCGGCGCAGAACGCCCGGATCGTCTCCAGCATCCGGTAGCGGCCGTCGACGACCTCGACCAGCGACTTCTCCGCCAGCGAGAACAGCACCTCCTCCGGCAGCCCGCACACCCGCTCCGCCGACTCGGGCGTGGCGCCGCCCACGAACACCGTCAGCCGCCTGGCCATCCGCTGCTCGCGCTCGTCCAGCAGGTCCCAGCTCCACGCCACGACCGCGCGGAGCGTCTGGTGCCTGGGCAGGGCCGTACGGCTGCCGCGGGCCAGCAGCCGGAACCGGTCGTCGAGCCGCGCCGCCACGTCGCCGACCGACATCGTGCGCAGCCGCGCGGCCGCCAGCTCGATCGCGAGCGGCAGCCCGTCGAGCGCCCGGCAGATGCAGGCCACCTGGGCCAGGCTCGTCTCGTCGACCGGCTGCCGGACCGCGGCCGCCCGGTCGGCGAACAGCCGGACGGCGGGGTAGTCGAGCGGGTTCGCGGCGTCGGGCGGCGGCAGCCGCAGCGGCGCGACGGGCAGGATGGACTCGCCGGTGATGCCCAGGGCCTCGCGGCTGGTCGCCAGCACGCGCAGCGCGGGGCAGGAGGCCAGCAGCAGGTCGGCCAGCTCGGCCACGGCGGCGATGAGATGCTCGCAGTTGTCGAGGACCAGCAGCAGTCTGCGGTCGGCGAGCGCGGCGAGCAGGTGGGCGACGGGATCGATGGCCGGCGGCCGGTCGTGGCCGGACAGCCGGGTGTCGCGGATGTCGAGCGCCGCCAGCACCGCCTTCGGCACGTCGGCGGGTTCGGTGACGGGCGCGAGCTGCACGAAGCACACGTCGCCGGCGGTCTGCTCGGCCGCCTCCAGCGCGAGCCGGGTCTTGCCCGCCCCGCCGGGACCGATGAGCGTGACCAGCCTGGCCGCCGTGAGCTGGGCGCCGACCTGGCGGAGCTCTTCGGTCCTGCCGACGAAGCTGGTGAGCTGGGCGCGCAGGCCCTGCCTGCTGACGGGCGCCGCGGTGGCCGCCAGCGACGGGTCGGCCCTGAGCACGGCCAGGTGCGCCGCGGCCAGCTCGGTTCCCGGCTCGACGCCCAGCTCCTCGTCGAGGATGCGCCGGGCGTCGTCGTAGGCGGTCAGCGCCTCGGCCTGGCGGCCGCCGCCGTACAGGGCCCGCATGAGCTGCGCCCGCATCCGCTCGCGCAGCGGGTGGGCGGCCGTCAGCCGCCGCAGCTCGGCGACCAGCTCGCGGTGGGCGCCCAGCTCCAGGTCGGCCTGGACGCGGTCCTCGACGGCGGCCAGGCGCAGCTCCTCCAGCCCGGCGGCGGCCGCCTCAGCGTGCGGGGCGTCGGCGAGCGGCGGGCCCTGCCACAGCGCCAGCGCCTCACGCAGCAGCGGCGCCGCCCGGCGGGGATCGCCGGCGTCCAGAGCCTGCCGGCCCGCGCCGACCAGCCGCTCGAACCGGTGCGCGTCGACGTCCTGCGGGTCGGCCGCCAGCCGGTAGCCCGCCGGGTGGAACTCCACCTGATCCCTGCCCAGCGCCCTGCGCAGCCTCGACACCTGCGCCTGGAGCGCGTTGGCCACGCCCTCGGGCGGCTCCGGGCCGTACAGGCCGGCGGTCAGCCGCTCCGCGCCGACGACCCGGCCCGCGTCGAGCGCCAGCAGCGTGAGCAGCCCCCGCACCCGGGGGCCGCCGAGCACGATCGGCTCGCCGTCCTCGCCCAGCACTCGGGCCGGGCCAAGGATCTCGAAGCGCATGCCTCGATTATCGCGGCCCCGGCGGCCCCGGCGGCCTCGCGACGGCCTCCGCGTGCGTCGGCTATCGCGGCCCCGGCAGCATCGCGGCGATCTCCGCGTACGTCGGCGCCGGGGGCGCGGTCCTTCCCTGTACGGCCAGGAGGCTCGACAGCGCCCCGTGCAGCGAGGCCCGGTACAGCAGCGACCCGGTGCTCACCCTGGCGACGCCCGCCGCGGCGAGCTGGGCCAGCGTGGGCCCGTCAGGCAGGTACAGCACGTTGACCGGCAGCGGCGTGCTCGCCACCACCTCGGCGATCTCCCCAAGGTCGCGCAGACCGGGGACGAAGATGCCGTCGGCGTGCCCGTAGGCGCTTACCCGCTCCCGCGTGTCGCCCGTCTTCAGCCAGTGCGTGTCGGTCCTGGCGTTGACGAACACGCCGTGACCCTTGGCCGCCTCGATGATCCGCTGGTGCAGTCCGATCGGCCGCAGCGTGCCGTCGGGCCGGCCGTCCTCCAGGTTGACGCCCGCGACTCCCAGCGTCGCGAGCGCCGCGACCAGGTCGGACACCCGCGCGGGGTCGTCGCTGAAGCCGCCCTCGATGTCGACGGTGACCAGGACGCCGAGGTCCCGGAGCAGCTCGGCCAGCTCGATCGTCTCCGCCATGGTGGCGCCCGCGGCGTCCGGCTTGCCGTGTACGGCGGACACGCCGAGGCTGGTGGTGCCGATCGCCGGGAAGCCGTGCGCGGCCAGCACGGCGGCGGACCCGTAGTCCCAGGCGTTGGGCAGCAGCAGCGGGTCGCCCGGCCGGTGCAGGTCGCGGAATCGGCTGCTCATCGGGCATCCTCCGGTCGCAGGACCGCAGTCAGCACGCCGGCCGCGAGGGCGAGCGCGTGGGCGGAGGCGGGGCAGGGGCGCACACCCGAGCCGAACGTCAGGTGGGGTGCCGGACCGCGCGAGACGTCGAACCGCTCGGGCTGGGGGAACACGGCCGGGTCGCGGTTGGCGGCCACCAGGTCGATGGTGACCTCGTCGCCCGTCTGCCGGTCGAGCCTGCGGCTGGCCTTGAGCGGCGGATCGTGGCGGAGCGTCTCCCGCAGCAGGCCGTCGATGTCCACGCGGGACTCGGCGCGCTGGGGGGCTGCGGCGTCCTTGGGCTCGCCGCCAGGTTCGGCGTGGGCGAGCGCGTTCGTGATGAGGCCCGCTGTAGCCGCGTGGGCCTGCAGGAGGATGGTGATACGGGGGATCGGGTCGCCTTCGCCGGACAGGAGCTCGACCAGGTCGGCCACCGCGGCGTCGGCCTCGGGCTCCTCCTCGCCTGACAGGTAGCCCGCGGCGGCGGCGGTCACCGCCCCCACCAGCCGCTTCTCGTCGGTGATCCCGAGCGCGGCGCCGAGCACCGCCGTCGGGACGTCCGGCCAGTCGCCGCCCCGCTCCAGCGTCGCCGCCGTGGCGGCCTGTCTCAGCGCGGCCGGGTCGAGCGCGGCGAGCCGTTCGGTGACCAGGCGGCGCCGCTCCGCGTGGACCTCGCCGGTGCTGAACCGGGACACCTGGGCGCGGAGCCAGGAGAGCGTCCCGGCCGGCGCGTCCTGACGCACCGGAGGCGGGACGTACCTGGTGTCCGACAGCACCGCGACGGCTTCGGCATGGCGTGTGATGAGCATGGACCCACGCTAGGCGCGAAACCCTTCGACGCCCGGCGAAGTGTCGGCGCGTCAGGCCGCAAGGCGTTCGGGGCTCTCGGCCTGGGCGGGCACCACCGGGCGGACCGCGGAACGCCGGTCCACGACGGTCATGGCCATGCACACGACGAGCGCGATCTCGGCCAGCACCACGCCGCGCTCCAGCAGCCCGTAGTAGGAGGCGCCGCCGATCAGCGGCGAGGTGAAGGAGGCCGGGTGCGCGGCCAGGTAGGCGGCCAGCGCCACGGCCGAGGTCACGCTGAGCGCCTTGACCCGGTTCCACTTCGGCAGGGCCACGCGGCCCCTGGCCAGGATCCAGCCGGCCACGGGCAGGGTGGTGAAGACGACGGCCGAGGACCAGCGGTGGATCTCGCCCGCCAGTGTGCCGATCGCGGCGTTGCCCGGATCGGTGGGGAAGACCGCGCTCAGCATCAGCCCGGCCGAGCCGGCCAGCAGCAGCACCCGGGTGGCCGCGCTGCGGGCGGGCTCGCGGGCCGCCAGGCCGTACGCGAGGGACACGCAGGCCCAGGCCAGGGCGAGCATGCCGATCAGCACGGGTGGCATCCCGCCGGGGACCAGCGCGTAGTCGCTCAGCAGCGGCTGGCCGGGCAAGGCCACCTGCGCGTAGCAGAGCGCGGCGGCGGCGGTCACCGCGCCGGCCAGCGCGCTCACCACCGGGACCGTCACCGGCGCCGGCTCCATGCCGCTATCGGGGAGTTCCGTCCGGGTCATCGCGTCACCTCGTCATAGATCTTCTCGAAGCGGGCCAGGGAGGTCTGGTGGTCGTGCGTGAGGGCGAGGTCGCGGCTCGCCTTGCCCAGGCGGGCGCACAGGTCCTCGTCGGTGAGGATGGAGGTCATGTGGCGGGCCAGCGACATGACGTCGCCCGGCTCGAACAGGTAGCCGTTGCCGTTCACCAGGTGCGGCAGCGCCATGGCGTTGGCCGCGACCACGGGCAGCCCGCTGGCCATGGCCTCCAGGGTCGCGATGCTCTGCAGCTCGGCGACGCCCGGCATGGCGAACAGGTCGGCCGCGGCGAAGGCCTGCGGCATGTTCTCGTCGGGCACGAAGCCGAGGAAGAACACCCGGTCGCCGACCCCGATGCGGTTGGCCAGCCGCTCCAGCTCCGGCCGCTGGTTGCCCCGCCCGACGAACGCGATCTGCGCCTCGGTGTCGTTGAGCACGTACGGCAGCGCGCGTACGAGCTCGTCGAGGCGCTTCTCCTCGTCCAGGCGGCCGACGAACAGGGCGGTGGGCCGGTCGGGCAGGTCGAACAGCTTGCGGGCCCAGGCCTTGGGCTCGGCGTGCGGGTGGAAGCGGGTCAGGTCGATGCCACAGGACACCGATTCAACCTCGCGGGCGAAGCCCTGGTCGGCCAGCAGTTGGGCGGCCAGCGGGGTGGGCGTGGTGATGTGGTCCGCGCGGTTGAAGACGCGGCTGAAGTCGCGCCAGGCCAGCTCCCCGGCCTTCCGCCTGAGCCGGTCGGGGATGTGGCCGAACTGGAAGAGGTTGTCGGGCATGAAGTGGTTGGTGGCCACGATGGGCACCCGGCGGCGGCGGGCGGCGGCGATGGCGGCCCGGCCGACGACGAAGTGGCCCTGGGTGTGCAGCACGTCGGGTTCGATGGCGGTCAGCAGCCAGTCCAGCCGGGTGGGGACGGTGACGCGCATGCTGGGGTGGACCAGGAGCGGCGCGGAGCGCAGCCGGTGCACCACCACGTCGTCGACCACCTCGGCCGTGGCCGGGCCCTGGTCCGACTGGCAGACGACGTGCACCTCGTTGCCGCGCGCGGCCAGGCCGGTGGCCAGGCGATAGGTGAAGACGGCGGCCCCGTTGACGTCGGGCGGGTAGGTGTCGGTGGAGATCAGGATGCGGCGCGGGCGCCTGGGGACGGGTGCGAGTTCGGTGGGGTCGGGTGCGGTGCGCAGGGGCATGGCCATGACAGGGGACTCCAGTCGAAAGTGTGGACGCCGACCGGCTGGGGAAGGCCGGGGCGGGGGTCGGGTAGGGGATCCGGCGGCGGGCAGGTCACTGGCGCGCCTCCAGTGGGCTGGTGCGGGCCAGAGCGAGGGTCCCCACCGCGGTCAGCGCCGCTGCCGCGATCGGGACCAGCCCGCTGGGCAGCGGCTCGCCCAGCAGCAGCGCGCCGAAGGCGACCGCGGTGAGCGGGTCCGCGACCTGCAGCGAGGCGAAGGAGACGCCGAAGTGGCCGACGGCGTAGGCCCGCTGGAGCATCATCAGCGCCAGCAGCGCGGGCACCGGCAGCGCCAGCAGGTACCACCAGTTCCAGGAGCCGTCGACCAGCGCCCGCATGAGCGTGGCCGTGGCGCCGTACAGCACGCCCGCACTGGTGGCCAGCAGCGCCGCCCGGCCCGCCGGAGAGGCGATCTTCGAGCCCGCCCAGAGCAGCACCGACGCGACGCCGGCGACCGCCAGCAGCGTCAGCACGCCGTTCGGGCTCAGGTACGTCGGGCCTTCCGACTCGGGCACCAGCAGGACCAGGCCGATCAGCCCGGCCGCCACCACGCCCGCGGCGGACAGCTCTTTACGGGTGGGCCTGCGGCCGTGCAGCGCGGCGGCGATCGGCAGCGCGAAGAGCAGGCTGGCCACCCCCATCGGCTGTACAACGGTCAGCGGGCCCAGGCCCAGGGCGACGATGTGCAGGCCGCCGCCGAACAGGATCGACAGGCCGCCGAACAGCCAGCGCGGCCTCCGCAACAGCGTGAGCAGGGTGGGCTTGGCCGAACCGACCGCTTCGAACTGCTGAAGCGCGGCGCCGAGCGCGAAGAACAGGGAACCGACCAGGGCGATAACAGCGGCCAGGACAGTCATGCCCACTCCTCTCAAACAGATGGTTACCGGGCGAGGTCAAACAGACGTGTCCACGGGAAGGCGCTCCGGGGAAGCCTGGGTGGCGCGTCGCTTCCGCGACCACCGGACGGCCTCGACGACACCGGTGATGGACAGCGCGATGCCCAGGCCGAGCAGCAGCCCCTTGATCGGGTCGTTCTCGAACGCCATCCCGCCGAAGAAGCCGATCAGGCCGGAGTACACGGCCCACGAGGAGGCGGCGATCGCGTCGAAGAAGGTGAAGGAACGCAGCGGATGGCGTACGGCGCCCATGGTCAGCGTGGTCGCGGTGCGCCCGCCGGGGATGTAGCGAGCGACCACGAGGACCATCCCGCCGCGCTCGGCCAGCGCGTTCGCGGCCCACACGAACGCCTTGCGGTCGCGCAGCCGGCCGCCGGACTTCTTGCCGATGAAGTAGGAGACGTGGTCACCCGCGAAGGCGCCCAGCGCGGACACCACGATCACCAGCGCCAGATTCGTCTGCCCGGACGCGGCGAACACCGCGGCGGTGATCACCGAGGTCTCCGCCGGGACGACCGGGAAGAACCCGTCGAGCAGCGCCAGCGCGAACAGCGCCAGGTACAGCCAAGGCGACGACATCATCTGCTGGACCAGGTCCAGAATGGCGTGCGACATTGCGTGTACTCCGATCGTTGGGGCGCCCTCACAGCGTGTCCTGCGAGGTGCCGTGGGACATCGGGGATCACCCCGGTCGAACGCGGGCCCCACCCCGAAAGGGGTCAGGGCCCGCTCCCTTTGAAGCTAGAAACTCCGCAGGTCACGGCACATCGGTCGATCGGCACGCATGACCCCCGACTTTCGTCGGGGGCGGTCAGCTGACCTCCGGACGACTCTCTTCGATCAAAGCGGGCTGACCCTGCCAGCGCAGGAGTGCGTGTAGGCGGCTTTGAGGTGGGGTTAGCACTACCGGGAGGGGTTTAGCTCGCACCACCCTGGCTTCGTTGTCAGGGTTCTCCCTTACCTCCGTCTGGCGCGCGGTTCCCCCGCACGGGTGAGGCGGATCCCCTCGTGGCGGGAGGGATGGCGGAGCCCGGAGGCGCACGGTTGGCACATGACTCCGCAGCAGGCCGGAATCGGCCGCATCACGGCGGCGATCGTGGCGATGGCCGCCATGCTCCCGTACCTCACCCTGAAGATCTTCTGGCTGACCGGCCATCCGGTGGGCGTCTCCGACCCGGCGTTCATGAACGACCCGGCGATGGTCGGGCTGAACGCGATGACGTTCGGCATGGACGCGGTCGCGCTGCTCCTGGCGCTGGCGTTCACCACGCGGCAGGGCATGCGGCTGCCCGCGTGGCTGGTGCTGCTGCCTCTGTGGCTCGGCGCCGGCCTGTTGTCCGTGGTGATCGTCACGGTGCCGGCCGGCGTCCTGCTGGTGGGCGGGTCGGTCTTCTCGACGGACGGGCCCATCGCGCCCTGGGTCTACATGACGGTCTACGGCGGGTTCATCGGGCAGGGCGTGGGGCTGATGGTGGCCTTCGTCCTGTACGCCAGGGATCGATGGCCGGCCGTCTTCTCCACCACGCTCGGGTCCGGTCAGGCGAGCCCGACCGGGCCGTTCCAGACCGTCGTCGCCCGAGGGGCGCTGCTGGTGTCGGCGGTGCTCGGCGGGACCCGGCTGTACTGGGCGGCCGGCAACCCCGCGCCGGTCCAGGCGCTGCAGGACGGCTTCAAGGGCCTGCTCGCGCTCGGGGCGGGGGTCGCGCTGGTCCTGCTCGTCAGGGGCCGGGGCGCCGGGCCGTTCTGGCCGCCGCTGGTGGTGGGCTGGCTCGGCACGGGCGTCATGTTCGGCTGGGGGCTCTACGCGATGATCCTCACGGTCACCGGCGGGCCGCTCGGTGCGAGGATGACCGGCGTGGTGGGGCTGGTGGAGCTGTTCGGCACGCTGACCGGGCTGGTGATGGCGATGTGCGGGGCGTTCCTGCTGACCGAACGGTCAGGCGTGGGCCACGTGCAACCGGCGCAGGACCCGCTTGAAGGCGAAGATCGAGAAGACGATCGCGAGACCGCTGATCACGGCCACCGCTGACGTGCGGAGCAGCATGAACGCGCTGAGCGACTCGTGCAGCGCGAGCCAGATGCTCACCGTGGAGTTGGCCATCAGCACGAACGCCCACAGCAGCGTGATCCTGGCGAAGAACCGGCGGACCCGCTCGTGCTTGAGCACCGCCGACGGCAGGTGGATGTAGTCGAGCGTGAGCTTCTGCACGAGCGGCTTGTTGAGCCGCACCGAGGCCAGGAAGGCCATGCTGATGCAGAGCGTGCCCAGCTCCGGCTGGATGAAGTAGACGACCCAGCTCCCGGTCCAGAAGCCCACGGCGGCCCGCGCGGTGATCGCGATCGCGGCCAGGATCATCGTGGCGGGCACCCGGATGCCTCTGATCAGCCGCCAGGCGACCCCGAGGTAGACCCAGGACACGGCCGCGGCCAGCGCCCCGTTGAGCCCCAGCACGGCCAGGGCGGCGTAGAAGACGGCGAGCGGTGCGACCACGCCTTCGAGCAGCCGGGGAACCGCCTGGCGCAGCAGAGCCGTCAGACGCGGCAGGGTTACGGGAGGGTGATTCAAGGCTGCTCCGCAAATTGGCCGACGATCAGCGAACTACCCGGGCTTCGGGAGACCAGGCTGCCCAGATGGGCCAGTCGAGGTTACGACTTGGTTACTCCAGGCTTGCCGGTGGCTTACCGTACCCGACGGCGTGGTATGCCACTGCCTCTTTTGACACGTTCCATGGATTTGTGCCTGTCCGAGTAGCTGCGACGCGGGTGGCGCGCCGCCGCCACCCGTCACTCAACCAAAGGGTGCTTGCGCGTCACCGTCGAGGTGGTTTCAGCTGAGCGACGTGGTGGCCAACTTGGCGCCGAAGCCCAGGAACAGGGCGCCGACACCCGAGGTCAGGCCCGCGCTCAGCTTCCTGCGGGCGCGGAACTGGCCGGCCAGGAAGGTGCCACCGAAAATGAGCCCGGTGAGGTAGAGCAGGCTGAAGATCTGGATGATCGTGCCCAGGATGAGGAACGACAGGACGGGCGTGCCGTAGCCCGGATCCACGAACTGGATGAAGAACGAGACGAAGAAGAGAATCGCCTTGGGATTGAGCAGGCTGATCGCCAGCGCCTTGCGGAACGGGTTCGGCAGGCGGCCCGGGGCGGCGGCCTCGGGCTCGGCGGCGGCGACGGGCTCGGCGGTGTCGGGCCGGGCGCGCCAGCCTCGCCAGGCGCCGCGCAGCATCTGGAAGCCGATCCACGCCAGGTAGCCGGCGCCCGCGTACTTGACGATGGTGAACAGCACCGGGCTGGAGCGCAGCAGCGACGCCGCGCCCGCGGCCGCGAGCGCCATCAGGACCGTGTCGCCGACGAAGACGCCCGCCGCGGCCCGGTAGCCGTGCCGCACCCCGTGCTGGGCCGCCGAACTCAGGACGTACAGGGAGTTCGGGCCCGGCAACAGGATGATGAGGAAGGCGCCGATGATGTAGGTCGACAGATCCGTGATACCGAAGAACATGCGGCTGGCTCCTGAAAGCGTGATGACATGTCACGGTACCGCGTGATTAATCCCTTGGCGCGTACCAAATCCCTCCATGGGCTTGCCGGTAGCCCAGCGACTGGTAGGTGGCATCCGTCAGGGCCTGGCCGCGTGGGTTGACGCCGAGTCCGATGCCCTGCTTGTTCATCGTGTAGCCGAAGGCCAGCCGGGCCGCCGGGTCGCAGAAGCCGAGCGAGCCGCCCATGCCCGCGTGTCCGAACGCGGTCGCGGACAGCAGCGCGCCCTCGCTGTCGGCGGGCGGCAGGTACCGGTTGTCGGCCGCCTTCATGAACCCGGTCGAGAACCTGGTCGGCACGGCCAGCACCGCGTCGGTCCCCGCCGAGGCGGTCAGTCCCATGACGGCCACCTGCTCCTCGGACACCAGCTCGCCGCCCCCGAGGGAGAGCGGCCGGTACATGCCGGCCAGGCCCCTGGCATTCGTCACCGCGCCGACGGCGCCGAACTCCGCCGCGTGCGCCTCGCGGCTGTCCGACTCGCCGGGCGTCGTCATGTAGCCGCCCTGGTTGGCCAGCAGCAGCGCCGGAATGGAGCCGGGGTCGGTGAACGCCTTGACGTAGAACGTGGGCGGCTCCGGCGGCGGGTCGGCGGGGATCGTGGGCGCGACCCGGCCTTCATGCTCCTCGGGCAGGCCCAGCCAGAAGTCCAGGCCGAGCGGCTCGGCCACCTCCTCGCGGAAGAACGTGCCGAGTGAGCGCCCGCTCACCCTGCGGACGACCTCGCCGACCAGGTAGCCGAACGTCAGCGCGTGATAGCCGTGCCTGGTGCCCGGCTCCCAGAACGGCTGCTCGCCGGCCAGCCGGTCGGCCATCAGCTTCCAGTCGTAGAACGCGCCGTCCGGCAGCGGCTCGCGCAGCGCCGGAACCCCCGCCTGGTGCGAGAGCAGGTGCCTGACCAGCGTCGGACCCTTGCCGTGCGCGCCGTACTCGGGCCAGTAGCGGGTGACGGGGGCGTCGAGATCCAGCTCGCCGCGCCCGCTCAGCAGGTGCGCGCAGAGCGCCGTGGCGCCCTTCGTGCAGGACCAGACATGGCCGATCGTGTCGTGCAGCCAGGGGACGCCGGGAGCGGCCTCACCGCCCCAGAGGTCGACGACGACCTCGCCGTCGAGAACCACGCACACCGAAGCGCCGACCTCGCCGCGCAGCGCGAGGTTGCGGTCGAACTCCTCCGCGACCAGCGAGAACCGGGGGTCGCACGTCCCTTGTACGGTCATTGTCCGAATCCATCATGAAAGGCGGACGGTGTAAACGGCTCCTGGAAACGTCGGAAAATTCGACAAGACCGCTTTACCTGAATTCCATGTAGGTTTAGTATGAAACCCATGCGGTCGATCAACGAGGATTGGGCGGCGACCATCGTCGGCCTGGCGCTGGTCGTGCTCGTCATCACAGGCGTCATCCCAGCCGGGCTGGTGCCGTGATGAGCGCCGAAGCAACCGAAGGCCGGACGACCACCGGCCTGGACGTCGCCGGAGGAGTGCTGGCGGTGCTGGCGCTCGGCGCCGCCACCAGATTCCTGGAGCAGAGCGTGCCCGCGGCCACCAAAGGCGGGCCGTTCGAGCAACTGGGCGCGGCCATCGAGTATCCCGTCTACGCCATCGCCCTCGGGCTGATCGGCAACGCCGTGTTGACCGCCACCGGGCTGCGGGAGCGGCTCTCCGGTGGGTTCAGGACCGAGTTCTTCATCAAGACGGGCCTGGTGCTGCTCGGGGCGTCGATCAATCTCAAGGTGATCGTCACCGCCGCGGGCCCGGCCATCGCCCAGGCGGTCGTGCTGATCAGCTGCGTCTTCCTGTTCACCTGGTGGCTCGGCGGTCGGCTCGGGCTGGACGACAAGCTGCGGGCGCTCCTCGCGTCCGCCGTGTCGATCTGCGGCGTCAGCGCGGCCATCGCCGCCGCCGGGGCCGTACAGGCCAAGAAGGAGCAGCTCGCCTACAGCGCGAGCCTGGTGATCGCGTTCGCGCTGCCGTCCATCTTCGTGCTGCCCTGGCTGGCCGGGGTGCTGGGGCTGAGCCCCGAGGTGGCGGGCGCGTGGATCGGCGGCAACATCGACACCACGGCGGCCGTGACGGCGGCGGGCGCGATCGTCGGCGAGCAGGCGCTCCAGGTCGCCACCATCGTCAAGGTCACGCAGAACGCGCTCATGGGCGTCGTCGCCGTGGCCCTGACCGCCTACTTCGCCTTCAAGGTCGAGCGCCGCCCGGACGCGCCCCGGCCGCGGCCGGCCGATCTGTGGCATCGCTTTCCGAAGTTCGTGCTCGGCTTCGTGGCCGCCTCCGTGATCGCCACCTGGTATCTGGGGGTGGGCGGCGACAAGGCCGCCATCGGGGTGGTGAACGACCTTCGAGTGTGGTTCCTGATCCTGGCGTTCGTCAGCATCGGGCTGGAGTTCCGCCTCTCCTCGCTGAGGGAGGCGGGTTGGCGTCCGGTCGGCGTTTTCGCCGCCGCGACGGCGGTGAACCTGCTGCTGGCGCTGGGGCTGGCCGCGCTGTTGTTCGGCGGGTTCGCCGTTTGAGAGTGGGTACGGCTCGCGCGGCTAGGGGTGGTCGCGCGAGCCGTCCCGCTTGAGCGTTCACCTGGCGGGACGCGGCAGGATGGGTCTCGTGCGGATTTCCATCCTCGGGACGCTGGAAGTGGCGGCGGCCGACGCGGAGCCGGTCGCGGTCGGTGGGTTCCTGGTGCGAGCCCTCCTGGCGGTCCTCGCCCTCGAAGCCGGCCGGACCGTCACGTCGGAGCGGCTCATCGACGCGCTGTGGCCGGACGAGCCGCCGGTCAACGCCGCCAACGCGCTGCAGACGCTGGTCAGGCGGTTACGCGTGGCGCTCCGGCCGTACGAGATCGTGCGGAGCCGGCCGGGCGGCTACCTGCTGGCCATCGACCCGGACCAGGTCGACGCACTGCGCTTCCGCCACCTGACCCGAGCCACGAGCCCACCCCGGGAGGAGAGCCCGGCCGGCACGGCGAAGCTCGATGAGGCGCTCGCGCTCTGGCGGGGGCCGGCGCTCGCCGACCTCGGCGCCGTGCCGTACCTGGCGAATGTGGCGGCGGGGCTCGAGGAGGATCGGCTGGCCTCCGTCGAGGCCCGGGCCGAGGCGCGGCTGGCGGCGGGGCAGCCCGCCGATCTGGCCGCGGAGGTGACCGCGCACCCCCTGCGCGAGCGGCTGTGCGCGCTGGAGATGCGCGGGCTCGCCGCCGCCGGGCGCCAGGCCGACGCGCTGGCCCTGTTCGAGCGCACCCGCGGGACGCTCGCCGACGAGCTCGGCGTCGACCCGGGGCCCGAGCTGCGCGCCGCGCACCTGGCCGTCGTGTCAGGCGACGTTCCCGTACGGCAGGCCGCCCCCAAACGGCGCGACCTGCCCAAGGGCAACGTCCGGGTCCCGCTGACCACGTTCATCGGCCGAGAGGACGAGCTGGACCTGCTGACCGCCGTCCTCGGCCACGCCCGGATGGTCACGATCGTCGGCCCGGGCGGCGCGGGCAAGACCAGGCTGGCCGGCGAGGCGGCCCTGCGCATGGGCGCGCGGTTCGACGGCACGTGGATGGTCGAGCTGGCCCCCGTCACCGACCCGGCCGCCGTTCCCGGCGCGGTGCTCGACGCCCTCGGTCTGCGCGACGACCGCCCCGGCTACTCACGCAAGGAACCGGACCTGCCACCCATGCCCGGCACCCCTCACCGAGGACCGGCCGCGGCCGGTCGTCAGGGGCCGGATGTGGCCGGTGGCCAGGGGGCGGGCGTGGCCGGCCATCCGCGCCAAGGGGCGGACACGCAGGCCGGGCGGCCGGTAGGGGGCGGACCGCTTCAGCAGGTGGTCGAGGCCCTGGGCGAGCGCCGGGTGCTGATCGTGCTGGACAACTGCGAGCACCTCGTCGACGCCGCCGCGCGCCTGGCCGACGACCTGCTCACCGGCTGCCCCGGCGTGCACGTGCTGGCCACCGGCCGCGAGCCGCTCGGCGTGCCGGGGGAGCGGCTGGCGCCCATCCCGCCGCTGGAGCCGCCCCCGACGGGGGTGGGCGCGGCGCGGGCGGCCGCATACCCGTCGGTACGGCTGCTGCTCGACCGCGCCACCGCGGCCCGGCCCGCGTTCGCCCTCGACGAGGAGAACGTCGCCGCCGTGGTGGCCCTGTGCCGCAGACTGGACGGTATGCCGCTGGCCATCGAGCTGGCCGCGGCCCGGCTGCGCACGATGACGCCGCGGCAGCTCGCCGACCGGATCGATGATCGCTTCAGGCTGCTGACGGGCGGCAGCCGTACGGCGTTGCCCCGCCAGCAGACGCTCAGGGCGGTGGTGGAGTGGAGCTGGGACCTGCTCGACGAGCCCGAACGCGAGCTGGCCCGCAGGTTCGCCGTCTTCGCGGGCGGCGCCACGCTCGAGTCCGTCGAGGCCGTGTGCGGCGGCACCGCCGACGTCCTGGGCGCGCTGGCCGACAAGTCGCTGGTCCAGGTGGCGCCGGAAGGCCGCTATTCGATGCTGGAGACGATCCGCGCGTACGCCTCCGACCGGCTGGCCGAGGCAGGGGAGGCGGACGCGTACCGGCGGCGCCACGTCGTCCACCTGCTCGACCTCGCCGAACGGGCGGTTCCCGAGCTGCGGACCGGCGCGCAGGTCGAGTGGATCGAGCGGCTCTCGGCCGAGCGTGACGACTACTCGGTGGCGCTGCGCTGGGCGCTCGACCAGCGCGACGTGGAGCTCGCGCTGCGGCTCTGCGCGGCACTCAACTGGTACTGGTGGATGTGCGGCTACCGGCGCGACAGCGCGACCTGGGCGCGGCAGGTGCTCGACCTGGCGGGCGACACGCCGCCGAAAGGCCTGGTGCGGGCGTACACGGCCTGCCTGTTCGCGGACGGGGTGGACCGGTTTGCCGCGATCGTCAACGATCGGCCGGCGATGGAGTCGCTGTCGAGGCAGATGGACGAGCTGATCGGGGCGGCGGAACGGGAAGGCCCCACCCACCCGCTGCTGCTGATCAGCCGGGCCGTCATGGCGGGCGCGGCCGGGCTGGACGAGCACGCCGCCGAGCTGCTCGATCGGTACGCCGCGAGCGACGATCTCTGGCTGGCCAGCTCGGCCAAGATGATGGGCGGCCCGCACCGGTCCGAGGAGGCACTCGAACAGGCGGTGGCCGGTTTCAGGAAGCTGGGCGAACGGTGGGGGCTGAGCGAGGCGCTGCTGAACCTCGCCGCGCTGCGCGCCGAGCGCGGCGAGCGCGCGGACGAGCTGATCGCCGAGACCGTCTCGCTCACCAGCGAGTGGGTGAGCCCGGAGGAGACGGTCTCGACGCTGACCCGGCTGGCGACGCTCCGCGCGCAGAGCGGCGACCTCGACGGCGCCGCCGCCGACCTGGCCAAGGCCCGCCTCGGGACCGCCGGCCGAGCTGTCGGCGCGACCATCGACCCGGCCAGGGCCCGGTTCGGCGTGAATGAGGAGATCTCGGCGTTCACCCTCATCCAGCTCGGCCTGGGAGAGGCGGCGCTGGCCTACCGGCTCGGTGACATCGAGGAGAGCCTGGCCGCCTATCGCGGCCTGTTCGAGCTGCTGACCGAGGCGCCGCCGATCCCGCAGCTCGCGGTCGCGGTCCGGACCGGCTACGGCAGGGCGCTGACGGCCGGCGGCGACCCCGGGGCCGGGCTCGCCCAGCACCGTCTGGCGCTCGGCCGGCTCGGGCCCACGCCCGATCTGCCGTACCTGTCGGTGGTGCTGGCCGGCTGCGCGCTGGCCGAGCTGGCGAGCGGTGCCCCGGAGCGCGCGGCGGTCCTGTTCGGCGCGTCGGCGGCGGTCGAGCCGCCCGACATCTCGGCCGACACCGTCGCGGGGACGGTGTCGGTCAAGGCCGCGCTGGGCGACTCGCGCTACGACGACCTGTACGGCAAGGGCGCCGCCATGACCAGGCAGGAGGTCTACGAGATGATCGGCAGCATCACGTAGGACGGGTCGTGGACCGTGGTCGTGCCCTTCTCGGGGTTCCGGCCGAACCTGGGGAAGTTCGAGCCCGCCACGTCGATCCTGATCCGGTGCCCCGGGCGGAAGAGGTTCGAGATCGCGCCCAGCTCGACCTTGACCTCGCGCACCTCGCCCGGCGTCAGGTCCGTCACCCGGGTGACGGCGTCGGTCAGCAGTTCGGCGCGGCCGTCGGGGTGCACGTCGATCAGTTTGGCGGCGACGTCCGTGCCGGTCGCGGTGGACGACACGAGCACGACCAGCTCGGTGGCCCCCGTCACCTCCAGCGCGCCGTCGAGCGGCTCGCTCCGGTAGCGCAGCACGTCGTCGCGGTCGTCCAGCGGGCGCTGGTCGAGCGGCCCGAACCCGTCGTACGTCATCACCGCGCCGCCCACCGTGGGCACCGGGTGGTCGGGGTCGCAGACGAACTCCCCGCCCCCGCCGCCCGCCGGGATGGTGCCGAGCGTGCCGTTCGGGCCCAGATGGTAGGCCACGCGCCGGGCGGCGGGCGGCGGCCAGTCCGCCGCGGTGCGCCACTCGTCGGCGCCCATCAGGAAGTACGTCACCCTGGCCCGCTCGGGCGCCCGCTCGCCGCGCAGCCACTGGCCGAACCAGTCCAGGTGCAGGCCGGTCCAGTCGATCGCGTCCTGGCTCGCCTGCTCCCCGAAGTCCCGTCCGCCTATGAAGCCGTCTTGCGTGTGGTGCGCCCACGGGCCCACGACCAGCCGGGATCCGCCGCGCAGGTGCTGGTAGTGGCCGATGGAGGCGTCGCGGAAGTAGTCGTACCAGCCGGTGCCCACCAGCGCCGGCACCTCGATCCTGTCGTAGTGGACGGCGCCGTCCCGCCACGGCTCCGCGGCCGGGTCGGGGTTGTCCATCCAGCCGGCGTAGAAGGGCGCGAGGTCGGTCAGGAGCGGCTGGTCGCTGAGCGGCAGCCGCTCGGCCAGCCGCTGCATGGTCTCGGGGAACCGATCGGGGAAGCCCAGTGCCGTCAGGTAGGCGTCCTTGTCGGATTCCGGTGCCGTACCCCGGTTGATGCGGCGGTCCAGCTCGTTGATCGCGAGCACGAACGCGCTGACGGTCAGCACCACGTTGAGGTTGGGCGCGCCCGAGCTGTACACCACCTCGTGCAGTCCCGCGGGCGCCACGTGCGGCGCGATGGCCCGCAGGCCCTCCGGGTGTTCCTGCGCGGCCTGGAGCTGGGTGATGCCCAGGTAGGAGTCGCCGAACATGCCGACGTTCCCGTCCGACCAGGCTCGCGTGGCCGCCCACCGCACCGCGTCATAGCCGTCGGCGGCCTCCCCGGCGATGAACCGGAACGTGCCGTCCGAGTCGCCGGTCCCGCGTACGTCCTGGACGACGACCGCGTATCCGGCGGCCACCAGCCGGGGCAGGTCCAGGTGCAGTCCGGGCCCCTGATCCGCCCTGCCGTACGGCGTACGGGACAGCAGGATCGGAAAGGGACCGGGCCCGGCGGGCCGCCAGAGCGTGGCGACGAGGGTGACACCGTCGCGGGTGGTCATGGTCTCGGTGGTCCTGATCATCGAACTCTCCTGTTGTAGGCCCGCAGCGCGAGCGGGGTGAAGACGGCGAGCAGGGCGGCGGTCCAGCCGAACGTGATCCACAGGTCCGCGGCCCGCAGGCCGCCGACCATGAGGCCGCGGATCGCCCCCGCCAGGTGCGAGACCGGGTTGACGCCCATCCACCAGGTCAGCCAGCCGGGCAGGTCCGTCGCCGGGATGAAGGCGCTGCTGCCCAGCGTCAGCGGGAGCAGCACGGCCGTCGAGATGTGCTGCATGGACGTGACGGACTTGGCGATGAGCCCGATCCAGGCCGATCCCCAGCTCAGCGCCATCGCGAACAGCAGCACCAGGCCGACCCCGGCCAGCGCCCCCAGCGGATCGGTGCGCACGCGGAACCCCACGGCGTACCCCACGATCAGCGACATGATGATCGTGACCAGCAGCGTCAGCAGGTCCGCCAGCACCCGCCCGGCCAAGGGCGCGGACCTGGCGATCGGCATGGTCCTGAACCGGTCGAACACCCCGTTGCCGATGTCGGTGGCCAGGTTCATGCCGGTGCCGATCGTCGCCATCAACGCCACCTGGACGAGCACGCCGGGCAGCATGTACAGCACCGCGCCGTCCCGGTCACCACCCGCCGCCCCGCCGAACAGGTAGACGAAGACCACGATCATGAAAACCGGCTGCAGCAGCATGCCGATGAGCTGGCCGGGGCTGTTCTTCAACGGGATCAGGCTGCGCCAGGCCAGCGTCAGGCTCTGGGAGATCGCGGTGGTCATTTCACGGCTCCGGTCAGGGTACGGAAGACATCGTCCAGCGAGGGCAGCCGCAGGGCGTGCTCGGCGAGCACGATGCCCGCGTCGTCGAGCGCCCTCAGCAGGGCGGGCGGCACCGACAGGTCATGGACGGGAACGCTCAACAGGCCGCCCTCGGCCCGGGTACGCAGGATCGACTCGGCCTTCTCCACATCGGCGGCCAGCAGCGGCCTGACGTCGAGCCGATGCCCGCCGGCCATGGACTTCAGCTCACCGGGGCTCCCGCTCGCCGCGGTCCGGCCGGCGTCTATCACCAGCAGGTCGTCGGCGAGCTGGTCGGCCTCCTCCAGGTACTGGGTGGTCAGCAGCACGGTCACCCCGTCGTTCACCAGCTCCCTGACCGCGTCCCACAGCTCGCCGCGGGCATGCGGGTCCAGGCCGGTGGTCGGCTCGTCGAGGAAGAGGATCCGCGGCCTGCTCACCAGGCTCACGGCCAGGTCGAGACGGCGGCGCATACCACCCGAGTAGCCGCCGGCGAGGCGGCCGGCGGCGTCCGTCAGCCCGAATCGGGACAGCAACGCCGCGGCCCTGGCCCGTGCCTCGGAACGGCTCAGGCCGAGCAGGCGGCCCATCAGCACCAGGTTCTGGGTGCCGGTCAGTTTCTCGTCCACCGAGGCGTACTGGCCGGTCAGGCCGATCAGCTCGCGCACCCTCCCGGCCTGGCGGGTCACATCGAACCCGCCCACGAGGGCCCGGCCCGCGTCGGGGGCCACCAGCGTGGCCAGGATCCGTACCGCGGTGGTCTTGCCCGCCCCGTTGGGACCCAGCACACCCAGCACGGTCCCGGTCCTCACCCGAAGATCGATCCCGTCGAGCGCGGCCGTTTCGCCGTACCTCTTGACGAGCCCTTCCGCTTCGATCGCGTAACTCATGCCGCTCAGCGTGTCTCGAAGCTCTGGTAAGGGCCTGGCAGTAACCTGGCACCTACCTGTCAGGTCCTGGAACCGGCAGGAAACGGGCCCACTGGACGGCCGGAAAGTTGGGCCTTTCCCAACCACCACAACGTCCTCACCCTCAGTTCAGGCGCGTGCCAACAACTAGCCCACGCGCTTGAGGAGGACGAGGTGAAACGCCGTTTTGTCATCCTGCTAGCCGTCCTCGGCCTGGTCTGCCTGACCGGCATGACCGGAGCCGGGGCCGCCGCCGAGCCGCCGCCGAACCGGCAGTATCGCGTGGAGGGACCGGCGAACGCCCAGCAACGCAGTGCCGTCGCGGCGACCGGCGCCGCGATCGACGAGGTGACCAAGGACTCGGTCCTGATCACCGCCACGGCAGCCGAGGTGGACGCGATCAGGCACCTCGGCTACCGGGTGGCGGAGGTGTCACGCCCGTTATCCCCGTCCGGCGGTGTCGGGACCTTTGACTTCCCGTCCGCGGACTCCGGGTATCACAACTACGCCGAGATGAACACCGACATCAACGCGCTCGTCGCCGCCCATCCCAACCTCGCGACCGTCTCCACGTACGGGACGTCGTACGAGGGCAGGGCGCTGCGCGTCGTCAAGATCAGTGACAACGTCGCGACCGACGAGGCCGAGCCGGAAGTGCTCTTCACCGCGCACCAGCACGCCCGCGAGCACCTCACGGTGGAGATGGCGTTGTACCTGACGCACCTGCTGGTGGACAACTACGGCACCGACCCCCGGATCACGAACCTGGTGAACTCCAGGGAGATCTGGATCATGCCGGACCTGAACCCGGACGGCGGCGAGTACGACATCGCCACCGGCAGCTACCGTTCCTGGCGCAAGAACCGCCAGCCGAACAGCGGCTCCTCGGCCGTCGGGACCGACCTGAACCGCAACTGGGCCTACAACTTCGGCTGCTGCGGCGGCTCCTCCGGCAGCACCTCCAGCGAGACCTACCGCGGCCCGTCGGCCGAGTCGGCACCCGAGGTCAGGAGCGTGGCCAACTTCGTCCGCGGCCGGGTCGTCGGCGGCGTCCAGCAGATCAAGTCGAACATCGACTTCCACACCTACTCCGAACTCGTCCTGTGGCCCTACGGCTACACCTTCAACGACACGGGCCCGGGCCTGACCCAGGACGACCACGACGCGTTCGCCGCGCTCGGCCAGAACATGGCCGCCACCAACAGCTACACCCCCCAGCAGGCCAGCGACCTCTACATCACCGACGGCACCATCGACGACTGGCTGTGGGGCGTCTACAAGATCTTCAGCTACACCTTCGAGATGTACCCGGTCAGCTCCAGCCCCGGCTTCTACCCGCCGGACGAGCAGATCGTCCCGCAGACCACCCGCAACAGGGAGGCGGTGCTCCGCTTCCTGGAGTACTCCGACTGCGTCTACCGGATCATCGGCAAGGAGTCGACGTACTGCGGCACCGGCACCCCGCCCGTGACCGTCTACTCCGACACCTTCGAGACGGACACCGGCTGGGCCGCCAATCCGAGCGCCACGGACACGGCCACCACCGGCACGTGGGAGCGCGGCGACCCGGAGGCCACCACCTCCTCGGGTGCCAAGCAGCTCGGCACCACGGTCAGCGGCACCAACGACCTGGTGACGGGCCGTCTCGCGGGCACCGCCGCCGGTGACTTCGACATCGACGGCGGCATCACCTCGATCCAGTCGCCGCCCATCACGCTGCCGTCCACCGGCACGCTCAGCCTCTCGCTGTCGTGGTATCTGGCGCACGGCTCGAACGCCTCCAGCGCCGACTACTTCCGGGTCAGGGTGGTCGGCAACAGTACGACGACCGTCTTCCAGCAGGCCGGCGCGGCGTCCAACCGCGACGGGTCCTGGGCGACGGCCACGGCGAGCTTGACCGCGTACGCGGGGCAGACGGTGCGCATCCTCATCGACGCCGCCGACGCCTCCGGCGCGTCTCTGGTCGAAGCAGGCGTCGACGACGTCCGCATCACCCAGCAGAACTGATTTTCCGGGTCATTACGGCGGAGCGCCGAGTTTCGGCGCTCCGCCGTTTTGGGTCTTGTAAGACCCTGGTGTCAAGGCTACGATCGCGGCAACTCTTAGGAAACTTTCCTAAAAGAAATCTTGAATCAGGAAGCCATGTCCCGGTCGCCGCCCCCCTCGTCCACTCTGGCCAGGAGTCCGCAGAGTGTTCCGGGCCGTGGGAAACGACCGCCCGGCGTGGCCGTTCCCGCCTCGCTCTGACTGACCGAGCAAACCCCTGCTGCCACCCCCCAGCGGCCCGCCGACCTCGCGGGCCGGTGCGGTACGGCTTGCGCTCTCACCCCCCCGGCGCAAGCCGTACGGCACGACACAAGGACATGACCCGTCAAGCCGCACCACCAGGGAATGCCATGAGATTTCGCCGCATGTTCCTCGCCTTACTCGCCGCCCTGGCCATGATGGGCGCCGGGCTCACCACGGCCATGCCCAGCGCCTACGGGTCGGTGGCCTTCGCCTACCCCGCGTGGACGGCATGGACGGCCTACACCGTGGGCACCCGCGTCACCTACAACGGCGTCGACTACGAGTGCATCCAGGCCCACACCTCCCAGCCCGACTGGACGCCACCGGCGGTGCCCGCCCTGTGGAAGCCCGTCTCCGGCGGCGGCACCGACACCACCGCGCCCTCGGTGCCCGGCAATCTCCGCTCGACCGGCGCCACCTCCAGCAGCGTCTCGCTGGCCTGGAACGCCTCCACCGACAACGTGGGCGTCACCGGCTACAACGTCTACCGCGGCTCGACGCTGGTGACGACGGCCACCGGCACCACGTACACCGACGGCGGGCTCGCGGCCTCGACCAGCTACACCTATACGGTCCGCGCCCGTGACGCCGCCGGGAACCTCTCGGCCGCCAGCAACTCGGTCACCGCGACCACCTCAGCCGGCACCGGCGCCCCCGGCCAGCCGGGCTCGCCGAGCGTCAGCGGGTCCACCAGCAGCTCGCTCTCCCTGTCGTGGGGCGCGTCGTCGGGCACGGTCACCGGCTACCGCGTGTACGAGGGCAGCACGGTCAGGGCCACGGTCACCGGGACGTCGGCCACCATCGGCTCCCTGAGCTCCTGCACCTCGCACACCTACACCGTCAGGGCGTACAACTCGGTAGGCGAGTCGGCCTCCAGCGCCTCGGTCACCGGCACGACCACCGGCTGCACCACCGGCGCCAAGCTGCCCGGCGCGCCGTACCTCTACATGGGCTGGGGCGACCCGCCCGCGCCCGCCACGGTGATGAGCGCGACCGGCGTCAAGTCGTTCACGATGGCGTTCATCCTGTCCAGCGGCGGCTGCAACGCGGCCTGGGACGGTAGCCGTCCCCTGACCGGCGGCGCCGACGCGCAGGCCATCTCGGCCATCAAGTCGGCCGGCGGCAGCGTGCAGGTCTCGTTCGGCGGCTGGTCGGGCAACAAGCTCGGCCCCAACTGCTCGACGCCCGCCGCGTTCGCCGGCGCGGTGCAGACGGTCATCAACGCCGTCGGCCCCGCCGCGGTCGACTTCGACA
Source organism: Nonomuraea sp. NPDC026600 (assembly GCF_040638335.1). Classification (NCBI taxonomy): domain Bacteria; kingdom Bacillati; phylum Actinomycetota; class Actinomycetes; order Streptosporangiales; family Streptosporangiaceae; genus Nonomuraea; species Nonomuraea sp. NPDC026600. The sequence goes on from NZ_JBEZYD010000051.1 coordinate 62,766, forward strand.
TCGAGAACACCGACGAGTTCGAGAGCGAAGCCGTCCAGGACCGCATCCTGAACGGCCTCAAGATCGTCAAGCAGAACAACCCCAACGTCAAGGTCGTCGTCACCTTCGGCACCTCGACCACCGGCCCCACCTACTGGGGCACCCGCCTGATCAACCGCTCGAAGGAGCTCGCGGTCCCGATCGACAACTACACGATCATGCCGTTCGACTTCGGCGGCGGCTCGAACATGTACCAGAGCACGGTCAACGCCTCCGAGGGGCTGAAGAACACCCTCAAGACGGCCTTCGCCTGGTCGGACGCCCAGGCGTACGCGCACATGGGCATCTCGGGCATGAACGGCCTGTCCGACCAGCAGGAGCTCACCTCCACGGCCACCTGGACCCAGATCCGTGACTACGCCAGGAACAACGGGCTGACCAGGCTCGCGTACTGGGCCGTCAACCGCGACCGGCCATGCCCGGGTGGCGGGGTCGTGTCGAACTGCAGCGGGATCGCCCAGTCGAACTGGGACTTCACCAGGATCACGGCCGGCTTCTGACCGAGCCCGGCTCGCCGCTCCCGTCGCACCGGCACCTCGCCGTCGGTGCGGCGGGCGGCTCGAAGGGGGAATCTCCATGAACCTGCGAGGACTCGCGGCGAGCGCCGCCATCGCCCTGGGGCTCATCGCCCTCCACGCCACACCCGCCGCGGCCGCCAACATCCTGACCAACCCCGGCTTCGAGTCCGGCCTGTCCGGCTGGACCTGCTCGGCCACGGCCGCGGCCCAGGCGGTGTCGCAGCCCGTGCACGGCGGTACGAAGGCCCTGCAGGCCACCCCGGCGGGCAACGACTACGCCAGATGCACGCAGACCGTGACGGTCAAGCCCAGCACGACCTACCAGGTGTCGGCCTGGGTGCAGGGCAACTACATCTTCCTGGGGGCCACGGGCTCGGGGATCGACGTCAGCACATGGGCCGCCCCGGGCGGTCAGTGGCAGCAGCTGAAAACATCATTCACCACCGGCGCGGGTGTGACGAGTGTCACCGTCTACGTCAACGGCTGGTATGGCCAAGGCGCCTACTACGCCGATGACGTGGTGCTGGACGGACCGGGCGGCACCCCGGACACCCAGGCGCCGACCGTGCCGGGAAGCCCGGCGGTCGGCGGCGCCACCAACTCCAGCCTGACCGTGACGTGGTCCGCCTCCACCGACAACTCCGGCAGCATCGCCGCCTACGAGGTCTCCAGGGACAACGCGGCCCCTGCGGCGGTCACCGGCACCAGCTACACGGCCACCGGGCTCAGCGCCAACACGACCTACGGGTTCCGCGTCAGGGCGTGTGACGCCGCCGGCAACTGCTCGGCGTACACGGCCTCCGTCAGCGGGAAGACCACCAACGACACCACGCCGCCCACCGGCGACATCCGCTACGCGCCGTACATCGACATCACCATGAACACCCCGTCCCTGGTGAGCGCCGCCGCCGCGACCGGGGTGAAGAACTACACGCTGGCCTTCGTGCTCGGCGACAGCACGGGCTGCAACCCGGCCTGGGGCGGGGTCATCCCGTTGGCCGACTCCAGGATCATCAACGACGTCAAGGCGCTCCAGGCCCAGGGCGGCCAGGTGGTCGTCGCGAGCGGCGGCGCCCAGGGCCCGTATCTGGAGCACAACTGCGGCACCACCGCCACCCTGCTCGCCGCCTACAAGAAGGTGCTCGACACGGTCGGCACGAACCAGCTGGACGTCGACGTCGAGGCGGCGATCGATGTGAACAAGGTCAACAGCGCGCTGAAGCAGTTGCAGACCGAACGCGGCACCGTCGTGCGCTACACGCTGCGCGTGCAGGCACAGGACTACGGGCTCGACCCGTTCTCGGTGCAGATCCTTCAGGACGCTGCCGCCAAGGGCCTGAACGTGATCGTCAACCCGATGGTCATGGACTTCGGCTACACCGGCAACTGGGGCGACGCGATGGTCTCAGCCGCCCAGGCGACGCTCGGCCAGATGAAGGGCGTGTGGCCGTCGAAGACCGACGCTCAGCTCAAGCGCCTGCTCGGCGTCACCCCGATGATCGGCAAGAACGACACGGGCCAGACCACCACCCAGGCCGACGCCCGCAAGCTGCGTGACTGGGGCAACACCAACCACATCGGTTTCGTCGGCTTCTGGTCGCTGGGCCGGGACAACGGCGGCTGCCCCAACGGCAGCGTCTCGCCGACGTGCAGCGGGATCGCCCAGTCGGCGTACGAATTCACCGGCATCTTCAAGGGGTTCACTGGATAAGACTCAACGGACCAGTTGCGTGGGCTTCACGGGGAGGCCCAGCCCCGGCGGGCGATACGTCGGCAGGGCCTCCCCGTACTCGTGCATCCACGCGTGATCGACCAGCAGCCGCATCCGCCCCCCGGCCACGACCACCGCCGGATCCGGCGCGGCGGGCTCCACGTGGTCGACGGTCAGCTTGGCCACCGCGTCCGCCACCAGATGGGCGTCGGGCGGCGCCAGGTCGCACCGGTCGTCGGGCCCGATGAGCAGCTCCACATCGGGCGGGAGCGGATAGATCGGCCGCGGGATGGCCAGCACGCGCGGCGACGGCGCCATCGGCAGCCCGTCGCGCACCGCTTCGAGCAGCACCGACTGCGACGACCGGCGATCGAACAGCCCCGCGGCCAGCGGCCAGCTCAGCGCCCCCACGTCCGTGCCGTCCTCGCCGCAGGCGTGCAGGCACAGGTACGGCACCAGCGGGACGGCCGACCCCGCCCCGGCCTGCGCCCACCCGCTACCGCAGCCGGTCAGCACGAGCAGCGCCAGCATGGCCCGGTAGGCGGTGTCCGCGTGGTTGGTCTCCAGCCGCCCCGGCACGATCATGCACCGCCCACCGGTCTTCTCCGCCGTCACCCCCAGCTCCCGCGCGATCTTCAGCGTGCGCGAGGCGGCCACCCCCGTGTACGTCTCCTGCCAGGCAGGCGTGTACGGCTCGCGGCGATCGTCATAACCGCCGGGCCACTGGCCGGGCAGCCCGTCACGGGCCACCCCGTACACCGCCAGCAGCAGGTCGAACACGGTCGTCGCCAGCTCGTCGCCGTCGCTGACCACCGGCACTCCACGCCGCAGCAGCCCCGGCCCGTCGTCGAAGCGTGGCAGCAGCACCTCCACCGAGTCGCCGCCGTACACGCTCAGTCCCCCGGCCGGCCGCCCGATCAGCCCGCCGGCCACGAAGGCGTCGCCGTGTTCGCGCAGCCGGACCAGGAACGGCAGGTCCGTACGCTCCATGGCGTGCCCGGCGAACGCCGCCCGGTCCAGGAAGAACTCCTTGAGCAGCACATGCCCCATGGCCATGGCCAGCGCGCCGTCGGTGCCCGGCCGGACCACCAGGGTCTCGTCCGACAGGCGCGTCGGGTGCGGCCCGATCGCCACGACCTTCTGTCCTTTGTAGCGCCCGGCGATCACCAAGGGCATACCGGGCGTGCGGACGAGCCTGTTGTTCTCCCCCCACAGCAGCACGTACGCCGCGTGCGGCCAGTCCTCCGGCAGCGTCCCGGGGAACCCGTGGCCGAGCAACTGGTCCGGCACGTTGGACTGCTCGGTCAGCACCGCGCCGCCGAGGCCGGCGACCAGCCCGGCGAGCGGCGAGGTGGACAGCGCGGCCACCCGGTCCGCGCCGTGCTCGGCGGCCGTGTGCACGATCGCCGCGGCGGTCAGCTCGGCCGCCGTCCCGTCGTCGAGCGGTACCCGTCTCCCGCCCCTGGCCTGCTGGTAGAGCTGCGAATTTCCTGTGAGTTTCGCCCAGGCCGCAACCGGGTCGCGGAGCCCGCCTCTCACCTCGAAATAGAGCCTGACCAGAGCCTGGTTGACCTGCGATCCCCCCATGCAAAAAGTTCAGCACAGTGGGTCATGTTCTATCGCGTTACGACCCGCCATGTCAGGGATAAGAATCGGAACCCCTGGTGGAAGTACTCAGATGAGTACGGCAGGCTAGAAGCCGCCATGGAATACGCAGTTCTCACGGGGACCATCCTCGTCGCAGGTGTCCTGCTCGCTCTCATCGCCCAGTGGCGTGACTGGCGGCCTCCGCTGCTCGTCGCCGTCCTCGTGGGCGTTGCCGTGCGGGTGCTCCTGATGTTCACGGCCGCCAACGACGCGTGGCAGCCCGTCGACTTCATGGAGAGCTTCCAGCCGGCCGGCCAGGCGGTGCTGAACGGCCAGGACCCGGTCCTGGCCAGCGAGGGCGGCTGGCACTTCCTGCCGACCATCCCCTACGTTTACGGCATCCTGCTGTGGCTGGGCATCCCGTGGGTCTACGCCGGGCGCCTGGTCACCGTGGTCGCCGACATCGTGCTGATCCCGCTGGTCGCCAAGCTGGCCGGCGGCCCCAAGGCGTCGCTGCGCGCCCTGCAGTACGCGCTCAACCCGCTCGCCCTGCTCGTCGCCTGCATCCATGGCCAGGTCGAGCCGGTGGCGCTGGTCTTCGGCGTGGCCGCCTTCGTGGTGGCGCGCGGTCCCGGCTCACCCGAGCGGACCGGCGTCAGGACCCGGGTGGTGGCCAAGGTGCGTCACGGCGTCGCGGCCTACGGCTGGCGGGCGTCGCTGCGCCGGATCGTGGGCCCCGGCGGCATGCTCCACCGCGCCCTGCTGCCCGGCCCGGCCGACCGCGCGGACCTGAGGCGGGGCGCGCTGGCCGGCGTGCTGATGGGTCTGGCGCTGTGCGCGAAGAGCTGGCCGATCTGGCTGATCCCCGGCATGCTGCTCCTGCTGCCCAACCTGCGGTCCAGGGTCGCCGCGCTGTTCATGACCGGCGCGCTGCCGGTGTTCTTCCTGGTCACGCTGCCGGTCTTCGCGGGCACGTCGCTCAAGCAGATCCCCGAGGTCATCAAGACCATCCAGGCCATCCGGCCGATCGTCGGCGAGTGGGGCTGGACACCGCCCTTCACCGGCGGCAACTGGGAGCTGAGGCCCGATCTGGCCACATTCGGCACCTACCTGATCTACGCCTGCGTCGTCGCCGCGGTGCTGATATGGCGGCGGGCCGACCCGATCGACATGACCATGGCCATTCTGCTGATCTTCATGGTCGTCACGCCGCGGCTGGGCGCCCAGTACCTCCTGTGGTTCATGCCGTTCCTGATCGCCAGGCCCACGAGGTTCGCCTGGCCGGCGATCATCGGCGTCTCGTTGTGGGCGGCGTACGGCTACCTGTACATGACCCAGTTCGACGACAACACCTGGTGGCTGCTGCACGCCGACTGGTCGAGAGCGTCGATCGTGCTGCTGCCGATCCTGCTCATGGCGATGCCCTGGGGCCGCCGGTCCCCGGCGCCCCAGGTGCTCGCCCCACCGGTCGGGCCGGTGGGGAAGGCCACGGTCACATCAGCGGCATAGCCGCTCCCACAACGTGATCCACTGGTCGGGATGGACGTGGCCCACCACCGCGTCGCGGGCAATGCCCGCCGCGGCGACGGCCGCGTCCACCCCCTCGTAGCGGCGTCTGAGCGAGGCGCGCAGCGAGCCGCCCACCCCGCCGAACCCCAGTTCGACCAGCTCCTGGTAGCCGCGGCCCGCCCCGGCCAGCGGCGTGGGCCGCCGCTCGATCCGCAGGATCGCCGAGTCGACCGACGGGACCGGCCGGAAGCTCTCCCTGCCCACCCGGTCGCCCAGCCGCCAGCGGAACCACGGCCACGACTCCACCGTCACCAGGCTCCAGCGGCCGTAGTCGCCCGAACGCTTGCGGGCGTACTCCCGTTGCGTGAGCAGCGTCGCCGAGGTGAGCCCCGGAGCCCGGAGGCACCAGCCGACGATCGCCGACGTGACCGAGTAGGGGATGTTGCCGACCACCGCGAACGGCTCCCGCGGCGCCCGCGCGGTCGTGAAGTCGACCCTGACCACGTCGATCCGGGGATCGTCGCGGGTCCGCGCGGCCAGCCGACCGGCCAGCCGCGGGTCGACCTCGTAACCGATCACCCGGGCTCCGGCCTCGGCCAGCGCCCAGGTCAGCACGCCCTCGCCCGAGCCGGGTTCGAGGACGAGCCCGTCGGGGGCGGCCGCCTTGACCACCAGCTCGACGGCATGCCGGTCGACCAGGAAATTCTGCGACAAGGCGCGCCTGGCCCGGTCTCTGGGCGTGCGACCGCCGCTGTTCCTGGCGTTCTTCTGAGTGTGTGAATAGTTTCCGTGCGCGAAATTCTGCGCCACAGCCGCCCTCTAGGGTCTTCGAGATGAATGGGTCTCTCGAAGGGCCCGGGGCGCGCCAGCGGACGCCTAGGTCGTAACCGCGTCAGCTAACGGGCCCGAGCCCGGTCGCTGCGCAGACGCATGAAGCAGAGGCAACACATGCGCTCGATGCTAGGGACGCCGTCGTCGACGGTGCAACCGGATAAAAAACCTGATGCGCGCCCCACCCGGTGTTCGCCACTCTGAAGACGTGCAGGCGACGGTGACGGTGACTCCGCAGCAGCTCCCCGAGTTGCTGCTGCACGTCGCCGTCGTCCGGCCGGTGTTCCTGTGGGGCGCGCCGGGCATCGGCAAGAGCTCGCTGGTGCGCGAGTTCGCCGACTCCCTCGGCCTGGAGTGCGTGACCCTGCTCGGCACCCAGCTCGCGCCCGAGGACCTCATCGGGGTGCCCGAGCTGGTCAACGGCCGCAGCCGGTTCGCGCCACCGGAGTCGATCGCCCGCGACGAGCCCTACTGCCTGTTCCTCGACGAGCTCAACGCGTCGGCGCCCGAGGTGCAGAAGGCGTTCTACTCGCTGATCCTCGACCGCAGGATCGGCGCCTACGAGCTGCCCGCCGGGTCCGTCGTGATCGGCGCGGGCAACCGGGCGACCGACAACGCGCTCGCCCGCCCGATGGCCTCCGCGCTGATCAACCGGCTGATCCACGTGCACCTGCGGGCCTCGGCCGACGACTGGCTCAAGTGGGCCGCCGCCAACGGCATCCACCCGTGGATCGTCGACTACCTGGTGCAGCGGCCCGACCACCTGTGGAGCGCGCCGCCCAAGAGCGAGGAGCCGTTCTCCTCGCCGCGCGCCTGGCACATGCTCTCCGACGTGCTGATCTCCTACGGCGACGACGTCGCCGACGAGACGCTCGCCATGCTCGCGTTCGGCACGCTCACCGCCGGCCACGCCTCCGCCTTCCGCGCCTACGTCAAGACCGTGCGGCACGCCTACGACCTCAACGCGGTGCTCAAGGGCGAGGCGCCATGGCCGCGCCGGCCCGAGGAGCGCGACCTGCTCTACTTCCTGGCCGAGGCGTTCCGCGCCCGGCTGGTCAAGGAGCTGCCCGCCGACAAGCGCGGCGCCTCCTCCCGAGGCCGGGACCTGGGCTTCCGCGCCAAGACACTGCTGGTCGAGCTGGCCGAGATCTCGCTGGAGTGCGCGCAGCTCGTCATCGCCTCCGACGCCAACGGCGCTCCCGCGCTGCCCACCTGGTTCCTCGTCGAGGTCGGCAGGGACGTGCCCAGACTGATGGCGGCCCGATCATGAGCCCCCGGAACAAGGCCAAGACCGACCCCTGGCGAGCCGAGGTGGGCAAGGGCTGGCAGCTCGTGAACCGGCACCCGCTGTTCTCCGTCTACCACTGCTGGCTCTACGCGGCCGACGAGGGCGAACTGTCGGCCGACACGTGGGCGGTGGTGACGGAGGACGGGGACATCCGCCACCACCCCCGCCGCCGCGCCGAGGCGGCCGAGTGGGCGTGGGTCTTCGCCCACCTGCTGCTCCATCTCGGCTTCGGCCACGCCGACCCGCGCACCTGCACGCCGAAGGACCTCGAAGGCGACCGTCCCGAACTCGCTTACCGCGCCGCGTGCTGCCTGGCCGTCGACCGGTTCCTGCGCACGCTGAAGATCGGCCGCTGCCCCGCGCCGCTGCCCGCCGAGCTGCCCGAGCAGGACGAGGTCACGCTGTCGGAGCGCTGGCGCAGGCTCGGCATCCCCGAGGCGTACAAACCGCTCGGCGAGGAGGACTTCCGCCTCTGCTCGGCGGAGATGGCCGAGCACTACGACTTCCCGTCCATGTTCGCGGTCGGCGTCACCGAGGCGGCCACCGCCGCCCTCGACCGGGTGGGCACGCCGCGCGCCACGGGCGACAAGCAGGTCGACGGGCCGTGGGACCTGGCACTGCGCTGGTTTGTCTCCTCCTATCCGCTGCTGGGCGCGCTCGCCGCCGGGATGAAGATCGTCGCGGAGGTGGAGCTGGCCAGGAGCTGGGGCATCTCCATCGCCGCGGTCAGCGCCGAAGCCGGCGAGATCTACGTCAACCCGCTCGCCCGGCAGTCCGTGGAGGAGTGGCGGTTCGTGCTGGCCCACGAGATGCTGCACGCCGCGCTCCGCCACGGCGAGCGGGTCGGCACGCGCGAGCCGTACATCTGGAACGTCGCCTGCGACTACGTGATCAACGGCTGGCTCGCCGAGATGGGCGTCGGCGAGATGCCGGAAGGGCTGCTGTTCGACCAGACCCTGGCCGGTATGTCGGCCGAGGCGGTCTACGACACGATCGTCACCGACCTGCGGCGGATGCGGAAGCTCGCCACGTTGCGCGGGCGCGGCCTCGGCGACGTCCTCGACCGGCCGCCGCGTCCCGCCCGCGGCTGCGTCGACCTCGACCAGTACTACCGCGGTGCGCTCTGCACGGGCCTGGCCTACCACCAGGGCAACGGCCGCGGCTTCGTGCCCGCCGGGCTGGAGCAGGAGATCCGGGCGCTCGACCAGCCGCCGCTGCCGTGGGACGCGCAGCTCGCCCGCTGGTTCGACGAGCATTTCCAGCCGGAGGAGAAGCGGCGCTCCTACGCCCGCGCCTCCCGCCGCCAGGCCGCCACCCCGGACATCCCGCGCCCCGGCCGGCTGCGGCCGGAGGAGGTGGTCAGGAGGGCCACGTTCGGCGTCGTCCTCGACACCTCGGGCTCGATGGACGTCAAGCTGCTCGGCAAGGCGCTCGGCGCCATCGCCTCCTACGCCACGGTCCGTGACGTGCCGCGGGCGCGCGTGGTGTTCTGCGATGCGATCGCGTACGACGCCGGCTACCTGCCGGTCGAGGACATCGCGAACCGGGTCAGGGTACGCGGCCGGGGCGGCACGATCCTGCAGCCGGGGGTCAGCCTGCTGGAGCGGGCCGACGACTTCCCGGCCGACGGGCCGATCCTGCTCATCACCGACGGCCAGTGCGACGTGATCCGCATCCGCCGCGAGCACGCCTTCCTCGTGCCGCAGGGCGCGTCGCTGCCGTTCCGGCCGCGTGGGCCGATCTTCTTCATGAAGTGATTTTGAGCTGGCTTTGAAGTGGCTCGGGTAAAGCTTTAACCATGGACCGACCGGCCAGGGTACTCGTCGTGGACGACGAGCCGAACATCCGTGCTCTGCTCTCGCAGACGTTGCGACTGGTCTCGTTCGAGGTCAGGACCGCCGAGTCCGGCGCCGAGGCGATACGGGCCGCCCGGGAGTTCGAGCCCGACATCGTGGTGCTCGACGTGATGATGGAGGACATCGACGGGTTCGAGGTGGCCAGGCGGCTCGGCGAGCGCGTCCCGGTGCTGTTCCTGACCGCGCGCGACACGGTCGAGGACCGCGTCCAGGGGCTCACGCTGGGCGCCGACGACTACGTGGCCAAGCCGTTCAGCCTGGAGGAGGTGGTGCTGCGCATCCGGGCCATCCTGCGGCGCAGCCGTACCGAGACCGCGCGCGAGGACGTGCTGCGCTACGCCGACGTGGAGCTCGACGTGGCCGCGCACGAGGTACGCCGCGGCGGCGTGCTCGTCGAGCTGTCGCCCACGGAGTTCAACCTGCTCGCGTACCTGCTGACGAACGCCGGCCGGGTGGTGAGCAAGGCGCAGATCCTCGACAGCGTGTGGCGCTACGACTTCGACGGCGACTCCAGCATCGTCGAGTCGTACGTCTACTACCTGCGCAAGAAGATCGACAAGTGGGAGCCGCAGCTCATCCACACCGTGCGTGGCGTCGGCTACACGCTCAGGACGCCGCGGTGAGGCCGGGCCGGTGGACGCTGCGCGCCCGGCTCGTCATGGCGATACTCGGGCTCACCACGGTCGCGCTCGTCCTGGCCAACGTGGTCGGCATCGCGCTGCTCAGCGACAACCTGCTGCGCCGCGTGGACAGCCAGCTCACCACGATGAGCGGCGCGGCTCAGAAGCTGCCGATGGTGGCCGGCCTGATCTCCCCCAACCAGACCCTGGACTGGCAGAAGGTACTGACGAAGCGGGTCGCCTCCGTGGCCAGGATCTATTTCTACTCCGCCGACGGCAGGCTGGTCAGCGCGGTGCCGAGCGGTTCGGACCCCGGGCCGGTGCTCGACGACGTCCACGTGGGCGACCCCTACACCGTGAGCGGCACCACGGGGCCGTCCTGGCGGCTGAAGGCGATCGGGACCGACGGCGGTGGCACCGTGCTGGTCGCGCAGTCGCTCGCCGAGATCGAGGCGACCCGCGCCTCGCTCAGCGCCATCGCCTTCGCCGTCAGCGCGCTCGTGCTGCTCCTGCTCGGCCTGGCCGCCGACGCCGTTGTACGGCTCGGCCTGCGCCCGCTGACCAGGATGGAGCGTACGGCCGGCCAGATCGCCATGGGCGACTTCGCCAGCCGGGTCCCCGCCCCCGACCCGCACACCGAGCCGGGCCGCCTGGGCACGGCCATGAACGTCATGCTCGACCGCGTCGAGTACGAGATCGCCGCCAGAACCGACTCCGAGGCCCGCATGCGCCGCTTCCTGGCCGACGCCTCGCACGAGCTGCGTACCCCGCTCACCTCGGTCCGCGGCTTCGCCGAGCTCTACCGCCGGGGCGGCGGCGACGAGCCGGAGCTGATGCGCCGGATCGAGGAGGAGGCCGGCCGGATGGGCGTGCTCGTCAACGACCTGCTCACCCTGGCCCAGCTCGACCAGGAACGCCCCATGGACCACCACCCCGTCGACCTGCTGGAAGTGGCGGCCGACACCATCCGCGACGCCCGCGTCCGGGTGCCCGGCAGGCAGGTCAGGCTGAGCGGCCTCGGCGGGGCGCTGGCCCCCGTCTCGGTCATGGGCGACGAGGCGAGGCTGCGCCAGGTCGCCGCCAACCTGGTCGGCAACGCGCTCGTCCACACCCCGCGGGACGCGTCGATCACCGTCAGCGTGGGCACCTCGCGCGGCATGGCGGTCTTCGAGGTGGCCGACACCGGGCCCGGCGTGCCGCGGCAGCACGTCCCGCACGTCTTCGACCGGCTGTACCGCGTCGGCCAGGGCAGATCCAGGACCGACGGCGGCGCGGGGCTGGGCCTGGCCATCGTGGCCGCCATCGTGCGGGCCCACGGCGGCAAGGTCGAACTCGACTCGGCTCCTGGGCAGGGCGCCACCTTCCGGGTGCTCCTACCGGGCTCCTAGGCGGCTCCCAGGCTCCTCTGATCGGCGCTCGGCACATTCGGAGCATGAACAGAATCCTCCTCGCGACCGCCACCGCGGCGCTGGCCCTGGCCGCCACCGCGTGCGGCGGGCAACCGAGCTCGACGGGAGTCGCCTCCGTCAAGGCCGCCTCGGCCGCGCCGACGGCCACCGCCTCGCCCACGGCCACCGTCGATCCACAGGAACAGGCCAGGAAGTTCGCCGCGTGCATGCGCGAGCACGGCGTCGACATGCCCGACCCCGACCCCGACGGCGGTGGCGGCCTCCAGGCGATGTCCGCCATCAAGGGCGACAAGGACGCGATCATGAAGGCGCTGGAGTCCTGCCGGTCCGTCGCGCCCGTCAGGGACCGCAAGGCGCTCAAGCCGGAAGAGGCGGAGCAACTGCGCCAGTTCGCCGCGTGCATGCGCAAGAACGGCGTCGACCTGCCCGACCCCGACGCCAGTGGCGCCATCGCCAAGGGCACGGCCCGCAACTTCAAGCCGGACGACCCGGCGTTCAAGAAGGCCTACGAGGCGTGCCGGGGCAAGTTCCCGCAGCTGGGGCAGGCGAAATGACGCAGGTGAAGGAGAAGGCCGACCTGGAGCTCCTGGCCATCCCGCCGCGCCGCCGCCGGCCGCTGCGCGCGGTCGCCTGGGCCGGCGGCGCCGCCCTGCTCGCCGCCGCCGTCGCGGCCGCCGCCATCGGCTTCGGCGGCAACGGCTCGGGCCCGGCCGTCGCCGGCCGCACGCCCCCGGCGACCGCCAAGGTGACCCGTACGACGCTCACCGAGACCAAGACCGTGGACGGCACACTCGGCTACGGCGACACCCTCACCGTCACCGCCAAGTCCCAGGGGACGATCACCTGGCTCCCCGCGGAAGGCTCCACCATCACCAGAGGCAAGGCCGTCTACAGCATCGACGCCGACCGCCGCCCCCTGCTCTACGGCGGCATGCCCCTCTACCGCGTCCTCGAGGACGGCGTCGAGGGCAAGGACGTCGAGTTGCTGGAGCGGAACCTGGCCAAGCTCGGCTACACCGGCTTCGACGTCGACAAGGAGTACACCTGGGCCACCCGCGAGGCCGTCGAGGACTGGCAGGAGGACCTCGGCCTGGACGTCACCGGCGAGGTCCAGCCCGCCGACGTGGTCGTGGAGAGCGGGCCGCTGCGTGTCGCCGACCTCAAGACCACACTCGGCGCCGGCGGCGCGGGACCCGTGCTCACCGCGACCGGCACCACCCGCCAGGTGCTGGTCGACCTCGACGTGGCCGACGCGCACCTGGTCAAGAAGGGCCTCAAGGCCACGGTCGAACTGCCCGACGGCTCCACCGTCAAGGGCAAGGTCGCCGGCGTGGGCAAGGTCGCCACCGAGACGGGCACCGGCGCCGACGCCACCACCACGGTCGAGGTCAAGGTGTCGGTGAGCGGTCTGAAGAAGCCGTTCGACTCCGCCCCGGTCGACGTCACGATCGTGTCGGCCCAGCGCGCGGACGTGCTGGCCGTACCCGTCGGAGCGCTGCTGGCCCTCGCGGAGGGCGGCTACGGCGTGCAGGTCGTCGAGGGCGGGACCACCCAGTACGCGGCCGTCGAGGTCGGCATGTTCGCCGACGGCAAGGTGGAGGTCGACGGCGTCCAGGAGGGCGCGACCGTGGCGGTGCCCAAGTGATCGTCCGGCTGCGCGACGTGAGCAAGGAGTACGGCGAGGTGGCCGCGCTGCGCGGCGTCTCCATGGGCATCGAGTACGGCGAACTCGTCGGCATCGTCGGCCCGTCCGGCTCCGGGAAGTCGACCATGCTCAACATGATCGGCACCCTGGACCGCCCGTCGAGCGGCACCGTGAGCATCGCCGGCCACGACGTGCTGACGCTCACCGACAAGCAGCTCTCCGCGCTGCGGGCGAACGTGATCGGCTTCGTGTTCCAGCAGTTCCACCTCGCCGCGGGCGTGCCCGCGCTGGACAACGTCGCCGACGGCCTGCTGTACGCGGGCCCCTCGCTGCGTGAGCGCCGCCTGCGCGCCTACGAGGCGCTCGACCGGGTCGGGCTCGGGCACCGGCTCGGCCACCGCCCGCACGAGCTGTCCGGCGGCGAGCGGCAGCGGGTCGCGATCGCCCGTGCCGTGGTCGGCGGACCGCGACTGCTGCTGGCCGACGAGCCGACGGGCAACCTCGACTCCCGCTCCGGCGCGGGCGTGATGGACCTGCTGCGCGAACTGCACGCGGGCGGCACCACCGTGGTCGTCATCACCCACGACCGCGACATCGCCGCCTCGCTCCCTCGGCAGGTCGAGATGCTCGACGGGCTCGTGGAGGGGGTTAGAGCATGACCGCCACCATCCTCACCTCGGCCCGGCTGCGCCCGCGCGACGTCGTCAGGGTCGGTGGCGCGGGCCTGCGGGCCAGGCCGCTGCGGGTGTTCCTGTCGGCGCTCGGCATCGCCATCGGCATCGCGGCCATGCTCGGCGTCGTCGGCATCTCGGCCTCCAGCCAGGAGGACCTGAACCGCCAGCTCGAATCACTCGGCACGAACCTGCTCACCGTCTCACCCGGCCAGGACCTCTTCGGCGCAGGCTCCCACCTGCCCGCCGAGGCGGAGGGCATGATCGAGCAGATCGCACCCGTCACCTCGGTCACCGCCACGGGCACCACGCCCGCCAAGGTCTACCGCAACGACCACATCCCGGCCGCCGAGTCGGGCAGCATCTCGGTCACCGCCGCCCGCCTGGACCTGCCGCACGACGTGGGCGCCCAGATCGTCAGCGGCACCTGGCTGAACGAGGCCACCCAGCGCTACCCGGCCACCGTGCTCGGCGCCAAGGCGGCCGACCGGCTCGGCGTCGTGCGGGCGGGCCCCGACCAGCGGGTCTGGCTGGGCGGGCAGTGGTTCACCGTCGTCGGCGTGCTCGGCGCCGCACCGCTCGCCCCCGAACTCGACATCGCGGCGCTGATCGGCTGGCCGGTCGCCGAGGAGCGGCTGGACTTCGACGGCTACCCGACCACGATCTACGCCAGGGCCGAGGAGGCGTCCGTCGTCGCGGTACGCGACGTGCTGGGCCCCACCGCCAACCCGGAGAAGCCCAACGAGGTCGAGGTCTCCAGACCGTCGGACGTGCTGGCCGCCAAGCAGGCCACCGACGCCACGCTGAACGCCCTCCTGCTCGGCCTCGGCGGCGTCGCCCTGCTCGTCGGCGGTGTCGGCGTGGCCAACACGATGGTGATCTCGGTACTCGAACGGCGGGCCGAGATCGGGCTGCGCCGCTCGCTGGGCGCCACCCGCGGGCAGATCAGGCTGCAGTTCCTGGCCGAATCGCTGCTGCTGTCGGCCATCGGGGGCGTCGGCGGAGTGGTGCTCGGCATCGGCGTCACCGCCGCGTACGCGAGTTTTCAGGGCTGGCCGGCGATCGTGCCGGTCTGGGCCATGCTCGGCGGCGTGCTCGCCACCCTGGTCATCGGCGGGATCGCCGGGTTCTACCCGGCCGTGCGGGCCGCCCGCATGTCGCCCACGGAGGCGCTGGCCACGCCCTGACGCGCTCGTACCCGCCGTCGCCGCGCATCGCCTCTTCCAGCTCGCGTACGGCGGGCGGCATCGCCCTCACTCCACGTGTCCGATTCTTGCAAGAGAACCCGGTGCCGGCGTGGGTAGCTTCGCCGGTATGGAGATGATTTCCCAGGCGGAGACATATGTGCTGCTGCACGGGCGGCTGATCGACAGGCTCAGGTTCGGCGCCCTGTTCAGGGGTGCCTCCCGTACGCGGGTGCTGGACGCGCTGCGCTGCTACCGCAACGACGACGGCGGCTTCGGCAACGCGCTCGAACCGGACCTGCGCGGAGCGGCCAGCCAGCCCGAACCGGTCGAGGTGGCGTTCTCGATCCTCGACGAGCTGGACGCCTTCGACGATCCGATGGTGGCCGCCGCCTGCGACTACCTCGTCAGTGTCACGACCAAGGACGGCGGCGTGCCGTTCGTGCTGCCGAGCGTGCGCGACACGCCGCGGGCGCCCTGGTGGGAGACCGGCGACGAGCCGCCGGGCAGCCTCGTCCCCACCGCGTCGCTCGCCGGGTTCCTGCACAAGCATGGCGTCGGCCATCCGTGGCTCGGGCCCGCCACCGACTTCTGCTGGTCGGCGATCGCCGGCATCTCCGACACCACTCCGTACGAGGCGCGGGCCGTCGTCCAGTTCCTGGACCTCGTGCCCGACCGGTCGCGGGCCGAGGCGGAGTTCGCCCGGCTGCGCGAGGCCCTGCTGGCCATGGTCGCCTTCGACCCCGGAGCGCCCGGCGAGGCGCATTTCCCCCTCGACTTCGCTCCGTCGCCGCTGCGGCTGCCGCTGTTCACACAGGACGTCCTGGACCGGCACCTCGACGCGCTCGCCGCCGCCCAGTCGGAGGACGGCGGCTGGCGCGGGAACTGGCTGATGTGGACGCCCGTGGTGGAGCACGAATGGGGCGGCTACCTCACCGTGCACCGGTTGCGGACGCTCCGGGCGTACGGGCGGCTGTGACTTCTTGTCGGTGGCCGTGCGTACCTTGGTGGCATGTACGAGGAGCGGCCTCCCGGGGACGGCTTCGACGGCCGGGTCACCTGCGTGTGGCGGCAGGCGATCGAGGCCGACAGCACGCAACTCGTGGTGCCCGACGGATGCGTGGACCTCATCTGGGGGCCTTCGGGGGCGTTCGTGGCGGGGCCGGACACCGGGCCGATGCCGGTGCGGATGCGGGCGGGTGACGTCTTCACCGGGATCCGGTTCAAGCCGGGCGGTGTGGGGGACGTGTTCGGCGTTCCCGTGCACGCCCTGCGTGATCAGCGGGTGCCGGTGACGGATCTGGGGTTCTCCGTGTCCGGTGGGCGGCCGGCGGTCATGCGGGCGGCGATCGTGGCCCGGCTCCGGGCCACCGCGCCCGCCGACGCCGCGGCGCCGGCGATCGCCGAGGCGCTCCGGGCGGGGCGGAGTGTGGGAGAGGTCGCTTGGACGCTGGGATTCAGCGAGCGGCAACTGCTGCGGCGGAGTATGGCCTCGTTCGGATACGGGCCGAAGGTCCTGCAGCGGGTCGTCCGGTTCCAGCGGGCGCTGAAACTGGCCCGTGCGGGGGTGGCGCTGGCGGAGGTGGCGGTGATCGCGGGCTACGCGGATCAGGCGCACCTGGCCAACGAGGTCAAACGGTTGAGCGGGGTGACTCTGGCGGAGCTCCGGTTATGAGAGCGGCCGCCCAGCCCGCGCCGGGGTCACTGTCGACGAGGAGCGCCCGCGTGAGCAGGCTCAGGGGGATCGCCAGCAGCGCGCCCAGCGGCCCCAGCACGAACGCCCAGACGATCAGCGACAGGAACGTCATCGTGGTCGACAGGCCCACCGCGTCCCCCAGGAACTTGGGCTGGATGAACGATTGGATCACCACGTTGATGGCGATATAGGCGGCGATGACGAGGAGCATCTGCTTGATGCCGCCGTCGAGGAGGGCCAGCATCGCGGGCGGGATCAGGCCGAGAACGAAGCCGATGTTCGGGATGTAGTTGGTGATCAGCGCGAGGACCCCCCAGAGGAGGGGCAACGGCACATCCAGGATGGACAGGGCCGTGACGTCCAGCGCCGAGCAGATGAGACCGAAGACCGTGGAGACGATCAGATAGCGCCTGGTCTTGTCGGCGAACATGGCGAGCGCCGCCACCAGGTGCGGCTTGGTGTCCTTGCCCGCCGCGATGACCCGGGCGATGCCCGGAGTGTCCAGGCACATCGCCAGCAGCAGCACCACGATGAGGAACAGGCTGGACAGCACTCCCAGCAGGCTCGACAGCAGGCTCTGCGCCAGCCCGAGCACCTTGGCGGGGTCGAAGGTCTGGATCGCCTTGTTCAGCTGGGCGTTGCTGATGCCGTGGGTGGTGGCGAAGTTCTGGGCGTCGGTGAGCAACTGCTGGAACTGCGGGGCGTACGCGGGGAGCAGCGAGGCGAGCTGGGTGACGGAGAAGGTCAGCACCGCGACCATGCCCAGCAGGACGAGCAGCACGATGAGGAAGGGCACGATGACCTGCACCCAACCGGGAGCGCCCACGAGGGCGAGCCGGTTCCGCACGGGGGCGACGGCGATGACCAGCACGAGCGCGAGCACGACGGGGCCCAGGATCGACGCGACCTCGCGCATCCCGAACAGAACGATGACCGCGCAGGCGATACCCAGCATGATGGTGAGGGCTCGGGGCACACGAGGTTCCTACCCGTGGGCAGGGGATGACACCGGCAATCCGTTGATTTGACGGTTCCGGGAGGCGTACATAGAGTTCACCAGTCCCGCGAGGACGGCGATGATCGCCGGTCTCGCTCGGGGGCCTCCTCCAGCTAGATCCATTCTGAAGGCGTTCGCTTCACTCCGAATGGCTGGTAAGTTAGAGGGGTTGTCCCGGAAACGGGGCGGTGTTTATTCCAGAAGGTCGAAGCGAGTCGGGTCAATTTGACACCGGGTCGGGCGGCTGAAAGAATAAAGACACAACGAAGACGAAAACAAAAACGAAATGAGCGCCTCTCGCAGGTTGGGGAGTACGCGTCCGTTTCTTGAGAACTCAACAGTGTGTTAAAA
>NZ_JBEZYD010000052.1:0-79832 GCF_040638335.1 Nonomuraea sp. NPDC026600
CCGTCTACCAGGGGTTCTTTGCTTCGTCAGGCGAACGCCGAGCTCGCGATCATGCTGTGACCAGCGGACCGCCGTCACGAGGGTGAAAAAGGTTCAGTGTGCCCCGGCAGCGAAACCGGCAACGACCGCGAGTCGGCAGCGCGGGCAAGAGCAGCGCGAGATCTCTCTGGAATGGACTGCGCCAGGTACGACGTTCTGCGAGAAAACCCTCGCCCCTTGAAAATGACGAACGCGACTACAGCACCATCCGCCCCATCCCGGCAGAACTACTCGTGAGCATCGGAATCCAACCGAACCCATCACCGCCTCGACCTGCCGAAAGCACCATCGAGTAGCAAACCGCCGCCATCACGGCCATTGGCGCCCTCAGCTTCATGGGCAGCAGTTCGTTCCTCGCCACCGATCTCCGCGTATCAGACGAGACTGCGCCTGCCGAAATTCCTTCCATGCAGGTCAAGTGGCATGTGGGTACTCGTGAAGGACGCCGCCGAGCCAGCCTCTTCGGCGTATGGTCAGGTCGGTGATTCGCTTGGAGCGGTGTTTGGGCCCGGGGCGGGACGCCGCGGGGCGGTTGGGGCTCGGTGCTGGTTGTAGAAGTGTTCGTACTCACGCAGGGCGTGCCGTAGGGCCATTATCAGGGACTTTTCCATAATCTCCAGCGCGGCCTTGGTCTTGGCCAGCTCACGTTCGGCCTTCTCCGCCCGCGCCCGCAGCCGTTCGTTCTCCTTCTCGGCTTCGTTCTTGGCCGTCTTCGGGCCGGACGGCTTGGCCGCCAGCGCGTTCAGTGCGCCTGCGTCGGCAGGCCTCGCGCCATTCGATGATGTGGGAGTGATAGAGCCCCTCGCGTCGTAGTAGTGCGTCCTTGGCTCCCCGGCTCGGTCGCCGCGTCGTAGGCCTCGACCATCACCAGCTTGTACTCCGGCGTGGGCCAAGCGAATGGCTCTCACTGGGAACCGTCCGGCAACCTCATACCCGGTGCCGGAAGCGATCCAACCGTGCCAGAGTGATCTGCATGATCCCCGCACACATCCCCGACGAGCCACCGCTCATCTACGCCGACAGCTTCGACGTACCGGTCCTTTTCCGTAACGGACCTGCGAGGAAGCCCACGAGGCAGTGGCGGACGGCCAAGCACGAGTTGTGGGCGCGGTCGGGCGGGTTTCCGGCGATCGACGGCTGGTACGTTTCGACGACCACCTGGCGGGAGATCATCAAGGCCGCCGTTGAGGTCGGTCGCGACGTCACGCCGCACTTGCGGAATCAGCCGCGGTATGCGCACGGGGAACTCGTCGCCCGGGTTGCGCCGCTGTACGCCTATCTCGGCATGCACCCCGTCATGCCTCAGTACCCCGTACGAGGCACCAAGGGCTGGCGTCTGACCCTGAATCCGGTGTACGCGTACGGCACCGAGCGCAGCGCGAAGAACGCAGCCGGCTACCGACTGGGTATGACGATGACCGAGTGGGCCTGCCGCTCACTGCTGGGCCTCGGCCAGACCGAGCACCTCGAACTTGGTGGGCCGATCCGCGCCCTGCGCAACACGTTCAGGGATCCGAAGGAGAAACTGCCCGACCTATGGGGGCGGCACCAGACAGAGGGCCTGTACTGGCTGATCGAGGCTAAGGGGGGCGACGTGGGCCTCGGCACCCTCCGCAAGGGGTGGGCGCAACTGGCCGCCGGCAGCAAGATCCTCGGCTCGTACACCCACCGCACCGTCCTGATCGGAGCGTGCGCGAGGCCCGGAGACGATCTCTTCCTCACCATCGACCACGACCTGCACCCCGGACAGCCGCCGCGCACCCCGGCCGGATTCGATATCGACGAGTCAGCGGTCGGCCTGGGCAGCCTCGAAGACAATCTCGGCGACAGCGACGACGCGCTCATCGGCGCGGCCCGCGCCCAAATGCTCACCTACCTGGCGCTGCGCTCCGCTCCCGCCTCGCAACTGCGCACCGTGCTCGTTCCCGCCGACCGCGCGTCCCGTCATCGGCGTTCCGGGCTGATCACGCCCCTGGAAGGCGACGACCTCACCCGTGCGATGCGGGCCGATGCCCGAGGAGCAGCGCGCCACATCGAGCGGTACGCCCTGCGCGCCCGTATCCGTTCCATGGGCCTCGACGACTTCCTCACCTGCCGCATCACCGGAACCGAGGTTAACCTCGGCATGTCTCGGAAGCTGTTCGCCGCCTGCGAGCGCCTCCACGAGGAAGACCTCGCCATCGCCCAGCGCACCCCGGGGCTGCGCGCCGAGGACCAACTGGCCGATGACCAGGAACTCAGCGACGACGCTCAGGAAGAACAGCGACTCACCCAGCGGCGGATCTTCCGCGAGCAGCAGGAGGAAGCCCGCCCCCAGCTACGCCCCCGGCTCCGCGACGCCTACGAGCGGGGAGCGACAAGCGACTGGAGTGATCTGCTGGGCCGTCCCCAGGAGCCACAACTCGACTTGGAAGGCGACGAGGGACTCCTCGAAGCGGCGACGCCGGAGACGTACCTGGCCGTCAGCGGCTACGGCCTGCCCCCAGCACTCGCCTAGCTACTAGGGTTCGCACCCGGAGAAAAATGCCGGTCTCAGCCAGCAGCTGGATTAAGAAGGCATCCGGGCATGCCGGGACAGGCCGAGCAGCACGACGATCTCCTCATCTGACAACCCACTCACAGCCCGGCACCGCGACCCGGAGCGTGATCGTGCGGGCCTCGTCCGGTCACGCCGCAACCGCCCTCTCACACCTTGCGGTCCTCAGCCGAGGCTTTCGAGTGCGGCGGCGGCACGCCCGCGCTCGTCCTCGTCGCCGGTCTCGGCGGCGATCGCCAGCGCCAGCCGGTGCCGCTGCGCCGCCTCGCCGTCACGGCCCATGGTGCGCAACGCCTCACCGATCGCGTTGAGGACACTCGCCTCACCGTACCTGTGCTTGGTCGACTGGAAGATCTCGAGCGCCTGCTCCAAGTGCCACAGGGACTCGTCGAATTTCGTCTGACGGCACAGGGCGGTGCCGAGGTTGCTCAGCGCGGTCGCTTCCCCGTCACGGTGCTCGATCTCGCGGAACAGGCTCAGCGCCTCGCGCAGTTTCGCGACGGCAAGCGTGTCCTCGCCCAGCGAGCTGTAGATCTGGCCGAGGTTGGACAGGGCGATGGCCTGCCCGGCACGCTCGCCGAGCGTGGCGAAGATGTCGTGCGCGGCCAGGAAGCGTTGCGCCGCGTCGGTGTGCTCGCCGATCGACTCCTCGAGGTTGCCCAGGTTGGTCAGCGCCGCCGCCTGGCCGAAGGGGTCGTCGATCTCGCGGTAGAGCGCGATGGCCTCGCTGTGCCGGGCGGCCGAGGAGGCGAACTCGCCGAGGCGTTCCTCGATGATGCCCAGATTGGACAGCGAGCGGGCCTGGCCGTGGCGGTTGGCGGTGCGCCGGCACAACTCCAGCGCCTCGCTGAGTTCCTCGACGGCCGAAGCGTACCGGCCGAGCAGCCGCAGGATGACCCCGGAGTTGGTCCGCAGATGCGCCTCGCCCTCCAAGTCTCCTATCCTCCGCGCGGCCTCGACGGCGCACTCGTAGATCGACAGGGCCTCGGTGCCGTGCCCCGCCTCCAGGTAGCGGTGTAACGCGGCGGCAAGGGTGACCGCCCGCTCCGGCCGTCCCTGCCTGACCGCGAACTGGCAGATCATGCCGAACGATGCCAGCTCACTGTCCAACCACGACAGTGCCTCGCCCGGCGAGAGGGCGACGCCGCTGGGCTTGAGGGCGAGCCCGGCGTGCCGCCAGCTCCCGCTCCACCCGGGGTAGAGGGTGTTGCTCGCCTCGACGGCGGTCCCGCAGAAGTGCTCCAGCAGCCTGTCCGTGGCCGCCTGCCGCTCGGCCTCGCCGTCCATGGCAAGGCTCATTTCGGCGGCGTACGCACGCAGAAGGTCGTGAAACCCGTAGCGCCCCAAGGCATCGCATCGCAGCAGGTGCGCCGAGGCGAGCCGGTGCAGAAGCCGGGCCGCGCCGATCTCGTCGACGTCCGACAGCGCCGCCACGCAGGCCAGCGTGGAGTGCGGCGCCGGGTTCAGGCTCAGCAACCGGAACAGGCGCTGCGCCTCGGCGTCGAGCAGCCGGTACGAGCAGCCGAAGACGTGCCGGATCGCCGCCCCGCCGCCCGGGTCGAGCAGATCCAGCGGTCCGGCCCGGTGCAGCCGCGTCACCACGCCGGCCAGCGGCAGGTGCGCCTGCGCCCCGGCGTACTCGGCGGCCAGGCGCAGCGCCAGCGGCAGGCGAGCGCAGATGGTGGCAAGCGAGTCGACGCTGTCGGGATCGGCGCCCGCCCGCTCGCCCAGCAGCCGGCGCAGCAGGTGGACGGCGTCGGTGCGGGGCAGCAGGTCCAGTTCGATGCGGTGCGCGCCGTGCAGGGCGACCAGGGTGGCCAGCCTGTCCCGGCTGGTGATCACCATGAGGGTGTCGTGGGTGCCGGGCAGCAGCGGACGTACCTGCTCGGCCGTGGCCGCGTTGTCAAGCAGCACAAGCAGCCTGCGGCCGTCGGTCTCGGTGCGCCAGCGCGCGGCCCGTGACTGGGTGTCGGCCGGAATGTCCTGATCGGACACGCCGACGGCGGTCAGCAGGCGGCCCAGCGCCTCGTGCGGGGGCAGCGCGTGTTCGGCGTCGTCGCCGCGCAGGTCGAGGTAGATGCGCCCGTCGGGGAACAGCTCGCGGTTGTGGTGACCCCAGTGGACGGCGAGCGCCGTCTTGCCCACGCCCGCGGTGCCGCAGACGACCGCGATCCCCGGTGGGCGGCGGGTGTTCGCGGCGTCGAGCAGGGCCAGCTCGTCGGCGCGTCCGGTGAAGTCCGGCACCAGCGCCGGGAGCTGCCGCGGAATCCTTGGCACACCACGGCTTTCCCGCTTCTCAAGCAGCTGCCGGTGCGCCCGTTCGAGCTCCCCGCTCGGCTCCACGCCCAACTCCTCGGCCAGCACGCGGCGGGTGGCCTCGTACCGCTCGAAGGCGATCGTCCGCTGGCCCGTCGCCTGGTACGCGCAGATCAGCGTGGCCTGCACCGCCTCGTCGAGCGGGTTCGCCGTGCCCTGCACCGCCAGCGCGGCGATGACCTCCGCGGCGTTGCCCGCCCGCAGCATCAGGCCCCAGTAGGACAGCTGCGCGCGGCGGCGCTCAGCCTTGAGGCCCCACACCTTGGGGTGGCCCTCCAGCGCCGGCACGTCGCACAGGGGATCGTCGCCCTCCCACAGCCGCAGCGCCTCGCGGAAGAGCGCGGCCGCTCGCGCCGGGGCGCCGTCGCTTCCGGCCTGCTGCGCGGCTGCCACCGTACGCCGGAAGCGCAGCAGGTCGAGGGCGCCCTCCGGCAGGCGGAGCAGGTAGCCGTCGCCGACGGTGGAGAGCACGCCGCCCTGGTCGCCTGGGTTGTGCCTCGGGTCGAGCAGGCGGCGCAGGTGTTTGGTGTAGGTGTGCAGCATGTTGACCGCGCTTGACGGCGGCCGTTCGCCCCACAGCGACTCGATCAGCTCCCGGCGGGTGGTCAGCCGCCCGGCGTTGAGCGCCAGGACCCCCAGCATCAGGCGGCGGGCGGGCGGCCCGGCATCGACCTCGCGATCATCGTGCCACACCCGCAGGCGGCCAAGCACCTGGATGACAAGCACGGCCACAGTGTAGTGGCGATGTTCAGTGAAGATCCAGAGCCTGTCCAGAGGCTGATGATCTCCTTCGCCCAACGCTCTTCCACGAAGGGAGTACCCATGGCCAGATGGAAAGCGGGGATCGCGAGCGTCGCTTTAGGACTGTTAGCCCTGCTCGTCCCTGCCACTCCGGTGACGGCGGAACCGGACAAGCCCGCACCGGAACCCGGCGTCGCACAGGAGTGCGGCGCCGACCTCAAACAGCACGCGGCCAAGCTCGCCGCGACCGGGAAGTCCGGGACCGCCACCTGTATCCGCAAGCAGGCGAGGAAAGCCGACGCGGTCAAGACCGGCGCCGGGATCGCCGCCGACATCTGTGGCGGGAGCCCCACGCTGAGCCGGACGGCCGCATGCGTGATCGAGGACGGCATCCTGCTCATCATCACGGTGCCCAACGGGGCCGTCATCGGCTCGATACAGTTCACCGTCTCAAGCCTGACGACCCTCGACTACAGTTCGCTGAGCTGGGGCCAGTCGTGGCACTACCAGGCCAACTCCGTCGCCGGCCCGGCGATCCCGGCGGTGCTCGACTCCTTCGTCTACGCCGAGCCGGAATGCCTCGCCAGTTGCACGGTGTCCAGAAGCGGGCTGGTCGGCGGGTCAGCGCTTCCGGGCCGCATCCACTCGGCCACCACGTACTTCACCAGCCCGCTCAGCGGCTACAAGTGGAACGCACACGGTGGGATGAGGTACTGGTTCGCCAACTCGGCTTGGGTCAACCCGACGACGAACGCCTCGATCACGGCGCCGGCCGTGCATCGCTGCGACGACGCGCTGCCCGGTTACCCCGAGGGCTGCGTCTACGACTCGGTCCGCCCGGTGCACGACGTCCTGTCGTATCGCTATCCGTCGTATGCCCGCCACCTCCAGTACGCCATCAACTACTTCAAAATGACGAACATCCTGACCAGGACCCAGAACCAGACCATCATCGACAACAACTACAACACGGCATGCCCGCCGGGGTACCCCAAACCCACGACTCCGGGAGTCTGGTCCTGCGACGAGTACCCCTTCAAGTCCACCTACAACGGCGCGTACTCCCAGCCCTACGGCCGAAACATTATGTTCATCGATTGGAACACCGGGGGCGGATACGACTGCGGCGCGTCGTGGCTGTCGATCCGCGCCCCCAGCGACTCCGGCGGCTACAGCGTCTGCATGATTTCCTTGGCGGACAACGCCGGCGGCGGATCCGACCTGAGCTCCTTCTACTACAAATCCCGGGTCCTGGACGGGGACCAGTTCCAGGTCCGCGTCATCTGACCAAGATCGGATAACTTGCCTGGCAATACACCGCTTCACCGGCCGCGGGAGCGCGACTTGCCAGGCAAGAGTCCGCGCTCCAGTGGCTTACAGCCGGTCGGCCAGCCGCCGGGCCGCGACCTGTACGATGTCCCACGCGGTGGCGAACGGCGGCGCGTAGGACAAGTCAGACCAGGCCAAGTCGTCAACGGTCGCGCCGTGCCACAACGCGGTGGCAACGGTGTCGATACGTTTGCCCGCGCCACGCCCGCCAACGATCTGCGCGCCCATCAGCCGGTGATCCGACGGCGCTGCCAGCAACTTCACCGCGATCGGGTCGGCCTCGCTCATGTAGCCGCTGGCCGTGCTGCCTTCGGTGACCAGGGAGGTCACCTCGATGCCGGCGGCGGCGGCCTCACGCTCGTTCAGACCGGTGCGGGCGATCTCCAAGTAGGTCGGGCCCTCAGAGAATCGGGTGATCGCGGTGCCCAGCACGCCGCCGAACCGCAGCGCGCCCGGTGTGACGAGGTTGGTGCCGACGATCCGGCCCTGTTTGTTGGCATGAGTGCCGAGCGGCATGTAGGTCCACGTACCGGTGAGCCGATGCCGGGTCTCGCAGCAATCACCGGCGGCCCAGATCCCGTCGGCCAGGCTCCCGTCCGGCTCGGGTCGCAAACCGCCATTCGGGCCGCTCGGCAACTTGTCGAGGTCAAGGTATCCGGTGTTCGGTGTGATCCCCAGCGCCAGCACGACCAGGTCCGCCGGATGGCGTTCGCCTTCTGCTGTGTACACGCCACGCACTCGTCCGTCCGCCACGTCCAGCCGCACGACCGGTGAGCCGACCACGACCCGGACTCCCGCCTCGTGCATCCCCTCCTCGATTCGGGCGGACAGGTCCGGGTCCAGGGAACTCATCACCCGAGTCCGGGTGATCACGGTGACCTCGTAGCCACGCCTCCTGGCGGCCTCGGCCATCTCGACGCCGATGTAGCCGCCACCGGCGACAACCACCCGGCCACTTCCCTTGGGCGGTCTCATGAGCAGGTCCAACCAGGCAGCGCCGTCGGTGAGCGTTTTGACCGGCGCGACGCCGGCATAGCGTTGCCCTGTGCTGGGGTCGACGGCCCAGTCCGGCACCACGGCCGACGCACCGGTCGCGATCACCAGCTCGTCGTAGCCCAGCACCTGCTCACCGTCGGCATCCTGGTAGGTGACGGTGCCGGCCTGCCGGTCGATCCCGGTCGCGGTGGCGCCGAGCCGCAGGTCGATCCCGGCTGCCCGGTGCTCCTCCGCGGTGCGGGCCACCAGGGCGCTGCCACTGGACACGTCTCCGGCGACCCAGTAAGGGATGCCGCAGGCGGAGTACGACGTATCGCCGGTCGCCTCCAGCGCGGTCACAGTCAGCTTGGTGCCGGCCGCCCGGATCGCCTGGTGCGCCGCACTCATCCCTGCCGCATCGGCTCCGATGACCAGCAGACGGGTGGCGCTCACCGGGTCACGTCAATCGAGGCCATGGCCCGGAGCCTATCCAGCTCGGGACGGAGGTGGAGCCTTCGCGAGAAGCAATGATCTGACCTGAGGCGATGTCTACCGGGGGGTCTGTGCCGTTGGCTGTGGCGATCGGCTTGTCGGCCTGGAGATCAGCCTGGTGTGCTGCTCGCGCTCGCTGGCGAGTCGTGGAGCCCACACGGGTTTTCCATCCGAAGCGGACGCGGGCTCCTCGCGGTAGAAGATGTCGATATCGACCTCTTCACCGCCCATGACCACTGTGTCCCACGCGTCGCTGATGACCAGGATGCGCAGAGTCTCAGCCGACAGCCGGCCGAGGTGGGCACGCAGGGCGGCGTCGTCAGGCAGGCCGGAGACGCGCTGTGACAGACGGCCCCGGACGATCCCGAGCCGGTTCATCAGCGTGTCGATGTCCGCCGCGACCTGCGCGTCGGAACTCGGAGCGCCCTGCGGGCCGGCGCAGCCTCTGGCGATGTTGTCCTTGATGGCACAGGTGACGCCGTCCTCGTCGGTGGTGACCATCGCCTGCCAGGCACGGCTCTTGTGCCGGTACTGGAGCATCGCCATGGCCGCCTCGTGGCGGATGAAGTCCGCGTCGCGGAAGGGTCGCCCGCGCCAGGCCTGGCTGAGCGACCGGGCCAGAGAGATGACCGAGGCCAGCCCGCTGTTGAGCCCACGACCCGGCCAGAAGTGGATGGCGTTGGCGGCGTCGCCGAGCAGGAAGCCGTAGGTGCCTGGAGCGGTGGACGTAGGGGCGTGCAGGCGCGCGGTGAAGCGCGGCCGCTGCACCATGTCGAGCCGGAAGGCGGTGACGGCGCTGAGGTTGTGCTCGGCCACGCCGAACATCGCCAGCCCTTCCTGCACCCGCCGCCACAGGGCGGACCCTTTGATCAGGGCGGGCAGGAACAAGGTGCCGTGAGTGGAGCAGTGGAAGTCTCCGTCATCGGTACGGCCCATCATGCACGGGTTGGCGGCGACACACTCCTCGAACACGCGACGGACGGGATCGATGCCGATGACCTCCTGGGCCTCATCGTCGGTGAGTCGCATGTTGAGGAAACCCTCGCCGCCCAGGGCGTTGAGCAGGTAACGGTTCTGGGCCACGGTCAGCAGGACCGACATGGCGTCAGGAAGGTCGGACTTGACGCGTAAGCCCAGCACGACATCCTGCAGGTGCTTGCCGTTCAGGGAGTAGATCGAGCTGTCGGCGGTGCCGAACTTGCCGGTGAAGTGCTCCCGCGTGCGCGAACGGCCACCCTCGCAGATGGCGAGGACATGATCCTGCTTCGCGCTGTCGCCATGCTCGTCGGGATCGAAGCGGATGGGGACGAGCCGGATGCGGTCGGACTTCTCGCCGGCCATCTCCAGGAGCGTGTCCTCGATGTAGGCGATGCGGAGGTTGCGCGGGGCTTGCCCTCGGATGGAGTCGGGGCCGGGCGGCCACATCTCGGAGTACGTCCCGGACCTGAACAGCCGAGCCTGCACCGGGCCGGGGAGATTCAGGTATTGGCGGCTCTGAACCGTGACGACCTGCTGACGCCGTACATTGCCCTGATCCTGCCCTTTCCACACGACCTGAGAACCGTCCTGGGTCCAGCGGCCGTCATAAACAGTTACGACGACCCGTGATCCCATGAGGTGCTCCAGGAGGAGCGCGAAGCTCAGCCCGACGGGCCCACCGCCGGAGACGGTCACCCGGAGTACCGGCCCCGCATTGACCGATGGGGCGGGTCCGCTCGCCTGCGGCAGCGAGGCTGCGCCGTAGATCGTCGCGACGTCATCGGAGGGCAGGAAACGGAACTGCTCGTCGCCGATCGTGATCAGGTCGCCCGGTTGGAGCACCTGTGAGGTGACGTGTCTGCCGTTGACCAGCGTTCCGTTGCGGCTTCCCAGGTCGTACAGGATGTAACGCCCTGCCTCGTGGCGTATCTCGGCGTGGCGGCGCGAAGCTCGTTCGCTGGAGAGCACCACGCTGCAGTCTTGCCTGCGGCCGAAGGTGGTCGGCATGTCACCGAGAGGGAAGTGGCGGTCGGCTAGGGGGCCGTCGTGTCCGACGATGGCAGGGGGCATGATGCCTTCCTTATCGCGCAGGAGATCTAGCCATCGATGAGTTCAAGTCCATCATGTGCGACCAGAAGCAGCCGCGTAAGTGAGAAGTACGCACATCGGCGGCTGGGACTTCTCCTACCGGGCCAGGCGGACCGGGGCTTGCCCAACGTGTCCGGTTCGGTGGCCACGTCTCGAACGTTGCTCCCCTACATCGCCGGGCTGTCGCTCGTGATCCCGGTGATAGTGATTAGCAAGGACGTCGTGGTGATATCTGGGTCATCTCGACAGGCTAAAACGGAGTTGGAAGTATGAGATGTCCGGACTGCGGGGCGATGTTATCCGGAACCGGGCCCCAGGAGCCGGAGTGCCCGAGGTGCGCGCTGCCTCTGCAGGGGCCCGCCGCGCACGAGCTCTGGCAGGTGGACCGGGCTCTCGCCGGGCTGGGGGATCAGCAGGCGCGGCTGCGGGCCCGCCGTACGGAACTGCTCGGCGTCCTGCGCGCGGGCGCGGCGGGTCAGGGGGCGGCAGGCGCGGATGCCGTGGGTCAGGGGCCCGCGGGTGCGGCGTCTCCTGATGCGGGCGCGCTGCCGCCGTACCCGGGAGCGGCGGCCGGGCTCGGAGCTACGGGGCCCGGTGCCCCGTCGGGGGAGGTTTCCCCGGGCGTCGCGAAGAATGTCCTGCTCATCCTCGGCGGCCTGCTGCTGACGGTGGCGGCGGTGGTGTTCACCGTGGTGAGCTGGGGGTGGCTGGGCATCGGCGGGCGCGCGGCCGTGCTGGCCGCGTTCACCGCGCTGGTCATGCTGGCGCCGGTCCTGCTGATCCGGCGCAAGCTCACCGCGACGGCCGAGACCGTGGCCGGGTTCGCGGTCGCGCTGCTGCTGCTCGACGGCTACGCGGCCAGGCGGGTGGGATTCCTCGGCGTCGACGCCCTCGACGCGTTGCACTACACGGCGGGGGTGTTCGGGCTCACAGCGCTCATCCTCGTGTTCTATGCCCGGGTCACCCGGCTTCGCGGACCTGCTCCGGTCGCCGTGGTGCTGGCGCAGCCGGTCCTGCCACTGCTGGCCGGCGACTTGTCGGCGACCTGGCTGGTGTCCATGCTGGTGGTCACGGCGGCGCTGGACGCCGCCCTGGTCCGCTACGGCCGGGGAACGGTGAGGGTGACGTCCGCCCTGGCCGGCAGCGGGGTCGCAACCCTCGCCCTGCTGGGCGGCGCGCCGTACGCGCTGGGGTCCCCATCCGTCGGTCAGGCCCTGGTCAGGTCGGCGCCGCTGGTCGCGCTGGCTCTGCTCGGCGGGTTCGTGACATGGCTGCTGGCCAGGCCGGGCAAGGCTGAGAGAGAGATTTGGGCCTCTGCCGTTTCCGTCGGAACCGCGCTCACGCTGATCGCCGTGCCGGCCGCGTCGGCGCAGCCGGCGCTGGACGGCCTGGGCGCGGACTGGCATGCCCTGGCCTACCTCGTCCCCGCGCTCGCGGTGGTGCTCGCTGCCGCCTGGCTGCCCTGGCGGAGGGTACGGCTGGCGGGCATGGCCACCGGTGGGCTGGTGGCGCTGCTGACCACTCTGACGCTGCTGCCTCGGCTCCTGGCCACCCTGACGGCACCGTTCGCCTGGCTGGACGTGCTCTGGACAGGCACGTGGAACGGACGGCAGTGGCAGCCGTTCGAGATGGCGTCGCCGGCGGACGTGGTGGTGCTGGGCACGGTAGCGGCCGGGCTCCTGGCGGCGGCCGTGCGCGGCACCGGCGGGCGGCCGAGGAAGGCCGCGGCGTCCGGCGCGCTGGTGTCCGGGGCGCTCATGGTCGCGGTCTCCACCCAAGCCCTCGCGATGCCCTACCCGGCCGCGGTGGCGGTGCAGGCGGTGCTGGCCGTCGCGCTGGGGGTGGCCGCCACACTGGGCCGGACGCCCTGGTGGGCGGTGGCATGCGCGCTCGTCGCCGGTCCGGCCTCGCTTCACGCGGCGGCGTACGCGTTCGGCAGCGAGTCGGCGACGCTGATCGTGCTGCCGATCCTGGCGATGGCCGCCGCCGTGGCTCTGGTGGCCAGGCTGAAGGAGCTCCGGGTCTGGGGGCTGGGCTTCGCCGCGCTGTTCCTCGGGCTGGAGGCGGTGGCGGTGGGGTTCTCGCTGGGACTGCGCGTACTGGTCGCGGCGAGCGTGGGATTCGCCGTGGCGGGGGTGCTGGTGCTTCTCATGTCGCTGTGGGCGGGCTCGGCCGGCCGAGGCGGCGTGAACGGCCTCAGGTACACCGGTGCCGCCCTGCTGTTGCTGGCCTCGTGGCTGCGGTTGGGGGCGGACGAGGTCACCGTCGTCGAGGCGTACACGGTGCCGTGCTCGCTGGTCCTGCTGGGATCCGGCTGGTGGCGACGGCGCGGCGCACCGGTTTCGTCCTGGGTGGCCTATGGTGCGGGCCTGTCCTTCACGATGCTGCCCAGCCTGGTGGCGGTCTACTCGGACACGGAATGGCGGCGGTCACTGGCGCTCGGCGTGCTGGCGCTGGCGGTGCTGTTCGCTGGGGTCCGGTTCCGGCTCCAGGCGCCGACGGCGGTCGGAGCCGTCGTGGTCGCCGGGGTCGCGGTGCGGGAACTGGCCCCGTACGTGTCGGAGATGCTCCTCACGGTGCCGCGCTGGGTGCCGATCGCCTTGGGCGGGTTGCTACTCGTGGTGGTCGGGGCGACGTACGAGGCCCGCATGATGGACCTACGCCGGTTGCGTGACACCCTGACGGCGATGGGTTGATGTTTCCACCATCGAAAGAGGATCAGATCGTCTTCGTCAGTCAGCCTGGCGGTCGCCCTCACGACGCTCCAGCCAGGACGTCGCAGGGCAGGTCCGTCGTCGGCTGATGGCCGTTGGATGGGGCGGAGGTCTCGTAGTAGTCCGAGCGCGGTACAGAGGCGCGTACATGGCAGGCCAAGCTGCACCGTTGGACGATCGAGGATGCAGATCGCGGGTTTTGTGATGTGTTCAATCTCGTCTGTGATCCCGCGTTCCTGCTGATCGCTTGGCAGCGGGCGCGGGGTAATCGGGGTGCCCGGTCGGCCGGGGTGGACGGAGAGAGCAGGCGCTATCGGTCTCGCGCCCCGAGGCTGGCCTGATCGGCGGCGGTACGGCCGGCCGCCCAGCCCTCCCGGTCCCAGGACGTGCGGACCGCGTGCGAGACCAGGTTCGGGAACATGCGCTCGACCGCCTGCTCCAGCTCCTGTTCGCGGGCCGCCAGCACCGGCACCAGGTCGGTGCCCCGGCTGGCGCTCTCCAGCGAGACCGCACTCGCCGTGGCCTCGGCGAGCCGCTCCCCGATCCTGGAGGCGAACGCCGACAGGAACGACTGGCGGAACGTCTTGTTCCTCGACAGGCCGGTGCCGTGCTTCTTGGTGCCCGAGTTCACCAGCGCGGTCTGCGCCTGCACCAGCAGCGAGGTGAACAGCACCTCCACCCAGGACAGGTCCGCCCAGAACCCCAGCACGGTGGCGAACCCCAGCTCCTTCGACCAGATCACCCGGCACCTGTTGGCCTCGGCGATGAGGTCGAGCAGCACGGCCTTGGGCTGCTCGTACGGCGCGTCGATGCCGACCCGGATGCCCGCCGGGGCCTCACCTCCGCCTGGCTGTGCGTCCAGCATCGCCGCGTCGATGCTGTACTTCGCCATCAAGCTCTGCGCCGCCGACGTGAACGTCTCCGCCTCCGCCTCGTACGGCGTCGACTCCGCCTTGGCAAGCAGCGCCCGCACCCGCGTGAACGTCTTCTCGCTGACCGCGTGCGAGCGTGCCTGGACCGTACAGCGAGCGGCCCCGGGCCGCGGGCTCAATGACTCCAGCCGCGGCAGCCCGGCCAGCAACCCCAGCAGCTCCAGCCCACCGGAGACGGTCACCAGTCGGCTGGCCCCGTCGCGTGCCTGCCGCGCCGCCAGGTAGCCGCCCTTCCACCACACCGCGGCCTCCAGGCCGGCGAGTTGGTCGCGCCAGCGCTCATCCACCGTGGCCGGCGCGTAGGCCCGCATCTCCCAGGCGATGAGGTCGGCCGCCGCCCGCCCGTGCCAGTCGGTCAGCCGCCTGGCCGCGATCCTGACCACGTCGGCGGGCTGCCAGCCGTTGCGCCACAACCCCGAGATCGCCCGGGTCACAACCTCCACCAGCACGCGATCGGCGTCGTCCCGGTCGGCCAGGAAGGCGGCGGCGGAGTCGAAGGCTGCCTCATCCTCGCGGGCAAGGGCCTCCATCGCCGCGCCGATCAGCTCATTAGCCTTACTCACACGTGCCGTCCATCTTGAAGAAAGTCCGCCAGAACCCTACCGCGACGAAGCCTCGTCCCCTGCTCACCGGCGCGGTGGAAGGCGGCGAGGTCCTGACCGACCCCGGCTGACACTCAGCCTTCCGCCGCGACCTGTTCGATCATGGGAGCTTGTACGGCGGCCAGCACGGCGGCGGCGAAGGGCAGGGAGTGATGCGTGGCTCCCCAGCCAATGCCGAACACCACGGAGGCGGGATCGTTGTTGGGGTTGGAGAGGGCCTGGTGCCCACGGATGCGCAGCCGCAACGACCCGCGAGCGTCCTCCAGCGCATTCCACTCGACGCCCTCGATCTCGGTGATCGGGTAACGCCGGTCACCTGCCGTGTACTTGGCCGGGGAAGCCGCGGACGAGAACCAGGTGAAGGTGACAGCCTGCCCGTCGAAGGCGGCCTCACCGTCCAATGCCCTGAAACTACGCGGCACCGAAGGACCGGCGATCAGGAACCGCTCAGCCGGACCGCGCTCGGACAGGGCCGCGCGCATCTCGTCGGCATACTGGTCGGCCAGCGTCTTCGTGGCGGCGGGCAGCACCAGCCGGTACGGATCGAGCGACTCCTGGAGCTGCCCCGTTGCCGCGGACATGACCGGATCGGCTCCCTCCCGGGGAACCACCCGCAACACCACCCTGCCGCGTGCACCAGGCTCCACCATGACATCGGCCAACGCGTGGTACGGCACGAACCGCTCACCGAGCTCCATGCTCAGTTTCGACGCCTTACCCGGCTCAGGCGTAATGCGCAGCCCCCCGTCCTCGAACTCCCACGCGCAACCTCGCCCCTTCAGTACGTCACCCATGCAAGCAAGGATAGGTGCCCGAACACTGGCGGCTGCGCAGACGGGCGGCCACCGCGACGAGCGCCCGCCGGCCCCGGCACCTGCCAGGGCCCCGCCGTGTCAGCAGAACGCGAGGGACCCGTCCGGCCGGATGGGAACCCGGCGTTCCCAGTGCACGTAGTCGTCCTCCGCCAGGGCGTCCTCGTCGATGGTGATCCCCCAGCCGGGCCGGTCGGGCCGCAGCTCCAGGTGCCCGTCGACCGGCATGTACGGGTCCGGGCACCACCTCGTCGTCTCCGGCTTGTACTCCAGGATCGAGAAGTTGCTGCAGGCCGCGGCGAAGTGCACGTTGTGCGCGGTGGCCAGTGGCCCCATCGGGTTGTGGGGCGCCACCATGGTGTTGAAGGTCTCGGCGAGGGTCGCGATGCGCCGCATCTGGGACATGCCGCCCACCACGCAGATGTCCGGCTGGACGAGGTCGGCGCCCCCGTGGGTGAGCAGGTTCAGGAACTCGTGGGGAGAGTACAGGCTCTCCCCGGTGGCCAGGGGCACCTCCAACTGCTGGCGCAGGTGGCCCCAGGAGGCGAAGTGCTCCGGGCGGAGCGGCTCCTCCAGGAAGAGCGGGTCCATCGGTGCCAGGGCGTTGCCGAGCTGAACCGCCTGGTAGGGCTCGAAGATCTTGGCGTGCGCGTCGAAGGCGAAGTCGAACTCCTCCGGGCAGCACCGCCTGACCTCCTGAGCCCATTCCGCCGTCTCGGCGACGACGAGACCCCAGCGTCTGGCGTGCAGGTCCGTACGGAACGGGCTCAGCTTGAAGGCGGTGAATCCGTGGCGCCGGTGCAGCTCGGTGGTCTGGCGGCGGCACTCGTCGGGGTCGGGCGCGGAGTAGAGCCCGCAGTAGACGCGCACCCGATCCCGTACGGCGCCACCGAGCACCTGGTAGACGGGCACGCCGAGCGCCTTGGCGGTGATGTCCCACAGCGCATGGTCGATGGCGGCGATCGCCGCCAGCCCGAGCGCCCCCTGCGGGAACCTGGCGGTGCGGAGGAGGAGCTGGGACACGTATTCCACGCGCCGCGGATCCGCACCCCTGATCTGCCCGCCGAGGTAGTCGAGCAGGGGGCCGAGCGCCAGGTCGGGACCGTGGTTGTAGGCCTCGCCCCAGCCGCTGACGCCCTCGTCGGTGTCGACGCGCACCAGCACCCGGGGACGCTCGCCGACGCGCTGCACGAACGAGCGGAGGCCGCTGATCCTCATGACGCCGCCACGGGCAGGGGCCCGAGGTCGTCGGCCTTCGCCCACTCGGTGAGGATCCGCGCGACCTCCTGCCGTTCGGGTTCGCCCAGGACGGTGCTCGGCGCCCGGACCGCGCGGTCGCACAGGCCGAGCTGGTGCATCGCCTCCTTGACGACGCTGACGTTGTTGGCTCCGCCGTCGACCGCGCGCAGGTGCTCGAACCGCGCGATGTCGTTGAGCATCCGCTCCGCCGCCGGATAGCGCTCCTCGCGCAGGGCGTCCCTGAGCCGGAGCGAGAAGGCGGGGTTGACGTTCACCAGCCCGGAGGTGAAGCCCTCGGCCCCGTGGACGGCGTAGGACAGCGCGTACGGTTCGGCCAGCCCGGCGATCCAGACGAACCGGTCGGGGCCTGCCTCCGCGCGTAGCTGCGCGAAACGGTTGACGTCCGCGACGGCGTACTTCAGGGCGATCACGTTGGGGCACAGGTCGCCCAGCCGCGCCAGCAGCCGGCCGTCGACCCAGGCGTTGCGCAGGTAGAGGACCAGGGCCAGGTCCGGCACCGCTTCGGCGATCTCCCTGTGGTAGTCGAGCCAGCCCTGGGCCGACACGTGCGGGTGCACCGGCTGGTGCACCATGACCATCCGGATGCCGTGCGCCGCCGCGTGGCGGGCCTCCTCGACGGCGGTGGCGACGTCGAGGCCGATCCCGGCCAGGAGATGCGCCTCTCCCCGCACGGCTTCTGCGGCGGCCGTGATCAGCTGAAGCCGCTCCTCGGCGCTCAGGGCGTAGAACTCGCCGGTGTTGCCGTTCGGGGTGAGCACGGTGACGCCCGCGTCGACCAGGCGGCGCAGCAGCGAACGGTACAGCGCGAGGTCGGGGACGCCGCCGACGTAGGGCGTGACCGGGATGGCGACGACGTCGCGCAGGGCCTGGGAGAGCTCACCGAACCTCACGGCCGGCCTCCTTGATCTGCTGGAGCGCCCGCTCCTGGAACACGCTGATGTGCTGCAACACGAGCCGGGCCGCCTCGTCGGCCTGCCCGTTCAGTGCCGCCTCGAGAATCTGCCGGTGCTCCTGCGCCTCGTCCTCCCAGGAGGGACGCTGGGACCAGACGTTGACGGAGATGAGGGCCGTCTGGTCGCGCAGCTGGTCGAGCACGCCGACCAGCACCTCGTTGTCGTAGTCGGCGTAGAGGGCGCGGTGGAAGTCGCGATTGGCAAGGCTGCGGGTCACCTCGTCCGTGGCCTCGTCCGCCTTGCGCAGGGCCTCGCGGGCGAGCCGGCCGCCGTCGCGCAGTCCCGCCTCGACGCTTCGCCGCACCGCGACCGGCTCGATCAGGCACCGGGCGTCGAACACGCTGCGAGTGAGGCGCTCGTCGACCTTGCGGACCGTCACCCCGGTGTATTCGCCGATGGTGACCAGGCCGGCGCCACTGAGCGTCTTCAGCGCCTCGCGCACCGGAGTCTTGGAGACGCCGAAACGGCTGGCGAGCTCCACCTCCACGAGAGCACGCCCGGCCGGCAGCTCGCCGCTCAGAATGCCGCGACGCAGCGCATCGAGGACGAGGGCCGTCCTGGAAGACGCTTTGATCGCGCCCAACGCTGTCTCACTCACCCGCACTCCTTCACTTGTCGTCGATTGTATAGAACCGACCATACCCTAAATCTCATATCTCATGTACCGTATGGCAACCGCACAGCGGAGCGTAGTTCTTGGTGAACGAGAGGAAAGACCCATGACCCGTCAGCACCACCCGGCCGAGGTCCTCGGCCCGCAGGCCCTGTCCCGCCGCGGCTTCATCCGGACGGCGGCACAGGCCGGCGTCGCCATGGGTCTGGCGTCCGCGGTGAGCGCCTGCGGCGGCTCAGGCAGCGGCAGCGGCGGCACCGTCACGCTGCAGTTGTGGGACACCGACACCCGGCCGGAGCGCACGGCCAACCTCAAGAAGCTGATCTCGATGTTCGAGGCCAAGAACCCCGGCATCCGCATCAACTACCTGGGCCTGCCCACCGACCAGTACATGCAGAAGATCAACACTGCGATCGCCACGCGCTCCACACCCGACCTGCTCACCCCGAAGGCGTCCGACCTCGCGGCTCTGGTGGCCCAGAACGCGCTGGCTCCCCTGGACGAACGCCTGAAGAAGGCCGGCCTCGAACAGCAGATCTCCGAGCAGATGCTCAAGTCCTCCCGGGCCGCAGCCCCCGACGGCAAGCTCTACCTGACGCCCACCACCAGCCTCGCCGACGTGATCTACTATCGCGCCGACTGGTTCCAGGAGGCCGGGCTGAAGCCGCCGGCCACCTGGGCGGACTTCGACGCGGCCGCGAGCCGCCTCACCAACGCCTCCTCCGGCCGCTTCGGCTACACGCTGCGCGGCGGCAACGGCTTCTTCAGCCAGTTCGTGCAGATGGTCTATCCACGCGCGGGCGTGAGCACGTTCTTCCGCGAGGACGGGTCCTCCACGCTGGACGACCCCGCGGTCATCGCCGCCTGCGAGAAGTACGTGGCCCTGTTCGGCAAGCAGACCGCGCGCAGTGATCTGACCGCCGACTTCAAGACCATGGTGGCCCAGTTCGGCAACGGCGGCGCGGCCATGTTGAGCCACAGCATCGGCTCCTACCCCAACCACGTCGCCACCCTGGGAGCCGAGAAGGTCGGCGCCGTCGCGCCCTTCCCCGGGCCAGACGGCCAGGTGCTGACCGGCTGGATGACGACCGGGTTCGCGATGTTCCAGAAGAGCGAGCACCAGGAGGAGGCCTGGAAGTTCCTCGCCTACACGATGGAGCCCGAGGGCAACAGCTTCTGGGCACAGAAGTCCGGATACCTCCCGGGCAACAAGACGGTCGCGAAAGAGCCGTGGGTGACCGAGAACGCCGCCATGAAGGCCGCGCTGGACGCCGCCGCGAAGCCCGGCGTCGTGACCCTGGAACAGCCCTACTACCTGCCGGAATTCAGCTCCATCACCGTCACCGACCTGCTTCCTGAGTGGCAGAAGGTGCTGCAGGGCAGCCTGACGCCGCGTGACTTCCTCACCGCCGCGGCCACGGCCCTGACCACGGCCAAGCGCAAGTACGACAAGGAGCACGGATGAGCTCCACGACCGCCGAACCGGTGCGCCGCCCGCCCGCGGCGCGCCGCCCGGGCGGGTCCCGGGCCGGGCACGCGTACCTGCTGATCGCGCCGGCCGTCGTGCTGGTGCTGGTCTTCCTGTTCTATCCCGTGCTCAGCGTCTTCTGGGAGAGCCTGCGCCACCACAACCTCACCCGGCCCCTCGACGACGGGTTCGCCGGCCTGGACAACTACCGGGCACTGCTGGCCGACGAGCTGTTCTGGCGGAGCCTGCGCTTCACCGCCCAGTGGGTGTTCGTGGAGGTGGGGCTGCAGTTCGTGTTCGGCCTGGCGCTGGCGCTGGTGCTGAACCGCACCTTCGTGGGCCGCGGGCTGGCCCGCGCCCTGGCCTTCAGTCCATGGGCGGTGTCGGGCATCCTCACCACGACGATCTGGATCCTGCTCTACAACCCCACCACCGGGATCGGGCACTACCTGGCGTCCATGGGCATCGGCGAGTACGGGACCTCCCTGCTGTCGGATCCCGGCACGACCTTCTGGGCCCTGGTCCTCGCCGAGCTGTGGAAGGGCATCCCGTTCTTCGCCATCCTCATCCTCGCCGACCTGCAGTCGGTGCCGCTGGAGCTGTACGAGGCCTCGAACGTCGACGGCGCCGGGCCGCTGCGCCGGTTCTCGGCGGTGACCTGGCCGCACATCCGCAAGGCCGTGGTCATCGCCACGCTGCTGCGGGCGGTGTGGGAGTTCAACAACGTCGACCTGCTGTACACGATGACCGCCGGCGGCCCGGCGGGTTCGACGACCACCCTGCCGCTCTACGTGGCCCAGACCGCCATCCACGACCAGGACTTCGGCTACGGCTCCGCGCTCACCGTCACGGCGTTCCTGCTGCTGACCTTCGCGTCCCTGGTCTACCTGCGCATCAGCTCCGGCGATTCCAAGGAGGGCAAGTGAGCCTCGCCACCCGCGACGACGTCGGGCGGACCCCGGTGACACCACCGACCCGGAAGCACACTGCCAGCACGCACGCGGCCCGCAAGCGACGGCGCTCGACGGGCGACCGCCTGATGCTGTGGCTGCCGCTGACGTTGTTCTTGCTTTTCACGCTCGTCCCGTTGTACTGGATGGTGCTGTTCGCCTTCCGGCCGCCGGGTTCCACGGCCCTCGTGCCGTGGCCCATCACCCTGGAGAACTTCCGCAGAGTCTGGGAGGGCTCGGGCTTCGGCGTCTACTTCCGCAACAGCATCGCCGTCGCGGTCGCCAGCCTCGTCGTGTCGACGGTGATCGGCATGCTCGGCGGGTACGCGCTCGCCCGCCTCACCTTCCGCGGCAAGAACGTCTTCCTGGTCATCATGCTGTGCACGCAGTTCATCCCGGGCGCCATGATGCTCATCCCGCTCTTCCAGATCTTCAACGGGCTCTATCTGACGAACAGCCTATGGAGCCTGATCATCGCCGACACCGTCTTCCACCTGCCGCTCTCCCTCGTCCTCATGGCGGGCTTCATCAGAAATGTGCCGGTCTCC
The DNA here is from genome assembly GCF_040638335.1 of Nonomuraea sp. NPDC026600. NCBI lineage: Bacteria > Bacillati > Actinomycetota > Actinomycetes > Streptosporangiales > Streptosporangiaceae > Nonomuraea > Nonomuraea sp. NPDC026600. The sequence continues at coordinate 21,348 of NZ_JBEZYD010000052.1, forward strand.
CTGGAGGAGGCGGCTCAGGTGGACGGGTGCAGCCGGATCCGGGCGTTCTGCGCGGTCGTCCTGCCGCTGCTGAAGCCCGGGATCGTCGCCGTCGGGTCCTTCGCGTTCATCAGCGCGTGGAACAACTTCCTGTTCGCCATCATGTTCATCAGCTCGCAGGACCGGTTCACCGTGCCCGTCGGGCTGAGCTACCTGCTGGGCGAGTTCGGCAGCGACTTCGGTGCTCTCGCCGCCGGGGGCCTGATCGCCGTCGCGCCCGTCGTCGTGCTCTTCGCGTACGTTCAGCGCTTTCTCATCCAGGGGTTGAGCGCCGGCGCGGTCAAGGGCTGACGCTTCAGCGGCGCGTGCGGTTCAGCATGACCAGCCCGGCGATGAACGACCCGAGCAGGGCCGGTGACAGGATCGCGAGGGCACCCCACGCGAAGAGGCCGAGATAGCCGAGCGCGGACGAACCGTACGTCGGGTCGGCGTCAGCGGCCGCGAACAGCCCCAGGCCGAGGACGACACCGGCCACCGTGAGCGCGATCGGCGTCCACAGGAGCACGTGGGCCCACACACGGTACGTCCGACTGTAGACACGCCGGGCCGACGGCACGTTCGGCTGCGGGGGATACCCGACGGATTCGCTCATGCCGCATTTGTACCAGCCCGCGTGGCCCCGCACCTGGGGGACTTGCTAGGCGAAGGGCTCCATGTCGCGCTCCGACCAGGACCGGCGGCGGCTGCGCTGCCACGCCTGATAGGCCGGCATCGCCTCCGCCTGCTCCCGGTACGCCGCGGCGAGCACATCACGGATACCCGGTACGTGCTCGGCGACCGGCGAGCCCGCCGACCACAGGAGCCGCTCCCGCACCCACATCGGGTCGCCGACCAGTGGCCTGACCACCACATTCTCGCGCTCGGCCGTGATCGCCCTGCACAGGGACACTCCGTGCCCCTGGCTGATCAGGGAGAACACCAGGCTGGCGTCGGTGCGCTGGATGCGTTGCGGCACGAACCCCGCGCGGCGGCAGGTGTCCCGGAACATCGCCCGCATCCTGATGTCCTTGCCGACACCCGGCAGCCAGCGCTCGCCGGCCAGCGCGGCCAGTGGCACCTCGGGTTCGGCCGCGAGCGGGTGGTCCTTCGACAGGACGACGAAGACGGGCTCGACGCCCAGTACCGCTTCGCTCAGCCCCTCGGGCACCGGTAGCTCGTAGCCCGGATAGTCGACGCTCAGCCCGATCTCCAGCCGGGATTCGGCGAGCAGTTCGACCAGTTCCTCGTCCTCGTCGCTCACGTGCAGGGACACCTCGGCCTCCGGCAGCAACCGGCGGCTGACCGTCATCAGGCCGGCGGCCATCGGCCCGGCAGTGGCGCCGAGCCTGAGCGTCGCCAGGTCGCCGTCGGCGTCACGGCGTCGCACGTCGCGCACCAGATCGTCGTGCAACGCGATGATGCCCTGGGCATGGGACAGGACCATGGCACCCAACGCCGTGGGCTTGGCGCCGGTTCCGTCGCGGGAGAAGAGCCTCCCGCCGAGCGCGCGCTCGATCCGCTGCAACTGCGCGGTGACGGCCGGCTGGCTGTGGCCGAGCACGGCCGAGGCCCGGCTGATGCTGCCGGACTCGGCGATCGCCGCGACAACCTGGAGGTGGCGGATCTCCAACTGCATAACGCGATGTTATGCCCGATTAGGAGTACCTACGTTCAAGGTCCTGATCTCAGAATCTTTCCTGCACCATCAGGAAGGAATTTGATGTCCAGGACGTCTCTGCGCCGGCGCCTGCCCGGTCTCTTGCTCACCACCGCCCTGTTAACCGCGAGTCTGACCTCCACCGCGAGCGCGGAGCCCACGCCGAGCGCCGATCCGGCACCCTCCCGGTGGACCTCCGGCACCCAGTCCACGGCGCCCCGCGGCTCGTGGGTCACCCTGCTGACGGGCGACCGGGTCTATGTCGAGGGGAACCGGGTCTCGATCGACCCCGCGCCCGGCCGCGAAAAGGTCGGTTTCAGCCAGTACGAACGCGACGGGCACCAGTTCGTCGTGCCGAACGACGCCCAGAAGCTGGTGTCGGCCGCCCGGCTCGACCGGCGGCTGTTCGACGTGACCGGGCTCGTCCAGGCCGGATACGACGACGCGCACGTCGACGACGTGCCCACCATCGTGTCGTACGAGGCCAAGGCCGCCGCCCGGGTCAGGTCGGCCGGGAAGGTCACCCGCACGCTGCCCAGCATCGGCGCCGCCGCGGTGAAGGTCGGCAAAGCGAGAGCGCACGAGTTCTGGACCGAGGTGACCGCCGGCCCGGCGACCCAGCGCACCGCGGCGTCCGGCATCGGGCGGATCTGGCTCGACGGCAAGCGCGAGGTCTCGCTGGACCAGAGCGTGAAGCAGATCGGCGCGCCGACCGCCTGGGCGGCCGGATACGACGGCAGCGGGATTACCGTCGCCGTCCTGGACACCGGGATCGACAACTCCCACCCGGACCTGGCCGGGAAGATCGTCGAGGAGAAGAACTTCAGCGACGCCGCCGACACCGTGGACACCGTCGGTCACGGCACGCACGTCGCATCCACCATCGCCGGCAGCGGTTCGGCATCGGGCGGAAAGTACCGCGGCGTGGCGCCCGGGGCGAACCTGCTGATCGGCAAGGTGTGCAGCACCCGCAACTGCACCGAGTCGGCGATCCTGGCCGGGATGGAGTGGGCCGCCGAGCGGGCGAAAGTGGTCAACATGAGCCTCGGCGGCACCGACTTCCCGGGCGTCGACGTCCTGGAGGAGGCGGTGAACCGCCTGACCGCGACCACCGGCACGCTGTTCGTCGTGGCCGCGGGCAACGAGGGCCGTGACGGCGGTGTGTCCTCGCCGGCCACCGCGGACGCCGCGCTCGCCGTCGGCGCGGTCGACAAGCAGGATGCCCTGGCGTCCTTCTCCAACCGCGGGCCGCGCGTCGACGGCGCGATCAAGCCGGACATCACCGGGCCGGGCGTGGGCATCGTCGCGGCGCTGGCGAAGGGATCCGACTATGCGGAGTACTCGCCCGGGTACACCCAGCTGAACGGGACGTCGATGGCCACGCCGCACGTCGCGGCAGCCGCGGCGCTGCTGGCGCAGCAGCACCCGAAGTGGACCGGCCCCGACCTCAAAGCCGCGCTGGTCGCCACGGCCAAGCCGAACCCGGGCCTGAACGCCTTCCAGCAGGGCGCCGGCCGGGTCGACGTCGGCCGCGCGGTCCAGCAGGCCATCCTGCCCGACGTCACCGGCCTCGCGCTCGGGTCGCAACCGTGGCCGGCCGAAGACGACGTTCCCGTGACGAAGACGATCACCTACCGGAACGACGGCACAGCGCCCGTCACCCTCGACCTCACGATCACGGCGACCGGCCCGGACGGGGTCGTCGCGCCGGCCGGGCTGTTCACGGCCAGTCCGGCGCGGGCCGTCGTGCCGGCCGGTGGGACCGCGGCGGTCACCCTGACCGCCGACACCCGGGTGCCGTCGGCGACAGGCACCTTCACCGGAATGCTGCTGGCCTCGAACGCCGACGGCGTGTCGGTGCGGACCCCACTGACGATCACGAAGGGACACGAGACCCGCACCGTCACCTTCCAGCTCACCGACCGCGCGGGCACGCCGGCGAGTAACTACGACCTGTCGGTGGTCGGTCTCGATCTGGACGTCTTCCGGGTTCCCTACGACGCGTCGGGCACCGTGAAGGCCAAGCTCCGGCCCGGCCGCTACCACGTTCAGGCCACGGTGATCACACCCGACGGGACCTCGACGCTGCTGGTGCAGCCGAACCTCACCGTCGGGAACACCGACGACGGAGTCCTCACGCTCGACGCGCGCCAGGGCACACCGGTGTCGGTGACCGTACCGAAGTCCTCGGCGCGGACCCGGCTGGCCGCGGCCGGTTTCTTCCGCAGCCTGCCGCGCGGATACGGCCTGGCGACGCGGATCGTCGGTGCCGACTTCGGCAAGCTGTTCACCGCGGACCTGGGTAAGGAGGTGACGGCCGATCAGGGCACGCTGGTGTCGGAGGTGCGCAGCTTCTGGGCCGAGCCGGGCGCCGACGGCACGTTCTACGGCTCGCCGTACGAGTACGACCTCGTGCAGTTCGTCCGCGGCCGGTTCCTCACCGGCTACCGCCACACCGTGCGCCCGGGCGAGCTGGCGACCGTGGTCAACCGCAACCACGGCGTGACCCCGGACAAGCAGCAGGGCTACATGCACAACTTCGGTTTCCCGTCCGAGGGCGGCAGCGCGATGTCGGGACCGATCAGGTATGACGTGCCCAGCACCCGGACCATCTACTACAGCGCGAAGGGCGTGGTCTGGGACAACCGGTGGGAGGTGAGCGGAGGGCGCCAGACGCAGTTCTGGTACGACGACACCACCTGGCAGCCGGGCAGGAAATACGTGGTCGACTGGCAACGCGGACCTGGCGGGCCGAAGTTCAACCCGCGCACGTACGTCGCCCGGACTGGGAACACCATCATGTTGAACATCCCGCCGTTCGGCGACGACTCCGGGCACACCGGCTACTCGCTGCTCGACGGCGGCCGGGTCGGGTTCTATCGCGACGGCGTCCAGCTGGCCGAGATACCAAAGTACTTCTACGACGCCAGCGGGCCGGTGCCGTCGACCGAGAGCACCTATCGGCTGGAGTACGACGTCGACCGTACGACCGGCTTCAACGCCTCCACCAAGATCAGCGGTGCGTGGACGTTCAAGTCCGGTGAGGTGGGCACGGACAAGTGGACGTACCTGCCCCTGGCGTCGTTCTCCTTCACGCCGCAGGTCGACCTGGCCAACAGCGCACCGGCCGGCCGGCCGTTCATGGTGCCGGTGAGCTTGAAGGCTCAGCCGGGCTCGGCCGCCTCGCGGAACCGGCGGGTCAGTGTCGAGGTCTCCTACGACGAGGGCGCGACGTGGCGGAAGGCGGTCCTGATCCCGACCGGAACGGACACGTGGCTGGCCACGCTGAACCACCCGGACAAGGGCTCGGTGTCCGTGCGCGCGCACGCGGAGCGGGCCGACGGCGGCACCGTCGACTACACCGTCATCCGCGCCTACAACCTGCGATGACGCCCGGCGGGCCTCGGGTACGTTGCCCGAGGCCCGCCGTAGTACGTAAATCATCCGATGTCCTCCACCGCAGGACCGGCCGGGCGCGTCAGGTAGCGGGCGGTGTTGGTGACGGCGGCTGTGGCGGTGAGCTCGGGGGCGGGACCATGGCCATGACGTAGGCCTGGCGGGTGGGCACGTCCATCGAGGTGATTCGGTGTTCACCTTTCTGCCTGGTCTTTTCTGGTGAGACCGCGAACAGCGGGAACCGTCAGCAGCAGCGCACAGACGACGAGACCCATCCCTGTGGAGATCAGCAGGACCGGCGACCGTGGCGGCGGGCATGGTCCGGCGCGCGCTGCGGCGCGGCCGCAACGTCGTTCCGCACGCGTACACCGTCGACCGGGACGCGCGGCAACGGCTGAAGGGGCAGCAGGCCAAGGTGTTGTGGCTGACCGGCCTACCGGGCGCCGGCAAGTCGACGATCGCCAACGCGCTGGAGCGCCGGCTGCACGCCATGGGACTGCACACCTACGTGCTCGACGGAGACAACGTCCGAAGCGGACTGAACAAGGACCTCGGTTTCACCCTGGGCGACCGCGCGGAGAACGTGCGTCGGGTCGCCGAGCTGACCCGCATCCTGCTGGACGCCGGCCTGCGCGCACCGGGACCCGAAGGGCCTGTACGCCCAGGCGAAGGCCGGCACGCTGCCGAACATGACCGGGCTCGGCCAGGCCTACGAGCCGCCGGAGCATCCCGACATGGTGGTCGACGGCTCCGGTTCGCTCGATGACGTGATGGACGAGCTGTGTGCGCTGCTGCAGGGCTGAGGCCTTCGTCCCGTGGGGGTGGTGGTGTTACCACCGGCCCGCTGCCCCCTTAGATCTCGGCATCGTCCACGCCTGACGCGGAGATCTCGAAGCCGCCGTGGACAAGGGCATGGCCGCACTCGACATCGACTGACGATCCCTCGCCGACCTTGTCAACCGCGCAGCAGACCTGGACCGCGTTCTACGCCAGCGCTACCGCAGCGACAGACCGCCGGCGATGCCCACGCCGTGTACGCGCTGAACAAGATCGAGCCAACTGTTGGTGCGGCCGCACGTGTCGCGTGCCGCCGCGTGTCCTCGTCGGGCGAGGCTGCCGTCCGGCGCCGGTTTCCCCGGCCCGGTGGATGAAGGCAGTTCTCTGCGACGAGAGGAACAACACGATGAGGCACATCCGAGGGATGTGTTACCCGGTCGCCGCCCTCGCGGCGGTGGCCCTTCCGCTGACGCTGTTCGGCGCGGTCCCGGCCGCCGCCGCACCTGCCGTCACCGCCCCGGCGGTTTCGCGGGTCGCGCCGGATCCCGCCACCTGCCCCGACCAGGTGTCGCTGGTCAACGGCGGTTTCGAGCAGCCGGTCGTCAGCCGCGGGACGTGGGCCTCGTTCCCCGACGCCTCGCAGACCGGCGCGCCGAACCACGTGCCCGGCTGGCTCACCACCGCCACCGACCACATGATCGAGCTGTGGGCCAGCCCGCCGAACCCGGCCAACACCCCGCCCAAAGAGGGCAGGCAACTCGCCGAGCTGAACGCCAACCAGGTCTCGACCCTGTACCAGGACCACGCGACCACCCCGGGGATGAAGCTGTACTGGCGGCTGTCCCACCGCGGCCGGCTGGGGGTCGACACGATGGCCTTGGACATCGGCGCTCCGGCGGCCCCGGTGCAACAGCGGGTCATGTCGGACGGCACCGGGAGCTGGGGCACCTACTCCGGCACCTACATCGTGCCCGCGGGCCAGACGACCACCAGGTTCGCCTTCCGTTCCGTCTCGGCGGCCGGCGGGAACCGCACCTTCGGCAACCTGCTCGATGACATCTCCTTCGCGACCGCGCCGTGCGTTGTCGTCACCAAGACCGCGAGCCCGCAGGGGCCGGTCGACGTCGGCGACGTGATCACCTACCGGGTCACCGCGGTCAACAAGGGCGGCGCCACGGCGGAGAACGTGCGCCTCAGCGACACCGTCCCGGCGGGGACCACCTACGTGCCCGGCTCGCTCCGGGTGGTCGACGGCCCGGGCATCGGGGACAAGACCGATCAGGCGGGCGACGACCAGGGCGCGTTCGACGCCGTGGCCGGCAAGGTCTCCTTCACCCTGGGGAACGGCGCCACCCCCGCTGCCGGGGGTTCGCTGCCCAACGCCGCGAGCCTGCCCGGCGGCACCACCGTGGAGTTCAAGGTCAAGGTCGGCCGGGACGCCGCGGGCGGGAAGGTGACCAACCAGGGGACGGTCGGCTACGAGAACCGGCTCGGCCCGGAGCCGGAGCAGCTGACCTCTACCAGCGGCGACACCGTTACCGAGGTCAACCCGGCCGTGGACCTGAGCGTGGTCAAGTCCGCCGATTCGACCAAGGTGACCGTGGGCCAGACCGTCACCTATCGCGTCACCGTACGCAACGCCGGCCCGAACGACGCGACAGGGGTCATGGTCAAGGACGTGCTGCCGTCCAACCTCACCTTCATGTCCGCCATGGCCTCCAACGGGACCTACGCCCCGGCGAGCGGGATGTGGACGGTCGGCGCGCTGGCCAGTGGCGCCTCGGCCACGTTGACCGTCCATGCCAAGGCCACAGCGGTCGGAGAGACGACCAACGCGGCCACCGCCGACGGCAAGGAGCTGGATCTCGATCCCGCTGACAACTCCGACAGCGTCAAGATCTGCGTCGACCCTGAACCCTTCTGCCCGTACTGCATCAAGGAAACCGGGCAGAAGGCGAAGAGCTAGCAGCAGGACGCCGTGTCCCTGCCACCGATCGCCTCGTGGCAGGGACGCGGTCGTCCAGGCCGGGAGCCGGGCGACACGGCTTCGGCCTTGATGACGATCCAGGTGATGCGCGGATCGTCACTCCCATCCCTGAGCGTCTCCCCCCTTCACGTGGGAGATCGTGCAGACGACGAAGGGCCCGCTCGCTGGCGGGCCCTCGTGTCTCAGCTGATCACAGGATCGCGTTCGCGCAGGTCAGTGCCAAGCGCCTCGTCCAGGAAACGACTCGGTGATCACGTCGTCGTGGTTGACGTTCAAGTCTGATGTGTCACGCGGTGGCCGACCGTCGGCGCGGGCCGATGGTGGCCTCGGGTGCGTCGAGCCAGAGCTGTTGGCCGTCGGAGGTGACGGTCATGCCGAACCGATCGAGGCCCGGCTCACCCCTGCTCACCCACTCGAAGTAGGCGTTGGTCACCTCCTCCCAGAGGTGACGGTCGCCGAGCTCGTACACCCACGGTTCGCCGTCGGGCTCATAGATGGCGGCGCCCCACCGACCAGGGTTGCCGGGGTCGACGAGGAACAGCCTCTTCTCATCGTCGAGCCGCATACGCAAACCAGTCAGGGCCGACATGACCAGGCCCGCGCCGGCCGGCGCGTACGTGATCGTGCGGGGATCTACTGCGGTGGTGAACCGTCGGCCGCTACCGTCGTCCGGATCTCCCGGCGTTGCGCCCTGGGAGCGCATCATCATGTACGAGGCGTAGCCCGGGAACCTCCCGACGGCACTGCCATCCGGCATGACGACGAGCCGTAGCGAATGGTCGGTGTCGAACCCGGGGGAGTACGGCGTGACGATGACCGCGCCGGGGCGGCATTGCTCGATCCACGCGTACGGAACGGTATGGACGGCGCACGTGACGTGCACGCGGTCGTACCGGGCTCCCTCTGGCCAGCCGGCCGCCCCATCGCCAACGATCAGGTGCGGGTGCACGCTGGCTGCGGCCAAAGCCTTTCCCGCCTGCTCGCCGACTGCCGGATCGACCTCCATCGATGTCACGCGAGCGGCGTCGCCGACCAGGTGGGACAACAGCGCGGCCGTCCACCCGGTACCGGTGCCGACCTCGAGTATGCGGTGCCCGGGATCGGGATCGAGCAGCGTGAGCAGGTCGACCACCGTGCCCGGGGCCGAGTTGGAAGAGGTGTAGCGCCCTTCCACGTCGCGGATGTCCGTTGCACCCTTGTCGAGTTGCGTCACGATGGCGGATGGTCCGTACACGGCCGCCCACCATGCCTCTGGGTCGCGGCGCCGGTCGATCAGCTCGGGGCCCGCGTGGGTCAGAGCCACGCCCAACGAGGGCACGAACAGGTGCCTTGGCACCGCATGCAGCGCGTTGGCGATCGTGCCGCGGATCGGGGCCCGAGTCCCGCTGATCGCAGTGATCATGCTGTCGACGCTTGCCTCGAGGTCGGGCATCACTTTTGCTTTCCGTCCCCCTCATGCTTGCCACCGCTGCCGTCCCCATCGCCCGTGTTCTTGTCATGCTTCGGGAGCTCAAGCGGTTTCGACTTGGGCTTTTCGCCTTCGTGCTTGCCCATGCGGAGAGCCTTTCCTCGCCTTGAAAAGAACTGCCTCCGCGACCATATGACTACCGTCCGTTATCGACAAGAGGTCGTCCAGTTAGATGAGGTAGGCCCCCGCGCTCGGTGTGACGGTGCCCACCTGCCACTGAGAGGACCAGATGCAGTCTGCGACAGGCAAATCTTCACCAAGCCCCACCACACATCACTAAAGGATCTTGCTCGGGGGTGGTCCGGCTGCGGTGCGGCGGTCTCCAGGGTGACGGTGGTGGCGTTGGCGTCGCTCTCGATGGTCAGGTGGTTGACCCATTGCCGGGCCAGCCACGGGCCCCGGCCGCTGCCGGGCGGCACGGGACGGTGGCTGCGTTTGTCCGGCCACGGCAGGCCGGGTCCGCTGTCGGTGACCTGGCAGTGGAGCCGGTCGCTGGCCTGCCACAGGCTCAGCCGCCCGCCTCCGCCGCCGTAGCGCACGGCGTTGGTGGTGATCTCGTTGACCGCGTCAAGGTCGGCAGTCGGCGGTCGTCCCGGCTGAGTCGATCAGGACTCCCGGGTCAGGAACTGGTGGAGGCTTCGGCAGGCCCGGGTCAGCGAGGTCGAACCGCGCTTCTTCGCGTGGGCGGCCACCTCGGGGATCTCGCCCCGCGCGCCGGCCCACGTGGCGATGCCGGTGGCCAGCACGACGGCGTCGGTCTGCGGACGCTGGGCCCGCTCGCCCTGTCTCGGGAGGAAGACGGCCAGGAAGTGGCGCAAGATCGTCCATACCTCGGCGTGCGCGCCCTGCTTGGCGGCCAGCTCCAGTGAGGGCAACGCGGGGCCGGCCTCGTAGCGGGTGCGCCGGCCGAACAGGCCCAGCAGGCGGCCCGTCTCGGCGGCGGGGAGCGCGCCCTTGGCCGCCAGCTGAAGCAGTGGGGGCACCGCTTCGTCGCCCTCCATGGTGAGGAAGTAGGCCAGGACCAGGGCCGTCGCCGGGCCGGACGCGCCTTCGGCCAGGGTCAGGTCGCGGAGGTCGTCGATCGCGATGTCGGGCGGGTCGAAACGGTCGATCAGGCCGATCGCCAGATGAGCCGCCGCGAGCTCCCGGTGGTGGGGCATCATGCCGGGCCAGAAGGGACGTGACACACGCCGGAACGGGCGCATCTCGGGCGTGGTCAGCAGGGCGTCGAGGTGGGCGAGACCGGTGGGCTCCACGGGTCGCCAGCTCACATTGGCGATGCCGCGCTGGTCGAGGACCTGGTCGTCGTAGGGCACGACGCGGGAGCCGAGGTCGAGGGTCCAGGTCAGCTCCACCTCCGGAGGTGGGGGCGCGCCGCGCTCGAACCAGCGGGCCACCACCGCGGCGGCCGCCGAGCCGATGCCCTTCGCGCGTTCGGCCAGGTCGGGGGCGGGATTGGGCGGGAGGCGTAACAGGGCCTGTTCCACGTCCAGCGGGAGCGGTTCGCAGCCGGAGCCCGCGCACACGGCCAGGCGGTTGAGCAAGGTCTCGGGGTCGAGGTGGCCGTCGGCGCGGGTGGGGGTGGCCAGCAGGACCGGGGGCAGGGCTCCGGCCTTCGCCGCGCGCAGGAGTTCGTCGAGGCGGGACAGGAGGAAGGCGTGGGGGCGAGCGCACTCCCGCAAGTGGGGGAGGCGGTTCCAGGGGGCGGGCGCCGGTCGCGCCTTCGGGTCGTAGAGGTCGGTCTGGACGTCGGTCGTCCGCAGAATGTCCTCCTGTACGTAGCCGGGCATCTCGTGGAGCGGGACGATCGTGCGGAGGCCGGGGAACAGCTCGAAGGCCGTGGCCGCGAGGTTCACCATGCCGTCGTACAGGGCCTGCCCGAGATCGCCGGACAGGCCGGGGAAGGCGTGCCCCGCGTCGGCCCGCTGCTCCTCGGAGAACGTCCTCCGGTACGACGGGCGCTGCCTCGGCGGACGGGATGCGGGCGGCCCCGGATCTTCGCCGGGGTTGACGAGTTCCCTGGCCAGCGCGGTGCACCAGTCACGCGGGGACTGCCACGTCGGCGCGTCGTAGAGCACCGGCCGCAGGTGTTCGCCGAACCGCCGGGCCAGCGTTTCCGTCAGGGAGTCCGGGTTCGTATGTGCCTCCCGCGTGACCGCCGCCAGCCACGCCTCGACGTCGATCCAGCCGATCTCCTCCGGCGGGCCGCTCTCCAGGCCGGAGGTGGGGAACGGGCCGGGGACGGTGGCCTCGGGCCGGCGGCCGGAGGTGAAGTCGCTGGTCCAGCCTTCGATGAAGCGCTCGAAGAGCTGCCGGGCTGAGGCTGGGGGCAGCAGTTCGGCCGCCTCCAGGATCGGGGCGGGGTCGGTGAGGTGGTCGGCGTGCTTGAGGGTGAGGGTGACCGCGCGGTCGCGCACCTCGTGAGAGGCGTGCGTGAACGCGTTGGTCAGCGCGGTGACGTGGTCGGCCACACGTTCCGGGTGCTGGCCGAGGTCGCGGTCGAGCCAGGTCAGGCCCTTCACGGCGAGCTTGGCCTCTTGGCGGAAGGTCATCGCCTCGATGGCCTCGGCGACGTCCGCCGGGTCGAGCCGCGCCTGGCGCACCTGCTGCCAGGCCAGCTCGGCTACCGGGCCCGGCGCGGTGGGCAGCAGACGCAGGTAGTCGCGCAGCCGCCCGGCCGACTCCTCTGGTGCGGGCGCCACGAGCGTGTGCAGCCGGACGAAGAAACGCAGGTCCTGCGCGTCGCCGCCGAGCAGGAAACGGCGCACGCAGCCGGTGATGATCTGCTCGCGCGGCAGCGTGCGGGCGGTCAGGGCCAGCCAGCGGGACGGCTTCGGGGTGAGCGTCTCGTTGACCAGCGCCCGGCCCGCGCCGGCCGCCTCGAAGATCTTCGGAAGCAGGTGGGGCGTCAGCGGGTCCTTGGCCACGCCCACCGCCGACAGCCAGGCCGTCACCAGCGGCTCGTGGTCGGGTGGGGTGGCCTCGCCGTCGCGCAGCAGTTCCAAGGCCAGCGGTACGATCCGGTCGTCGGGACGGCGGATGCGGCGCGCGAGCCGTGCCGCCAGATCGGCACGCCAGGCCACCGGGCGGCCGGAGACCGCCTTCACCAGCCGGTGCGGGCTCGGCGCGCCGGACCAGCGGGGATTGAGGTCGCGCTTCATCAGCCAGGTGGCCACCCCTGCCGGGCCGGGAATGGTCGCCGCGCCGACCATCATCAGCACCTCGGACGAGCCGCTGACCTGATCGTCGGTGGTCCAGCTGGCGGTGGCGGCTGGCAGCGGGCTCTCGCGGAGCTCGGCGAGCAGGCTCGGCAACTCGGCGGCGACGGCGCCCCGCTCGGCGTCGGTGAGCTTCGGCAACCGCAACGCCAGACCCTCGGCGTCGTGGTTGAGCACGAGATTCCTGATCTCGGTACGGATGTCGTCAGAGGTCATGACGTGGCTCCGGTGAGCTGGGCGTGCAGGCGCTTGCACTCGTGGACGAAGCGGATCGTCCGGCGGCTCCGCGCGAACTCGCCGACGATCGGGATCTCCCCGCGCGCGCCGGTCCAGCGTGCCACGTCGGCGGCGAAGGCGACGAGTTCGGAGTGGGTGACGGTGATGCGCTGCCCCTCTCGCGGCAGCATCCCGGGCAGCAGGGCGCGCAGGATGCGCCACACCTCCTGGTGGCCGCCGGCGTCGGCCAGCTCGGTCAAGGCCGCGATGGCGGGGCGGGTCTCCTGCCAGGTGCGGCGCAGTACCAGCGCGAGCTGGCGGCCGATCGCCTCGGCGGGCAGCTCGCCCCTGGCGGCCATGCTCAGGACCAGCGGGATCATGCTGGGCATGCTGTCGGCCAGGAGGAAGGCGAGGATCACCGCCGTGGACTCGCCCATCGGGCCCTGGGCGATCTCCAGGCCGGTGATGTCCGCCGGAACCATCCCCCCCGCGCCCCAGTGGCCGCGCAGCAGGAAGGGCAGGAAGTTGACGGCCACGACCTCGCGGTGCGAGGGCAACATGGCGGGCCACGCCCTGAGCGTGCCGCCGAACTCGTCGGTCGTCCAGTCGAACGGCTGGCGCAGCAGCACCTCGTCGATCAGCCGATGCCCGCTCGGGGCCGTCACCCGCAGCACGGGCTGCAGCCTGACCTGGGTGAAGTGTTCCGGTTCGCCGTCACCGAACTCGACCATGGACGCGTCGACCATGTGGCGCCACACGTGGCCGCACTCGGGGTCGGCCATGCCGTCACCGGCGAGCCAGTGGGCGGCCGAGCGCGCCGCCGCCGAGTCGACCTTGGCGGCCCGGTCGGCCGCGGCCGGGTGGCCGCCCCGGGGCAGCCGCAGCAGCGCCTGCGCCAGGTCGGCCGGGGGCGGCTCCACGCGGGCGGCAGCGCAGGTCTCCAGCCGGTCGATCAGTACGTCGGGGTCGAGGTGGCCGCTCATCCAGGTCGGGGTGGCCAGCAGCACCGGCGGCAGGGCGCCGTCGCGGAGGGCCTCGGCGAGTTCCGCGTAGCGGTGCAGCAGGAAGTCGTGGGGCGGGGAGACGTGATGGGGGTGGGGCAGCTGGTTGCGCCGCCGCCACTCGTCGTGCTCGGGCAGCGCCTCGGGCATGAAGGAACGCAGCCGGGGCGGGACGAAGACGACGGTCACCTGTACGAGCGGCTCGCCCGGGTTCGGCGGGGGCACCTGCTTCTCCGCCCGCATCGCCGCGATCCGGTCGGGGTCCACGCCGAGCTCGGCCATGCGCTCGTAAGCGTGGTCGAGGATGAAGGACGGCATGGCCTCCTCGGAGTCGTCGTACAAGACGCCGGGCCTCGACCGCGCCGGACGGAGGTGATCCGGCAGTCCGTCGTCGCCGTAAGACCACGGCTGCTCGACGTCGGTGGGGGAGCCGTTCAGGTGGATCCGGCCTCCGGCGAAGGGGATCTGCCGGTCGCCCTCGTGGGCCACCGCCCCGGTCGGGCCGTCGTCGCTGGTCCAGGTGATGAAGAAGGCGCGCAGCGGGGTGTCGTCATCGAGATAGCGGCCAGGCCGGAAGAAGCCGCCCATCATGATCCCCCGGGGCGACGGCTCCGCGTCGGGCTCCTCGCCACGGGTGAGGGCGCGCACTCCTACGGAGTGGTTCGCGCTGTCCCAGAACTTCTCCGGTTCGATCGGCGGTAGCTCAAGCACACTGCCGGGGGTGACGAGCTCGGCGGACAGCGCCGACTGCCAGTCGTCGGGGTCGAGACGCGCTTTCCTGGACCGCCAGTAGCGCTGGTCCTGCTCGACGTGGGGCTTGAGCGTGCGGCGCAGTTTCGCCCGGTCGTCGGCGATCCCGGCGACGAAGGCCGCCAGCCAGCGCTCCTGACCGATCCAGCGCTCCTGGTGGTCGGGGAAGATCGACGGCTCGGGGAACCGCCGAGTCTCCGGCAATTCGGGCAGCGGCGGGAACTCCTTCTGTGCCAGCAGTTCCTCGACCGGGGCCTCCCCGCCGAACCGCTCGGCCAGCTTCGCGCCCAGGTCGGCGGGGAGGTGGCGGACGCCGTCGAGGATCGCCTCGGCGTGGTCGGCGAACAGGTCGGCGTATTTCAGGGTCAGCTCGACCGCGCGGTTGCGCACGTCGAAGGACTTGTGCGCGTACGCCGTGGTCAGCGCGGTCACGAAATCGGCGGCCACCTCGGGCGTGGCCCGGATCGCCTGGTCGAGCCAGCGCAGGCCCGTGGCGGCGAGCTTGGCCTCGTCCCGGAAGGTGAACGCGTCGACCGCCTCGACCAGGTCGGCGTGGTCCAGCGGCATCGCCCCGCGCACCTGCCCCGCGGCCAGTTCGGCGACCGTGCCCGGAGCCGACGGCAACAACCGCAGGTAGTCGCGCAGGCGGGGAGCGGACTCCGCGGGCGTGGGGTCGAGGAGCGTGTGCAGCCGTACGAAGAAACGCAGGTCCTGCGCCTCGCCGCCGCGCAGGAAACGGCTCACGCAACCATCGAGCACCTGCTCCCTGGGCAGTTCGCGGGCGGCGGCGGCCAGCCAGCGGGTCGGCTGGGGCTCCAGCCGCTCGTCACGGAGGGCGCGGCCCGCGCCGTCGGCGGCGAAGACACGAGGCAGCAGCACGGGGGTCAGCGGGTCACCGACCACGCTTGGCGCGGCCAGCCAGGCGGCCACCAGCGGGTCGTGGTCGGGCGGCACGGCGCCGGACTCGCGCAGCAGCGCCACGGCCAGCGGCGCGATGCGGTCGGCGGGACGGCGCAACCGCTGGGCCAGCCGGACCGCGACATCGCGACGCCACTCCCAGGGGCGGGTGGCCGCCACCCGGCACACCTGGGCGACGTCCAGGTCCTCGGCCCAGCGGCGGTTGACGTCGCGGCTGGTCATCCATGTCACGGCGGCCGCCGGGCCGGTGATGACGCCGACACCGGTCAGCAGCAGCGCGCCGGCCAGTTCGTCGAGCAGGTCGCCGACCTCCCAGGAGGCCACCTCCTCGAAGTCGTCGGGATGCTGGGCGCGCAACTGCTCGGTGAGGGCGCGGCGCAGCTCCTTGACCAGGCCGGGCAACCGCCCGCCCAGCTCGGCGCGCTCCTCCTCGGTGAGAGTGACCAGCCGGTCGGCCAGGCGGGTGACCTGGTTGCCAGTGACCAGATCGCAGATCTCCGTCCAGAGGGTCATCGGGAGACCTCCACGGCGGCGCGGGCGACGATCCGGGCGGCCAGCACGTGTTTGCACGGCCCACGGGAGCCGCGATGGTCCCACCACCACTCGCAGGTGCAGGAGCCGTCGGCCAGCGAGACCCGGCGCGCGCCGCCCGAGGTGCGGACGGTGGCCGACTCGCCTTCGAGGTGCACGGCGCCCGCGTCGACGAGCTTGCGCGCCTTGGCCAGCCGCGGGTTGAGCAGGATCACGTTGTCCTTGTCATAGGGCAGCTCACGGTGGAAGTGGGCGGCCTCCGACAGGTCGTAGCCGACCCGGCCGGCGACGCCGAGCTGCGTCAGCGCGGTCCGCACCCGGTCTGCGGGGATGCCCGCGCGGTCGGCCAGCAGGCCGATCTCGACCTCGGGCTCGAAGTTGAGCAGCATGCCCACCACGTCGGCGTCGTTCTCGGCCTCGTCGGTGGCCAGATCGTCGAGCACCGCGCCCTCGCCGGAGAAGCCGCGCCAGCGCTCGGGCGAGAGGGTGAGCGTGTAGCGCATGCCCGGCAGCTCCAGCTCCCAGGCGCTGGAGGCGGCGTCGGCCGGGCCGTACACCCGCAGGGACTTCGCGAAGCGAAGCAGCGGCAGGAGGGTGCCGAGCCGGTTGGGGCCGGCGAGCTGGACCGAGCCCGGAACCCGACGGTCGGAGACCTTCAGCTCACGCCCCGCCTGCGCCACCCACACCGTGCCCTTCTTGGGCAGCCCGCGCAGGAACCGCACCGCCGCCATGCCGGCCAGCTCACCGCGCTGGTCCATGCCCGAGGCGATGACCTGCACCTCGGCGAATCCGCGTAACCAGCGTTCGGGCAGCGGCACCTTCTTCTCCACCACCGCGCCGTCCATCGTGGTCACGACCAGCTCGTCGAGGCCCACCCCCAGGTGCAACGGGTCACGCGCGCCGACGCGCGCCAGCGCCTCCCGGAGCGGCGCGTTCACGTCGACGTTGGTGGTGCCCCGGTCGAACACCTCGCCGTCGAGCGTGCCGTTCAGCAGATCAAGCCGGGCGTACACCCCGCCACAGGCCGAGAACGACTCGAACCGCAACCGGTCTCCGTTGCACGTCACCACCGGGTCCCGCACCCAGCCGGGCCGCGCCTGCGGCTGGTGGTAGCGGGCCAGCGCCACATCGGCGACGCCGAGCAGCCCCGCCGCGGCGGGGGCCGCCTGGGTCACCACGCCGCTGAAGAACCAGGGGGCCACGGCCGGGCCGGACAGGGCCCGGCCGCCGGAGGTCGCCAATCCGAGACGACCGTCGACAAGGGAGGAGGGCGCGGCGTATGTGTACGCCTGCGTCGCTGAAGTCATGGCCGGGACAATAGATCGCCCTACCGACAAACCGGCGCGGCAGCCGCCGAGGAGATGAAAGATCCTGTGAACATCCACGCCCCCTGCCGGGCGAACTGGGCAATTTGTCGAGGAGAGGGGGCGACGTGAAACACATCCATGTTTCCGACGTCGAGCGTGACCGCGCCTGTGTGATTCCGCGTCAACACTTCGCCGTGGGCCGCCTGAAGAAAGACGAGCTCGACACCCGGATCGCCGTCGCTGACGGCATGCATGAACTTGTCGTTAGATGGTTTCTCTGCATCAAGTTGGACAATAGGGGTCGATAGCTAACATAACAGCTTATATGGGTTATCTGATCGCTAGTCCTGTCGCGGGATTGCGTATCCTCAATGCAGGCTATTCGCGAAGGAGGAGCCATGGTTCGTGCCAGGCCCCAGGTAATCGTGGTAGCGCTGCGCGGGGTCGTTGACGACCGTGTAGCGAAGGAGGCTGCGCGGTTGCTGGGCGCGCGCCTGGAGCAGAGTGAGCGCTGGCTGGTCTTCGACCTGACCGGCGCCGAACGGATTACTCCGGGCGGCTGGCGGTTCATACTGCGCGCGTGGCTCGACGCGCGTGCCGCGGGCGGAGGCGCGACCCTGGCGGGCGATGCGAAGATTTCGCGAGATGTGACTCGCCAGATCGGGCTGCCGACCTCACCCGACGTGGATCACGCCCTGGCGGCACTGAATCCGGAGCGCCGGATATCGGAGCTCGGGCCGGCACCGGACGAGGTGCGGCCTCGGCTGGGAGCTCAGCCTGTCGACGGGTATGAAAGGGCCTTCCTCGCCTTCTTCGGCTACCGGCCGTCATCCGATCCGTTGAAGGACGCGTTCTCCCGGGCGTTGGTCATGCAGGCGCTCGCCGACGCCAGGCGGGATGCGGTGGAGCCGGATCCGGCCGTGGAGATGATGCCGGCCGGGCCGGACGACGAAGTGCTGGACGCACTGCGCGAGTCGCTGCTGCCCAGGGGCACGCAGGAGGGCTTCGCCTATCTGGGAGACGCGGAGAGTGCGCCGGCGGTGGAGAAGGCGCTGCGGCAGTTCGGCGAGGCGTTCGGATGGGAGGTGACGCCGCGTTCCGAGCCGCTGGAGGGCTCATGGTTCCGCCGGTTTCGCCTGAAGGCCACGGACCTGGCGATGTCCTCGGACGCCAAGGAGATCGCCGAAGAGCTGCGCCGGGCGGCCGAACTTCGAGCGCTGCACAGCGTACAGGCCGAGAACGACAGCAAGCAGGCACAGGCCGCGGCGACGCTGATCCAGGCACTCGACGGCACCGAGCAGGCGGTAGTACTGGTCGGGTCAGTCCTGGTCATCAAGGACGCGGGCCGCTTGGCGGTGCGTACGCTGACTCAGCGTCAGCTCATTTACCTGGAGCGCAGCGCCGACATGACGCAGCCGAGCAACGTGCTCGAGGCGCTGGAGCGGTGCGGTGCCGCTGACGATCCGCCGCCGACGCGGGTGCGCTCCCTGCCGCCAGGCGAAGATGATGACTGATGTGGACAGCGCCACGTTCCGACATGACGACACCCTGCGGTAAGGAACGTCTATTCCAAGCCCGGCGGACCCCGGGGGCGTATCCCCACGTCCTTGTCCCGATCGCTCATGGGCGGCAATCACTAAAGGATCTTGCTCAGGGGTGGTCCGGCTGCGGCGCGGCGGTCTCCAGGGTGACGGTGGTGCCGTTGGCGTCGCTCTCGATGGTCAGGTGGTTGACCCATTGCCGGGCCAGCCACAGCCCCCGGCCGCTGCTGCTGCCGGGTGGCACGGGACGGTGGCCGTGCTCGTACGGCCGCGGCAGGCCGGGTCCGCTGTCGGTGACCCGGCAGTGGAGCCGGCCGCCGGCCTGCCACAGGCTCAGCCGCCCGCCCCCGCCGCCGTAGCGCACGGCGTTGGTGGTGATCTCGTTGACCGCGACCACGAACCGGTACAGGTCCTGCCCGGTGAGACGGCGCCGCTCGGCATACCGCTCCACCAGTCGCCGCACCGTGACGAGCGTGTCGAAGTCGAAGTCGTACTGGAGTTCAAGGGCTTCGTCGGGCTCACTCATCGGCGCCTCGCCCCCGAGTGGACACCATGGTGGTATTCAGCCGCCCTCAGCCCAGGCCGAACGCGGTGAGCAGCCCCGTTATGCGCAGTTGGTCGAACACCCGGGGAGTGGGATGCCCCACGCTGAAGGCCGCCTCGACCTCGGCGGACGCCTTCATCGCGTCCACGAGCACGCCGATCCCGGAGGAGTCGAGGAAGGCCACCTCGCCCATCTCGATCCGCACCACGGAAGGACGCTTGTCGATCACGGCGGAGGCTACGGTCTTCCGAACCCAGGCCGCGTTGGTGAAGTCGATGTCCCCGCGCAGCACCACCTCCAGCAGGCCGTCGGTTACGGTGCCGACCGACACCACGTCCATGCGCATTCCTTCCTCTGCCGAGCACGGCGGGCTCACCCCGTGACGCACTCCGGCCCGCCGGTCGGGTATGGCCGGCTACTCGCACGAACCATTGTCCCGGTATATACGGGTATCTATCACCGGCTCGCCCACCACGCCACCCACCCGACCGTTCTCAGCGGCCTGTTCACGCGCCTGAGCCGGGCAGCACGGCGGTCCGTCCGGCCGCCGATTCATGCGCGGTGGAACCGGGCGGCGGCCTGTCCGGCTGCCGGTTCGCGGGTGGTCGGGCCGTGGGTCCGTCTGGCAGACGATCCGCAGGCGGTCGAGTCCGGCGGAGTCGTGGTTCGGGGCGGCTTACCATGTGATCGTGAGTTTCAGCCCCCGGCGTGAGCCGCGCTCCGGCGCCCGCAGAGGGGCCGTGCCCAGCATCCGCGACGTCGCGGCCGCGGCGGGCGTCTCGTACCAGACTGTTTCGCGCGTGCTCAACGACTCGCCCCGAGTGCGCCCCGACACCAGGGCCGCGGTGCTCGCGGCCATCGAGACGCTGGGCTTCCGCCCCAACCGGGCCGCGCGGGCGCTCGGTCTCGGGCGTGCTCCCGGTATCACCGTCGTGACCGCCAACACGATGCTGTACGGCTACGCGTCCACGCTGCAGGGCATCGAGGAGGCCGCACGGACCGAGGGCCTGGCCGTGGGGGTCAGGGTCGTGGAGTCGGATTCGCCCGCCGAGGTCAAGCAGACCGTCGACTACGTGAGCGACCCGAGCGCGGGCGGCCTGATCATCATCGCGTTCGACCCGGCGGGCACCGCGGTGCTGGCGGCGCTGCCGCCGGACATACCGGCGATCGCCGCGACCGAGCCGGTGGCGCCCGACACGGGCCGGGTCGCGATCGCGCTGGACGAGCGGGGAGCCGCCGCCGACGCCACCGAGCACCTGCTGGCGCTGGGCCACCGGACCGTGCACCACGTGGCGATCCCGTCCGAGGGGCGCTCCAGCGGCAGGCAGGCCGGCTGGTGCGACGCGCTGTCGCGGGCGGGCGCCGAGATCCCCGAGGTGATCGGCTCCGGCTGGGACATCCGCGCCGCCTACCTGGCCGGGCAGCGCCTGGCCGGCGACCCGGAGGTCACGGCGGTGCTGTGCGGCAACGACGACATCGCCCAGGGGGTGCGCCGCGCCCTCTATGACGCGGGCAGGGACGTGCCCGGTGACGTGAGCATCGTCGGGTTCGACGACATCCCGGGCTCGGCGTTCTGGATCCCCGCGCTGACCACCGTCCGGATGGACTTCGTCGGGCTGGGCCGGGCCTGCTTCCTGGCGGCGGTGGCCGAGCTGACCGGGCAGCCGCAACCGGACACCGAACTGACCCCACCCCGCCTCATCGTGCGCGAATCAACCGCCCCTCCGCGCCACGCCTGAAATCGGCACGTAACAATCCGGCAAAGGACCCTTCCGCTCTTGGCATGTGACCGCTCACACTCCATGTGACCGGTCACATGACCGCCCCTCTCCCGGCAGGAGGTACTCACGTTGACATCGCTCCGGCTCCTGGGTGTCACGACCATCGTCTCGACGCTGCTGTGCACCGCCGCCGTTCCCGCGCAGGCCGCGTCCCCTGCTCTCATTGTCGACCTCGCCTCGGACACCGGCCCGCTGAAGTACGGCGCGACCGGCTTCCTGTACGGCCTGGGCAACGACGGGATCCCCACCGACACCATGCTGGCGGCCCTAAAGCCCCAGGTCACCGCGCAGAAGGCGCCCGACGGCCTCCAGCACCCCAACGGCGACGCGCTCCAGATCGCGCCCATGTTCAAGCGCGCCGGCGGCCGTGACATTCAGGTCTACATGCAGGACATCTACCGCGAATGGCCGTACGAGAACCTCGGCATCGACGACTATCTGGCCAAGGTCGACACGATGACCCGCAAGATCGTCGCGGACCCCAACCGGACCTCGTACGTGTACGTGCCCTTCAACGAGCCCGACCAGATCTGGTACCAGGGCAACCTCAACGGCCTGCTCGACGCCTGGAAGCGCGTCCACCAGAAGATCCGCTCGATCGACCCCGCCGCGCGGATCGCGGGCCCGAACTTCGCCTCCTACCGCGCGGCCGACTACCGCACGTTCTTCACCTACGCCAAGGCCAACAACGTGCTGCCCGACGTCACCACCTGGCACGAGCTCGGCGACGACTTCTTTACCGGCTGGTACGACCACCACGCCGACTACCGGGCCATCGAGACGAGCCTCGGCATCAGCCCCCGGCCCATCTCGATCAACGAGTACGCCCGCTTCTCCGGCGACCTCGGCGTGCCCGGCAACCTGGTCCAGTACGTGACCCGGTTCGAGAACAGCAAGGTGGACGCCTGCCTGGCCTACTGGACCACGGCCGGAGCACTCAACGACCTGGTCACCAGGAACAGCCAGGCGACCGGCGGCTGGTGGCTCTACAAGTGGTACGGCGAGTTGACCGGCCACACGGTCACCGTCACCCCGCCCACCAAGAACGGCTCCCTCCAAGGGCTGGCCGCCCTGGACCCGGCCAGGAAGCAGGCCCGGGTGATCTTCGGCGGCTCCCTCAACGTGACCGACACCTACTCCACCGACGTCGTGGTCAAGGGCATGGGCTCGGCCTCTTACCTCGGCAACTCGGTCCACGTGACGGTGTGGGGGGTGAACAGCTCCGGCCTCAACGCCTCTCCGAGCCCGGCCCTGATCCACGAGGGCGACTACACCGTCTCGGGCGGCCAGATCACCGTCCCGCTGACCGGCCTGAACGGCGCCGCCGCGTACCAGCTCATCGTCACCCCGAACACCGACCTGACACCCGCCGGCCCGGCCACCCGCTACCAGGCCGAGTACGCGGCGCTCGGCGGGACCGCCCGCGTCACCTACGGCCCCAACACCGGCTACTCCGGCACCTCCTTCTCCGAGGGCTACGGCGGCAGCAACACCGCCGCGACCACGTTCGTGGTGACCGCGCCCGGCGACGGCTACTACAACCTGGGCCTGCGTTACTCGGCGGGCCCGTACACCGGCGCGCCGCAGAACCGGGCCGCCCGCCTGGTGCTCAACGGCACCGCGCTGACCGACCTCACCCTGCCGGGAACCGCCGACTGGAACACCTGGAACACGGTGACGACCAAGGTGTTCCTGCAGGCCGGCGTCAACCGGATCGGCGTGCACGCCTTCACCACCGACGACCGCGACGCCGTCAACCTCGACTACCTGGACGTGACGGCCACCACCGGCACCGTCACCGCCTACGAGGCCGAGAGCGGTGCGAACGTCCGGGGCGGCACGGCCGCGGTCGGCGCCAACAGCGCCGCGTCCGGCGGCTCGTACGTCGGCTACATCGGCAAGGGCGCCGCCAACATCTTACGGTTCACCGGCGTCAACGCCCCGGCCGCCGGGCGCTACCGCGTGGTGATCACGTACGCCAACGGGGAGCTGGGCGAGGGCGCGACCAACTACAACTCCAACATCGTGGACCGCTACGCCGACGTCAGCGTCAACGGCGGCGCGGCCACCCGGGTCTACTTCCGCAACACGCTGGGCTGGTCGAACTTCCGCACCACCGTGATGACCGCCGACCTCAGGGCCGGCGCCAACACGATCGAGTTCGGCAACGCCACCGCGTACGGCCCCGACGTCGACCGCATCCAGATCGCCGCAGCACTCGGCTGACACCCGCCCCGCCCGCGCCCAAAGCGACGCGGGCGGGCACCGCCCGAACCCCCCAAACCCGACCCCGACCCGCCGGACCTCCGGGTCTGGACCTCCTGGACCGGGCCGCCCCCCGCCAGATCCCCGTGACCGGATCTCCCGGCCCCCCTGAAGGTCCCCGCCGATCGCGGCGGACCGGTGTGCGCGCCCTGCGGACACCCGCACAACCGAAGGAGATTTCTTGATGCCTGTTGACGTGGTCAAGACCCTGCGCTGGGGACACGACGCCCTGGCAGCGGTGGTGGAGATCCACCCGGACCGGCCGGTGGCCCTGCAACGGCTGGGCCCGCCCGGCGAGGAGCCGCGCCGGTTGTCGCAGCCGCTGGTCGAGGTGCTGATCCCCGGCGAGGGCCGGGCCAAGGCGTCGCAGCGCCTGTCGGAGACGGCCGTCGGCTGCCGGTTGCGGTACACAGGCGCCGAGCAGGGCCGCGACGGCGACTGGCACACGCTGCGGATCGCGCTGCACGACGAGGTGTCGGGGCTGGCGGCCGAGCTGACGCTGCGCTCCTACGAAGGGGTCGCCGCCTGTCAGATCCAGGTACGGGTGACCAACCAGGGAACGGACCCGGTGCTGCTGCTCGCCGTGTCCTCCTTCGCCGCCGGGTTCCTCGGTCGCCCCGTGAGCGAGCTGGACGTTCTGTCCGCCGACAGCGAGTGGCTGGGCGAGAGCAGGTGGAGCAGGCGGCCGCTGCGCGACCACATCGCCGACC
Source organism: Nonomuraea sp. NPDC026600 (assembly GCF_040638335.1). Classification (NCBI taxonomy): domain Bacteria; kingdom Bacillati; phylum Actinomycetota; class Actinomycetes; order Streptosporangiales; family Streptosporangiaceae; genus Nonomuraea; species Nonomuraea sp. NPDC026600. The sequence goes on from NZ_JBEZYD010000052.1 coordinate 45,433, forward strand.
TCAACCTGGCCGCGCACGGCCAGCACGGGCGCGGCCGGTTCGCGCTGAGCAGCTCCGGCACCTGGTCCAGCGGGCGGCACGTGCCGATGGGCGGCCTGGCCGACCGGCGTACCGGCCAGACCTGGCTGTGGCAGATCGAGCACAACGGCGCCTGGGGATGGGAGACCGGCGAACGGCTGGACGGCGTGTACGTCGTGGCCACCGGCCCCACCGACGCCGACCACCAGTGGAGCCAGACCCTGGCGGCGGGGGAGTCCTTCACCACCGTGCCGGTCTCGGTCGCGGTCTCCGCCGACGGCCTGGAGGACGCCGTCGCCGCGCTCACCGCGCACCGGCGCGCGCTGCTGCGCCCGCACCCCGACAGGTCGGCGCTGCCGGTCGTCTTCAACGACTACATGAACACCCTGATGGGCGACCCGACGACGGCCAAGCTGCTGCCGCTGGTGGACGCCGCCGCCGCGGCCGGCGCCGAGATCTTCTGCATCGACGCCGGCTGGTACGACGACGACGGCGCCTGGTGGGACAGCGTCGGCGAGTGGGAGCCGTCCCGGACCCGCTTCCCTGGCGGCATCCAGGAGGTGCTCGGCCACATCAGGGAGCACGGCATGACACCGGGGCTGTGGCTGGAGCCCGAGGTGATCGGCGTACGCAGCCCGATGGCGGACAAACTGCCCCCGGAGGCGTTCCTCCAGCGCGGCGGCCAGCGCCTGACCGAGCACGGCCGCCATCACCTGGACCTGCGCCACCCCGCTGCCGTCGCGCACCTGGACCAGGTGGTGGACCGGCTGGTGGAGGAGCTCGGCGTCGGCTACTTCAAGCTCGACTACAACATCAACCCGGGCGTCGGCACCGACCTGGACGCCGACAGCGCGGGCGCCGGGCTGCTGGCCTGCAACCGGGCCCACCTCGCCTGGCTGGACGGCGTTCTGGACCGGCACCCCGGGCTCGTCCTGGAGAACTGCGCCTCGGGCGCGATGCGCATGGACTACGCGCTGCTGTCGCGGCTGAACCTGCAGTCGACCAGCGACCAGCAGGACTTCCTCCGCTACCCGCCGATAGCCGTGGCCGCGCCGCTGTCCATGCTGCCGGAACAGGCCGCGAGCTGGGCGTACCCGCAACCGGAGATGACGGACGAGGAGCTCGTCTTCACCATGTGCACCGGCGTGCTGGGGCGGCTCTACCTGTCCGGCAACCTGCACGCCATGAGCGCCGCCCAGCTCGACCTGGTGCGGGCGGGCGTGACCGCGCACCGTGACCTGCGCGCCGACCTGGTGCGCGCGGTCCCGTGCTGGCCGCTCGGCCTGCCCGGCTGGGACGACCACTGGCTCGCCCTCGGCCTGCGCGCCGGGGAGACCACCCATCTCGGGCTGTGGCGCCGCCCCGGCGCCGCCGAGACCGCGGTCCTGTCCCTGCCGCACCTGGCCGGGCGCGGCCTGCAGATCGAGACCGTCTACCCGGGGTATGCGGAAGGTTGGGGACATTCCTGGGACCCGCTGACCGCCGAGCTGTCCGTGACCAGCGCCATCACCGGCCCGACCGCCCGAATCCTCAAGCTTCGCTCCCTGTGAACCCCCTGATGAACCGAAGGAAGCACACCGTGAAACTCACCGCGATCACGGCCGCGGCCGCCACCGCGTTCCTGGCCCTCACTGCCTGCAGCGACCCGGCCTCCGGACCCGCCGCCACCCCGGCCGGGAGCGGGCAGCCCGCCGCCTGGGCCGCGCCCACCGGCAAGCTCGACGGCACCACGCTCACCATCTGGGCCGCGCAGAACAGCAACACCGTGCCCAAGCAGGTCATCGACGGGTTCACGAAGGCCACCGGCGCCAAGGTCGACGTCGTCACCATCCCGGACCCGTACGAGCAGGGCGTGCAGACCAAGGTGGCCACCGGCGACAAGCCCGACCTGGCCTTCTGGCAGCCGACCGCGTCCATGCTCACCGCGCTGAACGCCAGGAACAACCTGCAGCCGCTCGACGACGCCCCCTGGCTCGCCTCGATGACGCCCGAGCTGCGCGACATCACCGGCCTGCTGGACAAGACCCGCTACGCCGCCCTCATCACCAGCCCGGCCGTCGAGGGCGTCTACTACAACAAGGAGGTCTTCGCCGCCAACGGCGTCACCGCGCCGCCCAAGAACTTCGACGAGATGGTGGAGATCGCCCGCAAGCTCAAGGGCAAGGGCGTCACCCCGTTCTTCGAGATGGCCGGCGACAAGTGGGCCACCCAGTGGTGGGTGCAGGTGCAGCTCGCCGACGCCGCCCGTGACGGGCTGTGGGACCGGGTCAACACCGGCAAGGAGACCTTCGCCGACAAGACCATCCTGGACGCGATCAAGAAGTACAAGGCGCTGATCGGCGAGGGCCTGTTCAACTCCGACATCAAGACCGCGACCTTCGAGGACCAGGGCGCGGCGCTGCTGTCCGGGAAGGCGGCGATGGCCGTCCAGGTGAACTCGTTCTTCGGCCAGCTCCAGGCCAAGGCCGACACCGCGACGCTGGACAAGAAGATCGGCTTCTTCCCCATCTCGCCGTCGGGCAACGTCGGCACGTTCATCCCCGACCAGAGCAACGCGCTGGTGGCCTTCAGGACCGGCGACGCCAAGCGTGAGGCGGCGGCCCGCCAACTGCTGTCGTACTGGATGGGCCCCGGCTACCAGAGCTTCATCGCCGACCGGAAGACCGTCTCGCTGCGCGCCGACGTGCCGAGCCCGGCCGGAGTGCCGCAGGCGCTGCTCGACGTGCACAAGTCGCTCGGTGACTCGGTCGGGTCGATGCAGGCGCTCGCCGTGGCCAACCCCGACCTGTACCTCAACCTGGCCGACATGATCACCGGCAGCCTGACGCCCGAGCAGGTGGCCGCCGCGACCCAGAAGCAGTTCGCCCAGCTCGCGAAGGCTGCTGGAGTTTCCGGGTTCTGACCACATGACCGACACCAGTGCGCGCCGTACGCATCCGATGTGGTTCCTCGGCCCGGCCTTCGCGATCCTGTTCGTCTTCTTCTTCCTGCCGACCCTGTTCAACTTCATCTACGCCTTCACCGACTGGTCCAGCTTCAAGAGCGAGATCCGCCCGGTGGGGCTGGACAACTTCACCGACCTGCTGTCGGACGGCACGCTGTTCGCCGCGCTGCGCATCACGGTCGTGTACGCGGTCCTGGTGGCGCTGTTCCAGAACCTCTTCGGGTTCGGCCTGGCCGTGCTGCTGGAGCGCGACACCTGGCTGAACCGGGTCGCGCGGCTGTTCTTCCTCATCCCGGTGCTGATGTCGGCCCTGGCGGTCGGCTACGTCTTCCAGGCGCTGCTGAAACCCAACGGCAGCCTGAACGGCCTGCTCGGCGGCCTGCTCGGCCACCCGGTCAGCATCGCCTGGCTCGGCGACACCACCTGGACGCTGGTCGTGGCCTCGGTCATCCACGCCTGGAAGTGGATGGGGCTGTCCATGCTCATCTACCTGGCGGGGCTGAAAACCGTGCCGGAGGACATCACCGAGGCGGCCAGGATGGACGGCGCCTCGCCCTGGCAGGCGTTCTGGTCGATTCGCTTCCCGCTGCTCGCGCCCGCGGTGACCTTCAACGTCGCCACCGCGCTGCTCGGCTCGATGAACGGCTTCGACATCGTCCAGGCCACCACCGGGGGCGGGCCGGCCCGCAGCACCGAGATCCTCAACATCTTCATCTACCGCACCTTCGGCCAGGGCCTGTTCGCGCAGGCCACGACCATGAGCCTGGTGCTGTTCCTGCTGGTCGGGCTGCTGGCCTTCCCCGTCATCCGGACCCTGCGCAAGCGAGAGGAGATCCTGTGACCATCCCCGCGTACGGCGTCCGGGGCCGCCGGGTCCGGACGCCCCGGGCGACCGGCCTGGCGGCGCGGCTGCGGCCCTTCGCCGTCGTCGCGCTCGTCGTCACCGTCATGGGCGTGCCGCTTTGGCTGATCGTCTCGACGGCGGCCAAGTCGCAGGCCGAGGCGCTCTCACCGGACCTGTCGCTGCCGTCGCGCTGGCGGCTCTGGGAGAACCTCGCCCAGGTGTGGACCCAGGGCGACATCCCGGCCGCGTTCCTCGGCAGCGTGCTGATCGTGGTCCCGGCCGTCGCCCTGGTGCTGACGTTCGGCTCCATGGCGGCGTGGATCCTGGCCCGCCGGGCCAGCCGGCTCACCGCCGTCCTGTACGCGCTGGCCATCAGCGGCATCGTGCTGCCGCCCGCCGTGGTGACGATCGTGCTGCTGCTGCGCCAGCTCGGCCTGGCCGGGACCCTCACCGGCATGATCGGCGTGTACGTCGGCATCTACCTGTCGACCGTCGTCTTCTTCGTCACCGGCTTCGTGCGTACGGTGCCGCTGTCGATCGAGGAGGCCGCGCGCATGGACGGCGCGGGCCCGGTGCGGGTCTTCGTCTCGGTCATCCTGCCCATGTTGCGCCCGGTGCTGGCCACCGCCACGATCCTCATCTGCCTGTACGTGTGGAACGACGTCTTCTACGCGTTCTTCGTCATCGGCGGACGGATGGACACCTTGCCCCTGAACCTCTTCCAGGTGGCCAACGCCGGGCTCTACCTCAACAACTGGCACTTGATCTTCGCTTACATCATCCTGATGAGCCTGCCGCTGCTGGTCGTCTTCGCCGTGGCGCAGCGCAAAATCATCTCCGGGATCACCGGGGGAGCGGTGAAGTGACTCCTGACCGACTGCTCCCTCACGACGGCCGGAACGACAAAACGACATCTTCGCGGAGTAAAGCCCGGCTAGGGGGTGCCCGGCCTGAGTCTCGGCATGGGCTCAAGTGGTGAAAATCCAGGTCAGAAGCCCTCTCAGCGGGCAGGCTCGGGGCATTCGATGGGTTGTAGCCGTGGAGAGCGGGGTCAGTATCCATCCCCGCTGACACCAGAAATCCCACGGAGAACACTGTGTCTATCTTTCGCTATCTCGGCCTGACGCGCCCGCCGGTGCCCATGCCTCCGGATATCATCTCGGGCGGCAGCTCTGGTGCCGAACTCGCGCGCCGTCGTCGCCGTCACCGCCACTGAGTTCAACGCCCAACCCAAAAAGACGCTCGGCGGGGAGACCCTCGCCGAGCGTTTCGCTGCGCTTCCCGCCACGGCAAGCCGATAAGGGGGCTACGAGATCAGCCCTGCCACGCTCCGGCGGTGACCGCGTCCTTCACAAAACGGGCAAAGTCGCGAGGCGGGCGGCCGAGTGCGTGCTGTACTCCGTCGGACAGGTGCTCGTCCATACCGCGTCGGATGGGGACGAACGCGTCGGCATAGGCTTCGGCGTCGATCTTCGGCCAGCCCTCGGCTTCCAGATGGGTGATGAACTCCTCGACGGTCAACGGCACGTAGCGCACCGTGCGGCCGGTGGCCTCCGAGATCAACTCGAGGGCCTCGGCGATGGTCAGTGCGCGGGGCCCGGACAGCTCATAGGTCTGTCCCTCATGCCCGTCCTCGGTCATCGCCGCGACCGCCACCGCGGCGATGTCCTCGGCGTCGACGAAACTCACCGCACCGTCACCGGCCGGCAGCCGCACCTCACCGGCGAGCACCGCGTCGCGGAAGAAGCCCTCGCTGAAGTTCTGCGCGAACCAGCCAGGCCGCAGAATCGTCCACGCCAGGCCGCAGGACCGCACCGCGTCCTCGCCATCGATATGAGTCTTGCCCACCGCGTTGTCGTCGCCCGCGTAGCCGGGCACGTCCACTCCGCGTCCCGAAAGCAGCACGACGCGCTCGATGCCGAGGTCCCTCGCCCGCTGAACGAACGGTCGGGTCAGTAGTTCGCCGTCGTGCGGCACGATGAAGACGGTCTTCGATCCGTGCAGGGCGCCATCCCACGTGTCCTGGTCGGTCCAGTCGAAGCGAGGGGTGCCGGAGCGAGAACCCACGCGGACGGCCACGTTCCCGCGCAGAAGTCGAGACACGATCCGCGTGCCGACCTTGCCGGTACCGCCGGTGATCAGAATCGGTTGTTGCGTCATGGGTCTACTCAACCCTGATGTGGTGAGCGGGACGATGGCCATAACGCTCACTTCGATGTTCAAGCGTCTAACCTTGGGCTCGTGGACACACTGACGGACCTGCTGGACGGGGTGCGGGCACGCGCGGCCCTCGTCTATCGGTCGATCATGACCTCGCCGTGGTCGCTGCGTTTCGCCAGCGGAGCCCCGCTGACCCTCCTCACCATGCTGGACGGACAGGGCTGGATCATCCCGGCCGAAGGTGACGCGGTGGCGATCGGCCCCGGCGCCATCGCGATCGTCCGTGGGCCCGCCTCGTACACCGTCGCCGAAGACCCCGCCACTCCGCCGCAGCACGTGATCACCAGCGCCTACTACTGCGCGGCCACCGCGCGGACGATCGAGGATGGCGAACCTGCCATGGATCCGCGTACCTGCGGCGTCGCGGAAAGCGGCTCGGCCGTCCTGCTCAGCGGTGCCTACCAGGGCCGGTCCGGGATCAGCGACCGCCTGCTCGACGCCTTGCCGGACATCCTCGTCATCACCGACGACGAATGTTGTTTCCCCCTGCTCAGGTTGGTGGCGGCGGAGGTGGTACGGGACAGGCCGGGCCAGCAGGCGGTGCTCGACCGCCTGCTCGACCTGATGCTCGTCACCACGTTGCGCGCCTGGTTCGACCGCCCGCAGTGGCACGCCCCGGTCTGGTACCGCGTCAAGGACGACTCCGTCGTGGGCACGGCCCTTCGCCTCATGCACCGCGACCCGGCCCACCCATGGACAGTGGAGAGCCTCGCCACCAAGGTCGGCGTCTCCCGAGCCGCCCTGGCCCGCCGGTTCACCGCCGAGGTCGGCGAGCCCCCCATCACCTATCTGTCCCATTGGCGTATCGCCCTGGCGGCCGACCTCCTCCGCGGCACCGACGCCACCGTCGGCTCCATAGCGCACAAGGTCGGCTACTCCGGCACCTTCGCGCTCAGCGCCGCGTTCAAACGCCGGCTGGGTACCACCCCAAGCCAATACCGGGCCACCATCCTGCCGGACCAGCGCAGCAGTTGATCATCTCCGCACGTGCGGCTCTCCAGCCGAACCCGTACGCCGACACGCTGCTAGCGTGTGCTCGTGCCGAAGACAGACAAGGTGCGCCGTCGCTGAGAGCGACGGCGCACAACCCCAGTTCTCGCCGTCGCTCCTGACCCATGGCCAGGAGCGCCTTCGTGGCGCTCGGATTCCTTGTTCCGGAGCGCACCCATGTTCGCCTTGTCTTCTCGTCAACGTCGGCGGGTCCTTGTCGCTGACCTCATCTCCACCGCGGTGTTCCCCCTCGCCATCACCGGCGCGACAGCGGTCGTCCCCGATGTGACCACGCAGTTGCCCGGTGCGGGTGTTCTGGGTCCGTGGATCGTCCTGGCCTACAACGGGCTCTTCGCCGCGGCCCTGCTGCTGGCCGGGGCGACGGCGGATCGTAGCGCCCGCACCCGGTTCTTCGCCGTCGGCAACATCGTCGTCGCGGCCGCCGGGGTCTTGTCCGCCTTCGCTGCGGATCTGTCGTCGCTGGTGGCCCTTCGCGCGGTGGCCGGCGTCGGGGCGGCCATGTGCGCCGCCGGTGGATCGTCGATGGTCTTGGCCGTGTACCCGCCGCAGGAGCGGCGGCGGGTGTACGGCTACGCGGGCGCCGTGCTGGGCGGCAGCCTGGCGCTGGGACCGATCGTCGCCCAGGCCCTGATGGCCGTCGGAGGTTGGCCCCTGGTCTTCGTCGTGCCGGGGGCTGTCGCCGCCATCGCGGCCCTGGTCACGCTCGGGCTTCCGGGTCTGCGTAGCCCCGAGGTGTCCGATGACTTCGACCTTGCCGGCGCTGTCCTGTTCGGGGTGAGCATCGCCGCCGTGGTGACCGCCCTCGGGCTCGGCCTTGGGGCCGGCGTCCCGTGGTGGGGGCCGGGTGGACTCGTCCTGGTCGCGGCGGCCGGCGCCACCGGGCTCATCCGCGTGGAGCGGCGAGCAGCAGATCCCGCGATCCCCGTGGACTTGCTGCGGATCCCCGCCTACCGCGCCTACGCCGTGGCGACGGGTGCCCTCATGGGGATGCTCGTGGTGGGACTGACCGTGCTCCCGCAGCTCGGCGCCGTCCAGAACATGGGTCCAGGCCAGGCGGCGATCATGCTCAGCCTGCTGACCGTGCCATCAACGGTCCTTCCGCTCCTTGCCGCTCGGCTCGCGCGCCGACTGGCCCGGCACCTGGTGACGACCGCCCTGTTCGCCTGCGCCGTCACCGCCGTCATCCTCCAGGTGACCGACCATCCCGCCGCCCTTCTCGTCGCGGCCGGGGTCATCGGGCTGTGTCTTGGGCTGACCGAAGGCGTCCCGGACGGGCAGGCGCTCACCTACGTGCCCGCCCAGCGGGGAGGGGCGGGCGCCGCGCTGTTCAGCACGACGCGGATGAGCCTGGAAACTGTCACCCTGGCCGCTGCCACCGGGGTGATGGCGGCTCTCGGCCCCTCATCCGGAATGGCAGTCGCTGGAGCGGTGTGCCTCGCCGCGGCCCTCATCGTCCAGCAGGCCGTCCCCTCCCGCGGTGCACTCTCATGCCGCTGACCGTGCGGCAGGGCGCGGACGCGATCATTCCCGGTGCGATTGACCGGCGTCCACGGATCTGCTCGGCGCGAGGGTGAATCGGACCACTGTGGGCAGCGGCCCGCCGAGTCCGGCGGACGTGACCAGGATGCCGACCGGCACGGCGTCGGCCTGTACGGGACGGCTGTCCAGGCGGACCGCCGTGGCGGGATCCAGCAGTCCCGGCCGGGTCCTCAGCAGGACCTGGCCGCGGGCCGAGACCGGGACGTCGGCCAGGAAGGCGTAAGCATGACGGTCGTCGCGGGTCCAGCGGATCCACGGGGTTCCCTCGCGGGGCGTGGCGGCATCGGGCTCCAGCGGCCTGGTCGCGTACACGGCGGCGGCGTGGCCGGCCGTCCACGACGCGATGCCCTCCAGGACGGCGCGCTGCTCGCCGGGCAGGGTGCCATCGGCTTTCGGGCCGACGTTGAGCAGCAGGTTGCCGCCGCGGGAGACGACGTCCACCAGCAGGCGGACGGCGGCCGCCGGGTCCAGCAGGTGCTCTGGGCCCTCGTTGCGGTTGTAGCCGAAGGACAGGCCGATGCCCCGGCAGTTCTCCCAGTGGGCGGCCGTCTCGTTCTGGCGGTTCGCCTGGTATTCGCTGGTCAGGTAGTCGGCGTGGGCACCGTCCCAGCGGTCGTTGACCACGCCCTCCGGGACGGTGGCGTAATAGTGGGCGAACAGCTCCGGCAGGTCGGCCATGCCCGCGTCGGGCCAGCCGATGTCGTTCCACAGCACGTCCGGCCGGTGGCGGTCGATCAGATCGCGCACCTGACGCAGCGCGTAGGCGGCGTAGGCGGCCTCGTGGGGACGGCCGTAGTCGTCGATCAGATCCTCGTGACGGATGACGGCCCGGCGTCCGGCGTACCAGTCGAGGCCGCCGGAGTAGTACGCGCCGAAACGCAGGCCCCGGGCCCGGACGGCGGTGGCGAGATCGGCGACCAGGTCGCGGTGCGGGCCGCGGTGAACCGTGTTGCGGGTGCCGGTGCCGGGCGCGTCCCACAACGCCACGCCGTCGTGATGCTTGGTGGTCGCCACGACGTAGCGGGCGCCGGCGCGGGCGAACAGATCGATCCAGTCCGCGGGGTCGAAGGACTCGGCCCGCCACGCGTCGAGGAAGTCGTCATAGGGGCGGCCGCCGTGGACGGTGCGGTGGTGCTCATAGGCGGGGCTGCCCTCGATCTGGCTGGTGTTCCAGTACCACTCGGCGTACGGGTTGTGGGCGAACCACGTCCCCGGGTCCACGGCCCCCAGTTCACCGGTGGGCTCGGCCCACGCCGGCACCGAATACGGGCCCCAGTGGATGAATATGCCGAACTTGGCGTCGGTGAACCAGTCGGGAACGGTCATGGCGCGCCCCTTTCTCCATCACTCCAGGACAGGATCCAGGACCATCGGTGGGCACCGGGCCCGATGCGGTACGGCGGTAGCGTGTCGGGGCCGCAGGAAGCGGTGCCCAGGCCGCGGTGGGCGGCGTCGATGTGCACCACGCACCCCTCGCGCCGGACGAGCTCGTCATGGTGGGCGGCCGCGTCGAGGTCGGACGCCCGGAAGCGGGTGATGCCGACCTGCCCCGGCTCGTCGAGGTGGACCGCGATGCCCCGCCCGTTCCCTCTCAGCTCGAACCGGCGTACGGCGTGCCGGCCACCGCTCTCCTGCGGCCGGAGGTACGGCGTGAAGAGGTCGTCGACGCGGGCCCGGTAGCCGCCGACCGGCGCTCCGGCGCACCGATCGGGGTAGCTCTCCCACGGGCCCTGTCCGAACCACTCGACCTCGTCGAACCCGGCCACCGTCTCCCAGACGACGCCCACGCGGGCCACGTCGTCGAGCTCGCCCGGCAGTACGGCGAGCTCATGGATGAGCAGGCCGTCGCGCAGCGGGACCAGGACCTGCTCGTGCGGGACGACGATCCCGGCACCGGTCCGGTAATCAGCGCGAACGGTGATCCGGCCGTCCTGCCGTACGACCTCGACCAGCGAGCGGGACAGCTCGGGCAGCCCCTGCGCCGCCCAGCGCGCGGCGTGCCCGCCGAGGCGGTCGTTGTCGGTCGGCGCGCGCCAGAGGCTGAGCAGCGGAGGGATCGCGAGCAGCGGATGCGCGATCAGCCCGTCGCGATCGACCTCGACCGGCCAGGGAACACCGCTGTCACGCACGTGGACCGCCCCCGCCCTGGTCAGCAGGTCACGATCCTCCGCCCGCAGGCGGATCTGGGGCATGCCGACGACGCTTCCCGCGCCTGCCCAGAGCTCGTCAGCCCGGTTGGTCGCCACGAGCGTGAGCCAGGCTTCGCCCCTGGCGGGCAGAGCGGCCAGCAGCCGGGCGGGCAACTCGACGACCGCGGACGCGCCCGGCGGGATCGCCGGCAGGTCGGCGGCCCAGGTCAGGCCGTCCCGATGCCGAATATCCAGGTCGGCCCGGTCCCCGCCGGCTCGGTCCCGAGTATCCAGGTCGGCCCGGTCCCCATCGACCCGGTTCCGAGTATCCAGGCCGTCCCCTCGCCGGTCGGGTGAGTCCGTCACCAGCTTCCATTCGCCCACGAGCCAGGACAAGTCGCGGAACTGCTGCCGATTGTGCACGCGCACGAGGCCGTCGCCGGCGAGCGTCAACCGGATCGGCGTGGCCAGCTCCCGGTGCTCGTACATCACCGGCTTGGGCGTGCGGTCGGGGAACACCACACCGTCGGCGCAGAAGCCGCCGTCGTTGGGCACGTCGCCGAAATCTCCCCCGTACGCCCAGCGATGGCCAGGCGGGGCGACGCCGTCGGCACCTCCACCGGCATCGGGTTCGACGCCCGGGCGGCCGTCCGACAGCCGCTGCGCCAGGCCGTGGTCCCAGAACTCCCAGATGAAACCACCCTGCAGGCCGGGCGTGGACTCGATCGCCGTCCAGTAGTCGGCCAGGGAGCCGTTGCTGTTGCCCATCGCGTGGGAGTACTCGCACAGGATGAGCGGCCGGTTCTGCCGGCCGGACCGGGCGTGGCCGACGATGTCGTCGATCGAGGCGTACATGGGGCAGACGATGTCGCTCGCCGCCGCGCCGGCGGTGAAGTCGTACTTGATCGCGCCCTCGTACTGCACGGGCCGCGTCGGGTCATGGTGGCGCAACCAGCCGGCCGCGGCGGTGTGGTTGGCGCCGTAGTCGCTCTCGTTGCCGAGGGACCAGATGATGATGCTCGGGTGGTTGCCGTCCCGGAGGGCCATCCGGGACACCCGGTCGAGGAAGGCGGGCAAATAGGCCGGATCGTCGGCGATCTCGACGGCATGGGCGTGGCTCTCGATGTCGGCCTCGTCCACGACGTACAGCCCGAGCTCGTCGGCCAGATCGAGCAGCGCAGGATCGTTCGGGTAGTGCGAGGTGCGCAGGGCGTTGAAGCCGAACCGCTTCATGGTCACCAGATCGGCCCGCATGTCCTCGACGGACACCACGCGCCCGGTGACGGGGTGGAAGTCGTGCCGGTTGACGCCCCGCAGGAGGACCCGCGCGCCGTTGACGAGCAGGTCCCGGCCGGCGATCTCGACATCCCGGAAGCCGACGCGCAGGCGGGTCTCGTCCGCGACGGTCCCGTCGGGGCGGTGCAGGCGCACGGTGAGGCCGTACAGCACGGGGGTCTCGGCCGACCAGGGCTGGACATCCGGCAAGCAGGCGCGCAGCCGGGTCCGTCCCAGCCACGCAGAGTCCTGCTCACGCTCGGCGAGCAGCGCGGCGAACTCCTCGTCCACCCGCAGGTCCACGCGCTCGGCTTCATAAGGGCCCGTGGGCCGAACCGGACCTGTCAGCGACGCGGCGGCCCGCCAGCCTTCGGGCAGCGACCCGGCCGCCGAGCGCGCCGTCGCCTCCACCGACAGCTCGCCGTCGGAACGGGCCGTGACGCGCACGTCGGCGAGATAGAGGGGGTCGGTCGAGTAGAGGAACACCGAGCGGGTGATGCCGCCGTGCCACCACTGGTCCTGGTCCTCGATGAAGCTGGCGTCGGACCATTTGACGACCGTGAGCCGCACGGTGTCGACTTCGCCAGGCCGTACGACTCCCGTGACGTCGAACTCCGTGGCGAGGTGGGAGTCCTTGCCGATCCCCACCTGGACACCGTTCACCTGGGCGATGAGCACGCTCTCCGCCGCGCCGACGTGCAGCACGATCCGGCGCCCGGCCCACTCGGCGGGCACCTCCACCGTACGTTCGTAGACGCCGGTCGGGTTGGCGGCCGGCGGCACCGGCGGTAGATCGGGCCAGGGCATGGTGACGTTGGTGTACTGCGGCAGGTCTCTGACACCGTGAATGTCGTCGTAGTCGCACATGGTCCAGCAGGACGGCACCTCGATCGACGTCCAATGGGCCGACAAGGGTTTCTCGGGGCCCGGCAGCAGTTGGAAGCGCCACCGGCCGTTCAGCGACCTCCCCGTCCGCGGGACCGCGTGGGCGGGCAGCCGCCCCAGGCCCGTGAGCTCGGGCGCCGACCACGGACGGGCCGGTGGGACCGGGCCTCCCGCATGAAGATCACCCACGCAGCGCGCCCTTCATGGCGTCGCGGATGAAGCCCCGGGCGAACAGGACGAACATCACCGCGAGCGGCACCACGCCGAGCAGCGCTCCCGTGAGGACCAGGCTGTAGTCCAGGGCGTGCACGGTGTTCAGCTGGGAGAGCGCGACCTGCAAGGTGAGGTTCGACGGGTCGACCAGGACGATGAGCGGCCAGGTGTAGTCGTTCCAGGCGCTGATGAACGTGGTGATGCCGAGGAAGGCCAGGCCGGGACGGATGGCGGGCAGGCCCACGTGCCAGTACTGCCGGAAGAAGCCGCAGCCGTCGATGCGCGCCGCGGCGAGCACCTCGTCGGGCACCGCCCCCGTGATGTACTGGCGCATCCAGAAGATGCCGAACGCGTTCGCGGCGGCCGGGATGATCAGCGCGTTCAGCGTGCCCACCCAGCCCAGCTCCACCATGATCACGAATTGCGGGATCAGGGCGAGCTGCATCGGCAGCATGTACGTGAGCAGGAGCAGGCCGAACAGGATCCGCCGCCCGGGAAAGTGGTACTTGGCGAAGGCGAAGGCGGCGATGGAGTCGAAGAACAGGACGAGAGCCGTCGTGCCGCACGCGACGATCAATGTGTTCAGCATCGAGCCGAAGAAGTCGATGGAGCCGAGCAGCCGCCCGATGTTCTCGAATAGGGCCGGGCCGAAGGTCACCTTCGGCGGCATCCGGTACATGTCCTTGGTGGTGTTGGTCGCCATGACGGCGGTCCAATAGAACGGGAACAGCGAGATGAGCGCACCCGCGACCAGGCACAGGTGCAGGGCGGCGCCCCTGAGGCGCGTGGCGGTCATCACAGGCCCCGTTCCCGGCGCTGCACGAGGCGCCAGTTGATCGCGGTGAACAGCAGGATGACCACGAACACGGCCCACGCGATCGCGGCGCCGTAGCCGTAGTCGTTGTTGTTGAACGCCTCGCGGTAGAAGTACAGGATCGCGGTGAGCCCGGCGCTGCCCGGCCCGCCCGAGCTGGCGTTGGTGGCCGAGTTGATGCCGAACAGCACCTGCGGCTCGGTGAAGGTCTGCATGCCGTTGATCGTCGAGACGACCACCGTGAACAGGATGATCGGGCGCAGCATGGGGACCGTGATGCGGAAGAAGAGCTGCACGGGGCCCGCGCCGTCGATCCTGGCGGCCTCATACAGCTCGCTGGGTACGGCCTGCAGCCCGGCGAGATAGATGATCGCGTTGTAGCCGGTCCACTGCCAGCAACTGATCGCGGCGATGACCATCTTGATCGTCCACTCGTTGACCAGCCACGGGACCGGCGAGGCCGACAACCACTGCAGGATGGCGTTGATCAGCCCGAAGTTCGTGCTGAACACCGAGCCGAAGAAGATCGTGACCGCCACGACGGAGGTGACGTTCGGCACGAAGTAGGCGATCCGGTAGAACCCGCTCAGCCGGACGGCCGAGTTGAGCATGTTCGCCACGAGGAGGGCCAGGAACAGCGTCGGGACCGTGGACATGAACCAGATCAGGAACGTGTTCTTCAGCGAGAGCCAGAAGGTCTGGTCCTGCATCAGCGACTCGAAGTTCTGCAGGCCGACGAACTTCATCTCGCCCAGGCCGTTCCACTTCTGGAACGCCAGATAGAACGAGAACAGCACCGGCACCAGCATGAACACCGCGAAGAGCAAGAAGAACGGCGAGATGGACAGGTACTGCGGCCAGTACCGGCCCAGTACCCCCTTCGGCCGGGCCCGCCGGGCATGGGCGGGGCCGCCTCGGCCGGACGCGGCCGAGGCGGGGTCCGGCAGGCCGGCGGACGCCGGCGCGGATGTGCTGGCGGACATGCGGGACACCCTCCTCTCAGCTCACGCCCTGCCGCCCGGCGATCTGTTTGGCCGCGCTCACCGCGTCGGTCCACGCGGTGGCGGAGTCCTTGCCCTTGGTCCAGATGTTGACGATCTCGTCCTTGAAGGGCTGGGCCACGGCCGCGTCGGCGGGCGCTTCGTACTGGATCGGGACCTTCTTCGCGGCCGGCCCGAACACTTCGATCGTCTTCTGGCCCCCGAAGAACGGGTCCCCGCCGGTCAGCGCGGGCAGGTCATAGGAGGCCGGCGTGGAGGGGAACAGCGCCGCGTCGGTGAAGCCGCGGGCCTGGTTCTCCGCGCTGAGCAGCCAGGTGACGATCTGGAACGCCAGCTTGGGATCCCGGCACTCCTTGGTCAGCGCCAGGAACGACCCGCCGATGTTCGCCGGCCCTCCCGGCATGGGGGCCACCCGCCATTTGCCCGACGTGGCCTCCACGCCGCTCTTGAGGTCCAGCGCGAACCAGGCCGCGCCGACGGTCCCGGCCACCTTGCCCTGGGCGGCGGCGGCGTTCCAGTCCGGGCCGTCGTATTTGGGGGCGACGATGCCCAGCTCATTGGCCTTGACCGTCATGTCCCAGGCCTGGCGGATGTGGTCCTGGTCGCCGATGAACTTGTTGCTCTCGTCGATGAAGCGCTTGGTCCCCTGGCCGAGCATCTTGTCGAACAGCCCCTCGGCCGAGTCGATGATGAACGTTTCCGGGTTGGCCTTCTTCAGCTTCACCCCGGCCTCGAAGAACGCCTCCCAGGTGGACATGGAGGTGCCGACCTCGGCGGGGTCCGCGGGCAGGCCGGCCTTCTCGAAGATGTCGTGGCGATAGAACAGCGCGGTGGGTCCGATGTCGATCGGAAAGCCGATGAGCTTGCCGTCGGTGGTGGAGCCCTGCTTCCACTTCCACTCGACGTACTGTGAGGCCAGCTTGCCGGCGCCGAGGCTGTTGAGGTCGATGAACCGGTCGGGCTCGGCCAGCAGGGAGGCGATGTTCTCGCCCTTGATACCGGTGATGTCGGGCACGAACTTGCGGCCGTTCATCGTGGCGATCAGCTTCTGCTTGAAGTCGCCGCCGATCACCGACGGTTTGATCTTGGTCTGGGTGAACTGCTTGACGGCGTCGGCCACGACCTTGTCGCTCAGGCCGCCACCCCAGTACCAGAGGGTCAGTTCCGCGGCGCCGCCACCGCTCGCGGCGCTGCCCCCTGAGCCACCGCAGGCGGCCGTGCTTCCGACGCCCGCCGCCGCGAGGGAGAGAAGTCCGGCACGAATCAGCCCTCTGCGCGAAAGTTCCATTTCTAACCCTCCGGGTTATGGGGGATGACATCGAGGATGAAGCCGTAGTCGCGGCGTAGCCGCTGGTCGGTGAGGTCGCGCAACCAGCCGGCCACGTCGGCCCACCGGGGCGCGGAGGGTGCGCCACCCACCCGCCGTACGGACAAGGCCGCGACGAGGTTGGCGAACCGGATCCGCTCGGCGAGCGGCCAGCCGGCCAGGGTCGCCGCGACGAGGCCGGCGCCGAAGACGTCTCCCGCGCCGGTGGGGTCGCGGACGTCCACCGGCAGTGCGGGGATGTCCGCCTCCTCGCCGGTGGTCGCGTCGACCGCGAGGACGCCGTCGCCCCCGCGGGTGACGACCGCGAGCGGCACCAGGTCCGCCAATTTGGACAGCGCCGCCGCGGGTGTGTCCGTTCTGGTGTAGCTCATGGCCTCGTAGGCGTTGGGCATGAAGGCGTGGCACCAGGCGAGCTGATCGAGCATCGCCGACGACCACTCCTCCGTGGGATCCCACCCCACGTCGGCGAAGACCAGGCCACCGGTCTTCGCCGGCCACGCGACGGGCTGCGGGCCCAGGTGGACGATCGCCGCCCGAGCCGCCGGAGGATCACCGATCATCTCGTCGGGCCCCAAGGGCGGGGGGAAGCCGTGGGTCACCAGCGCGCGGTCGCCTTCGTAGGCCAGGGAGGCGGTGGTCGGGGTGGGCCAGCCGGGCACCAGTCGCGACCGGCTGAGGTCCACGCCCTCTTCTTCGCCGAGCGCCGTCCAGCAGTAGCGGCCGAAGGGATCGTCGCCGAAGGCCGCCGCGACACCGGTCCGCAGGCCGAGCCTGGCCAGCGTGAACGCGAAGTTCGCGATCCCGCCGGGCCCGGAGGTCATCTCGGTGGTCCAGATCTCCGTTCCCGGTTTGGGCCCCTGCTCCAGACCGGCGAAGGCCAGGTCGAAGAAGAGCAGGCCGGACACGAAGACATCCAGTTGTGGGTGGACTGCGTGGTCTGGCATTTCTTCGCCCACTTCCGGCGCACTAGCACCTTTTGAATTAGGCAGGATCGTGCACCCTCAGTGAGCGACTATGCAAGAGTTCGCTCGATAATTTTCAAAATACCTCTGGCGATGATCGTGTTTGAGCGCTACTGTCCCTGTCATGCTCCGGGACCGACGCCACGAACTGATCGTGCACATCCTTCGCTCAGAGGGCACCGCCACTGTCGAGGCGCTGGCCGAGCGCCTCGACGCCAGTCCCGCGACGATCCGCCGGGACCTCGTCCACCTGCACGACGACGGGCTGCTCCGGCGGGTGTACGGCGGCGCCATGCCGATCGACGAGCGCGACGATCCGTTCGTCGACGTGGCGGCGGTACGCGGAGCGGAGAAGGACAAGATCGCGCAGAGGTGCGCAGAGATGGTCAAGGACGACGAGACAGTGTTACTCGACATCGGCACGACCGCGCACCGCGTCGCCACCCACCTGCGCGGCCGATCCCTCACGGTCGTCACCAGCAGCCTCGCCGTCTTCGAAGAGCTTCAGGACGAGGAGGGCATCCAGCTCATCATGCTGGGCGGCATGGTCCGTCGCGACTACCGGTCGCTGGTGGGCTTCCTGACCGAGGACAACCTCCGCCAGATCAAGGCCGACCGGCTCTTCCTCGGCACCAGCGGAGTGCGTCCCGGCGGGCACGTCATGGACACCACCGTGGTGGAGGTGCCGGTCAAGCGTGCCATGATCGCGGCGAGCGACCAGGTGATCCTGGTGGCGGACCTCGGCAAGTTCCCCGGCACCGGGATGGCCCGGGTCTGCGGCCCGGAAGATCTCGACGTCATCGTCACCAACGCCCCAGGCGACCAGGAAACGCTCACCGCCATGCGGGAGGCGGGAGTCAAGGTGATCACAGTATGAGGCTGACCATTCTCGGCGGCGGCGGGTTCCGCGTCCCACTCGTCTACCGCGCCCTGCTCGCCGACCGCGGCAAGGGCCGGGTCACCCACGTCACCCTCCACGATCTCGACGCCTCCCGGATAGCGGCGATCCAGCGGGTGCTGTCCGAGCTGGCGGAGGGCGTGCCCGACGCGCCCGAAGTACACGCCACCACCGACCTGACCGAAGCCGTCACAGGGGCCGACTTCGTCTTCTCCGCCATCCGGATCGGCGGTCTCGAAGGCCGGGCCATCGACGAGCGGGTGGCGCTCGACGAGGGCGTACCCGGCCAGGAGACCGTCGGCGCCGGCGGCATCGCGTACGGCCTGCGCACGGTCCCCGTCGCCCGCGAGCTCGCCAAGCGCATCGCCGAGGTGGCCCCCGAGGCGTGGGTCATCAACTTCACCAACCCGGCGGGCATGGTCACCGAGGCGATGTCCCACTACCTCGGCGACCGGGTCATCGGCATCTGCGACTCGCCGATCTCGCTGGGCCGGCGGGCGGCCTGGGCGCTCGGCGTGGACCCCGCGACGGTGTGGCTCGACTACGCCGGGCTCAACCATCTCGGCTGGCTGCGCGGCCTGCGTGTCGAGGGCCGCGACCTGCTCCCCGGCCTCCTGCGCGATGACGACGCGCTGGGCTCCTTCGAGGAGGGCAAGCTCTTCGGCGCCCGGTGGCTGCGTGCCCTCGGCTGCATCCCCAACGAATACCTGCACTACTACTACTTCACCAGGGAGGCGGTGGCCGCCGCGCGCGCCGCCCGGCAGACCCGCGGCTCCGTGCTCATCGACCAGCAGCGGCGGTTCTACACGCACGCCGGGGGCCCGGCACTGACCGCGTGGGAGAGTGTCCGGCTGGAGCGGGAGGTCACCTACATGGCGGAGGCCCGCGAGGCCTCGGGCGTGGGCGAGCGGGCGCCCGGCGACCTCGAGTCCGGCGGCTACGAGCAGGTCGCCCTGGCCCTCATGCGCGCGATCGCGCTGGACGAACGGACCACGCTCATCCTCAACGTCCGCGGCCGCGGCGCGATCGGCGTCCTCGATCCGGACGCGGTGGTCGAGGTGCCCTGCTTCGTGGACGCCAACGGCGCCCGCCCCCTCTCGGTCGATCCGCTCCCCGGCCACGCGCTCGGCCTGGTGAGCGCCGTCAAGGCGGTGGAGCAGGCGGTCATCGAGGCGGCCGCCACGGGCTCCCGGGCGGCAGCGCTGCGTGCCTTCGCCATCCATCCGCTGGTCGACTCCGTCGCGGTGGCCGACCGGCTCCTCGACCGATACCAGCGCGAGCACCCCCAGCTCGACTACCTGCGTGGAAGGAACTGACGTCCCCGATGCACGACGACAGGAAACTCGTCGAAGAGCGGATCGACCGGGTGCTCCGGGAACGCGTCACCCCCGCCCTGTACGCCGAGAGCACGCCGCTGGAGCTGGCCGCCTGGCACGTCCCCGACGAGCCGGTGCCCGTCGCGCAGGCGCTGACCGCCCCCTACGAGCCGTTCGAGGTGGGCACGCGCTGGGGACGGCCCTGGTCGACGACCTGGCTGCGGGCCACCGGATCCGTTCCGGCGCGGTGGGCAGGACGGCGCGTGGAGGCCGTCTTCGACCTGGGCTTCGTCGGCGACTGGCCGGGCAACCAGGCCGAGGCGCTCGTGTACGACCTGGCCGGCCGGCCGATCAAGGGCATCGAACCGCGTAACCAGTACGTCCCGATCGCCGGGGACCAGGTGGGGCTGCTGCTGGAGATGGCCGCCAACCCCGACATCCTCGCGAACGGCTTCCTGCCGACCCCCCTGGGCGACAAGACCACGGCCGGCGACGATCCGCTCTACCGCCTCGTCCGCGCCGAACTCGCCGTCCTCGACGAGGAGGTCTGGCACCTGCGGCTGGACGTCGAGGTGCTGCGCGAACTGATGGCCGAGCTGCCGACCGGCGATCCCCGGCGGCACGAGATCCTGCGCGCCCTGGAGCGGAGCATGGACGCCCTCGACATCCACGACGTGGCCGGTACGGCGGCGGCCGCCCGCTCCCACCTGGTCGCCGCGCTGTCCTCTCCCGCCCATGCCAGCGCCCACACCATCTCGGCGGTCGGCCACGCGCACATCGACAGCGCCTGGCTCTGGCCGATCCGCGAGACCAAGCGCAAGACCGCGCGCACCTTCGCCAACGTCACCGCCCTGGCGAAGGACTATCCGGAGTTCGTCTTCGCCGGGCCGCAGGCCCAGCAGTACGCGTGGGTCAAGGAGCGCCACCCGGAGATCTTCGAGCGGATGCGCGAGGCGATCAAGGCAGGGCAGTGGGTGCCGGTCGGCGGCATGTGGGTGGAGGCCGACGGCAACCTGCCGGGCGGGGAGGCCCTGGCCCGGCAGCTCGTGCACGGCAAGCGCTTCTTCATGGAGGAGTTCGGGGTGGAATGCCGCGGCGTGTGGCTACCCGACTCCTTCGGCTACACCGCGGCCTACCCGCAGCTCGCCCGGCTCGCCGGGATGGAGTGGTTCCTCACCCAGAAGATCTCCTGGAACCAGACCAACAAGTTCCCGCACCACACCTTCTGGTGGGAGGGCATCGACGGCACCCGCATCTTCACCCACTTCCCGTCGGCCGACACCTACAACGGCACGTTTGAGGGCGCCGAGCTCGCGCACGCCGTACGCAACTACGCGGAGAAGGGCGCGGGCACCCGCTCGCTGCTGCCCTTCGGGCACGGCGACGGGGGTGGCGGTCCCACCCGGGAGATGCTGGAGAAGGCACGGCGGCTGCGCGACCTGGAGGGTTCCCCGGCCGTCGTGATCCAAAGCCCGGACGAGTTCTTCGCCGCCGCCCGTGCGGAGCTGGGGGAGGCGGCCGTCTGGTCCGGTGAGCTCTACCTGGAGCTGCACCGCGCCACCTACACCAGCCAGGCCAGGACCAAGGCCGGCAACCGGCGCAGCGAGCATCTGCTGCGCGAGGCCGAGCTGTGGGCGGCGAGCGCCGCGGTGCACGCGGAGTTCGCGTACCCGTACGCGGAACTGGACCGGCTGTGGAAGACGGTGCTGCTGCACCAGTTCCACGACATCCTGCCCGGCAGCTCGATCGCCTGGGTCCACCGTGAGGCCGAGGCCACCTACGCCCGCGTGCGCACGGAGCTCGAGGAGATCATCACCGCGGCCGTCTCCGCCATGGCCGGCGACGGCGAGGCGACCTGGGTCTGCAACGCCGCGCCACGGCCGCGCGCCGAAGTGGTGACCGCCCCCGACGGCTCGGCCGTCTTCGTCGAGGTCCCGGCATCCGGTGCGGTATGCCTTAGCGCGGCACCGTCCTCGCCTCCCGTTCCCCCTCCCGTCACCGCGACCAGCGGCGGGACCGGGACGGTGCTCGACAACGGCCTGATCCGCGTCGAGTTCGACGCGGCCGGCCTGTTCTCATCGGTCCTCGACCTGGCCACCGGCCGGGAACTGCTCGCCGCCGGCACCCGTGGCAATCTGCTGCAGTTGCACACCGACCTGCCCAATCAGTGGGACGCCTGGGACATCGACGCGCACTATCGCCGTCAGCGCACCGACCTCACCGAGGTCGACGCGATCACCATCGTCGACTCGGGCCCGCTCATCGGCGCGGTACGCGTCGAGCGTTCCTTCGGGGCGTCCAGGATCGTCCAGACGGTCCGCCTCACGGCGGGCAGTTCCCGGCTGGAGATCAAGAACGAGATCGACTGGCACGAGCGCGAGAAGATCCTCAAGGTCGCCTTCCCGTTCGACGTCCATGCCGACCGCACGGCCGCCGAGATCCAGTTCGGCCACGTCTTCCGGGCCACGCACACCAACACCAGCTGGGACGCGGCCCGGTTCGAGATCTCCTGCCACCGCTGGATCCATCTCGGGGAGCCGGGGTACGGCGTCGCGCTGGCGAACGACGCCACCTACGGCCACGACGTGACGCGCACCACGCGTACCGACGGCGGCACCACGACCACGGCGCGGCTGAGCCTGGTCCGCGCGCCGCGCTGCCCCGATCCGGAAGCCGACCAGGGTCGCCACGAGATGACCTACACCCTGGTCCCCGGCGCCGCGATCGGCGACGCCGTGGCGGCCGGCTACGCGCTGAACCTCCCGCTCCGCGTGACGAGCGGCGGCGCGGTCACCCCGCCGCCGCCGCTGGTCACGCTCGACGGCACCGCCGCCTGCGTCGAGGCGGTCAAGCTCGCCGACGACCGGTCCGGTGATGTCATCGTCCGGGTCTACGAGGCGCTCGGTGGCCGGGCCACCACCCGGCTGCGGGCCTCCTTCCCGATCACCGGTGTGACGGTCACCGACCTGCTGGAACGTCCCCTACCCGGACAGCCGATCGCCGTAGAGGCCGACGGCGCCCTTCCGATCTCCCTACGGCCGTTCCAGGTGCTGACGCTGAGGCTGTCCCGGTGACCACCCCGCACGCCGCGCTCCGCTTCGCTTGAGCGCGGTGGCGCAGGCCGCGGGCGCCCGGGAAGACGAATGCGGTCATCGGCGAAGACAGGAGAGAAAGATCACTCTCCTACGTCTATGAGGTAGATCGTGACTTTAGGCAAGTCCCTCATCGCCGCGCTCGCGGCAGGAGCAATCAGCGCCACACCGGCGTCGGCCGTGCCGGCCCCGCCTCCGCAGGACAACGGGGTGACCCTGATCACCGGCGACCGCGTCGTGGTCACCGGGCGGGGCCACCACGTGAAGCCCGGTCCCGGCAGGCAGGCGGACTTCACGAGCCAGGTGCTCGGAGGCCACCTGTACGTGATACCCGCCGACGCCACGCCGCTGATCGCCCAGGGCGTGCTGGACCGGCGGCTGTTCGACATCACCCAGCTCCTGGCCTGGAAGTACGGCGACGCCGACACCCCCGACATCCCCGTGATCTCTCAAGCGACCGCCGGGCAGGCCGTCGCACCGCAGGGCGCCCAGCGGGTCCGGCAGTTGTCCGGTCTCGGGATGAGCGCGGCGCGCGTGCCGAAGGCGAACGCCGCCCAGACCTGGAAGGACCTGACGGGCGGCGGCGCCCGCGCCCTGGTGGCGGGGCGTACCAAGCTGTGGCTCGACGGCCGCAGGTCGTTCTCGCTGGACGAGAGCGTCAAGCAGATCGGCGCGCCGCAGGCGTGGCAGCAGGGCATGACGGGCAAAGGCGTCACCGTCGCGGTCCTCGACTCCGGCTACGACCCTGACCATCCGGACCTGAAGGACGCGGTGGCGCAGGAGCGCAACTTCAGTGACGACCCCGACATCCGCGACACCATCGGCCACGGCACCCATGTCGCCTCGATCGTGGCGGGCAGGGACGAGAAGTACCGGGGCGTGGCCCCGGAGGCGAAGCTGGCCATCGGGAAGGTGGGCGGCGCCACTGGCCCGACCGATTCGGCCATCCTCGCCGGCATGGAGTGGGCGGCCGTCGAGGTCAAGGCCAAGGTCGTCAACATGAGCTTCGGCGACACGGACGGCCCCGATCTGGACCCGCTGGAGCAGGCGGTCAACACGCTGTCGGAGCGGACCGGCACGCTGTTCGTCGCGGCGGCGGGAAACGGCGGCGCCGATGGCAGGGTGGGCAGTCCCGGTAGCGCTGAGACGGCGTTGACCGTGGGCGCGGTGGACAAACAGGGGCGGCTTGCCGACTTCTCCAGTCCGGGGCCGCGAGTGAGCGACCACGCGATCAAACCCGAGGTGACCGCGCCGGGCGTGGACATCGTGGCCGCGGCCGCCGCGGGCACCGCCGACGGCCTCCACCGGCCGCTCAGCGGCACCTCGATGGCCAGCCCGCACGTGGCGGGGGCGGCGGCGATCCTGGCCCAGCGCCATCCGGAGTGGACGGGCGCGCAGCTCAAGGCCGCGCTGATCGGCAGCGCCGCGCCCGCCCAGGGCACGACGCTCTATCAGCAGGGAGCCGGGCTGATCGACCTGGTACGGGCACTGAAGCAGCAGGTCGTCGCCACGCAGGGCAACCTCTGGGCGGCCTTCCGGCGGCAAGGCGCCGGGCGACTACCCGGGAACGGTCACCGCGAGGTCGGGTGAGACGGTGGTCCGCACGCTGGCGGGCGCCTACGTCGAGCCTGAGTCCTACGACGTCACGCTCACCGTCGTCGGCAAGCAGGGCCGGCCGATCAACCCCAGGCAGAGCCAGATCTACGACGCGAAGACCGGCGCCATCCACCAGCCGGCCTTCCGGAACGGCGTGGCCAAGGTACGACTGCCCGAGGGCGATTGGAACCTCTACACCGAGACCTTGGAGAAGATCGACGGGAAGTGGCACACGACGATCGCCGATCCCGCGCTGAAGGTCGACGGCGGCGACCAGCAGCTGACGGTGGACGCCCGCCAGGGCAGGGCAGCCAAGATCACGCTTGACGATCCGAGCGCCGAACTTCAGCGCGGTTACTCCCTCGGGCTGACCCACGGTGCATGGAACTCCATGTGGTCGACAAATGGCGACGTCAACACCGGATTCTTCGTCGTTCCCAGCCGCCGGCCAGGTCTGACCTACAGTCTGGAGACCGTGTGGCTCAGCAAGGACGCCTCTCCCAGCCCGTACGTCTACCAACTCGTCAACCGTCGCACCGACGGCTTGCCCGAGGATCCCGCCTACAACGTCAGGCAGAAGGATCTGGCGAAGGTCACCGCGACGTACCGGGCCTCAGGAGTGGCGGCCACGGGCACGCCGCTGGCCGGACCGCGCGACTCTGATTTCCCCGGTTCGAACCTGACACCGCTGGTCGGCGATATCACCCTGCCCGGCACGCTCATCCACTACCGCACCCCCGGGCTGACCTACAACAGCGGGCTCGAGGTCGGCAGCTCGCTGATGTTCGACGGCGGCAGGCTCGCCAAGCGCGGGGAAACCAGTGAGGTCTGGAACGCCGCGGTCATCGGGCCGTCGTTCCTGCTGCCGGGCGGCAGCCGTACCGGCGACAAGCTGACCTTCTCCGGAGTGGGGCTGTTCTCCGACGGGGGCGCGGGCAGGACGGGGTCGGACGCCGCCGCCACCGGCGTCGCCACCCTCGCCAAGGACGGGCAGGTGCTGGCCAACGCCGACCTCGCCGGCTGCTGGATCTACGAGCAGGAGGGATGCGAGCTGCGCGCCGACCTTCCCTCCGGGCGCGGCTCGTACACGCTGACCGCGTCGATGCGCAGGCAGGTCCCGCACTCGGCGCTGTCCACCGGCGTGGAGTCGGTGTGGACGTTCCCGTTCGCGACCACCGCCAAGGAGCAGCCGCTGCCGCTGACCGCGGTCCGTTACAGCCCCGAGGGCCTGGACGAATCGAACCGCGCCAAGCCGGGCAGCGTGACCCGCCTGCCCATCCGGATCGAACGCAACCCCGGCTCCGCGCCGGTGGAGACGGAGTCGATCCGGCTGGAGATGTCCGTCGACGACGGCGCGAACTGGCGCAAGGTCCCGGTCGCCCGCACCGGCTCGGGCTGGTCCGCCATGGTGCCGAACCCGAGTACGGCCGGGTTCGTCTCGCTCCGCGCGGTGGTGACCGGCACGGCGGGCACCGGACTGACCCAGACGATCATCCGCGCCTACGCCATCGGCTGACCGCCGACCCCACCCACCCAGGCCCGACCCCTCACCGGCCGGGCCTGGGAACCCGCCCACCAACCCGACCCCTTCCTCGCGGACGCGCGAGCGCGGCAAAACGCTGGTCGACTCGTTGGACTCCGCCAGTTCGCGCAGCGGTGATGGCCGGCGTCGACGCGTTCCTGCTGAACTTGTGTGCGGAGCACCCTGACCCGGTGCGCGCCTGGCTGCAGGCCCCGGCCAGGACCCGGCTGATCGGCCCCGCCCAAGACCCCACAGAGCACCTGTCTGGCGGATCGTTCGACCTTGTCGCACATCACCGGCGGGTAACAGGACTTCACCGAGGCGGCCCCACCCGCAGTCGTCAGTGGTGCGGGCGTCGCTCAGAGGCCGCTGAGCATGGCGAGGACGCTGTCGTAGGTGCCGTTGGCCTCCGCGTCACGTACGAACCTGGCGCGCTCCACGACGAGTTCCTTGGCGTCGGGCTGGTCGCGCAGGAGGGTCAGGGTCTCGGTGAGGAAGTCCTCCAGCGGCATGGCGTTCTCGTCGTCCTGCTGGTCCAGCAAGGTGGTGCGCACGCCGGGCGGGGCCACTTCGATCACCTGGACACCGGTGTCGGCGAGCTGGACGCGCAGGCTCTCGGTGAAGGAGTGCAGCGCGGCCTTGGTCGCGTTGTAGGTGGGGGTGATCGGCAGCGGTACGAACGCCAGCGCGGAGGTGACGTTGATGACGGCCGGGTCGTCCTTGCCCACGAGCAGGGGCAGGAAGGCGTACGTCATACGGAGCGTGCCGAGCAGGTTGATCGTGACGTGATCCTCGGCGACCGGCAGGGAGGCGGGGTCGAGGAGGTTTTCCCGCAGCATGATGCCGGCGTTGTTGACCAGGACGTTCAGTCGCGGGTGGCTCGCGGCCACCGTTTCGGCGGCGCGGATGATCGACGCGGAGTCGGCCACGTCGAGGACGAGTGCCTCGATGCCCAGGTGCTCGGTGGTGATCCGGTCGAGGAGTTCCTTGCGCCGGCCGGCGACGATCACCTTGTTGCCGGCGTCGTGCAGGCGCAGGGCCAGGCCGAGCCCGATGCCCGAGGTGCCGCCGGTGATCAGGATCGTGTTGCCGGTCATCTTCATGGGGGTGTTCTCTCCTTCGCTGTGGCGGGCCGGTGAGCGCCCGCAGCCTCGACCGTAGGAGCGTCTGCGCGGGGGCGGGAGAGGAGGATTCATCCATGGATCGGCAGTCCCTGCCTGGACCCTCGGGTCGCCGCCGCTCACGCCGTCGCCCCAGCTCAGCCAGGGATCGGCCGTCCCTGGTAAGGAGGGCAGGAAGCGGCGACGATGGAGGCATGGACAAGAAGGAACTGGCGCAATTCCTGCGCCGGCGGCGTGAGGCGCTGCGCCCCCGCGACGTCGGGCTGGCCGAGGGTCCGCGCAGGCGGACCCAGGGGCTGCGCCGCGAGGAGGTCGCCCATCTCGCCGGCATGTCCACCGACTACTACGCCCGCCTGGAGCAGCAGCGCGGCCCGCAGCCCTCCGTGCAGATCGCGACCGCCCTCGCCCGGGCACTGCGGCTGACGCTGGACGAACGCGACCACCTCTTCGGCCTCATCGGCCACAACGCCCCGGCCCGCTTCCACCGCCTGGAGCACGTCAGCCCGACCCTGATGCGGGTCCTGGACCGCCTGGACGACGCCCCTGCCCTGGTGCTGTCCGATCTGGCCGACACTCTCGCGATGAACCCGCTCGCCACCGCGCTGATGGGAGACCAGACCCGCCACACCGGCCTGGCCCGCAGCGCCTACTACCGCTGGTTCACCGACCCTGCCGAGCGCCTGTACTACCCCGAAGAAGACCACCCGCGCCACAGCCGCACCCAGGCGGCCCGCCTGCGAGCCGCACTGACGGCCGACAGCGATCCCCCCCGAGCCGCCCGGATCGTCGCCGAACTCCAGGAGCGCAGCCCCGAGTTCGTCCGCGCGTGGGAACGACAGGAGGTCGCCCAGCGCTACGACGACAGCAAGACCATCCTCCATCCCGAACTCGGCCGCATCGACGTCGACTGCCAGGTCCTGTTCACCGAGAACCGCGCCCAGACCCTCATCGTGCTGACCGCGCGCCCCGGCACGGAAAGCCAGAGCAAGCTTGATCTGCTCTCCGTCATAGGACACCAGCAGCTCACCCCCTGACCAGCCGCAACCTCAGGCGACGACTGCCGGCCCGGTCGTGTGATTGCCTCGAACGCCTGTACGGGAACGCGACCGACCGGCCCACGCGGGCGCGGGCCTGCTCCTTGCGCACAAATGATCATTAAGTCATGCGCTTAATTGTTTGGCCGCCTCACCTCCATGCTGTGAGCTGTACTCAGCAACGGCGATGAAGGGACAAGCGGATGAAATCCCGGCGGCTCGGGCGCAGCACGGTGGAGGTCACGGAACTGGGTTTCGGCGGTGGTCCGCTGGGCGGGCTGTTCGCACCGCTGACCGACGACGCGGCCGGCGAGGCACTGGCCGCAGCGTGGGAGGGCGGGGTCCGCTACTTCGACACCTCCCCGCATTACGGGATCGGCCACTCCGAGCGCCGGATCGGGGAGTTCCTGCGCCAGGTGCCGCGCACCGAGTACGTCCTGTCCACCAAGGTGGGCCGGCTGCTGCTGCCGCAGGATCCGGCCGGCCAGATGGACGACGCCTTCCACGTACCCGCGACCCACCGGCGGGTCTGGGACTTCTCCCGCGACGGTGTCCGGCGCAGCGTGGAGGACTCCCTCACCCGCATGGGCGTCGACCGCATCGACATGCTCTTCCTGCACGACGCCGAGAATCACTTCGAGGCCGCACTGCGCGACGGTTACCCCGCACTGGCCGAGTTGCGGGCGGAGGGCATGGTCGACGCCATCGGGGCGGGCATGTACGACACCGGAATGCTGACCCGGCTCGTCCGGGAGGCCGACGTCGACGTCGTCATGTTGGCGGGCCACTACACCTTGCTCGAACACTCCGCCCTCGACGATCTGCTGCCCGCATGCACCGAACGCGGTGTCTCGATCCTCGCCGCCGCCATCTTCAACTCCGGTCTCCTCGCCACGCCACGTCCCGGCCCCGACGCGCGATTCGACTACCGTCCGGCCTCCGAAGAGATGATTCGGCGCGCGCACCGCATCGCCGACGTCTGCGAGGCCCACGGCGTGACTCTGCCCGAAGCCGCCCTGGCCTTCCCCCTGCGACACCCGGCGGTCGCCGGCATCGTGGTCGGCATGCGCTCCGCCGACGAGGTACGGCGCAACCTTGCCGCGTTCACCAAACAGATACCCGACAGCCTGTGGACCGACCTGGCGGCGACCGGGCTCATGGACGAACGAGTAGCGCGGACGGCCCGCTGAACGGATGGTCCGCACTCAGCGGAACGGCTGCGATCCAGGTGAAGAGTCGTGGGACGAGCCCGGGAAGTCGCCGCCGGTGACGCGGTGAGACGGCGGTGACAAGCTCGCGGGAGCGAAGTCGGCGAACCTTGGGGTGTTCGGCTCGTGGGGCACGCGTGCCGCGGTGGCGGCGAAGCTGATCGCGTGGTACCAGCCGCAGAGCAGGAGTAGATCGAGGAGCCGGCCGTCGTCCATGACCTCCGCGAGCCGGGCCCACAGCGCGTCGTCGATGTCGCAGTCGGCGTGCAGGGCGTCGACGGCCTCGATCAGCAGGCGTTCCCGGGGGGACTCCCAGCACGGATCGCTGGGCGTCCCGTGCGTCACCGAGACGATCTGCGCGGTGGTCAGCCCGACCCGCTCGGCGAACATCGACACATGGACGCCCCACTCGTACTCGCAGCGGCACAGCGCGCACGTACGGGCGATGATGATCTCCCGCTCCCGCATCGTCAGCGTCAGCTGACGGCCCAGCTCGTAACGGCCCCATCCATGCATCGCACTGGTCATCGGAAGATTACGGGCGAACATCCGGAACAGCCCGATCGGCGGAACGCCCGCCGGCATCATGCTCTCCAACTGCGCCCCGACCTCGGGCTCGTACGGCGGTTCCACCAGGGCTATGCGCGACATCCACCCTCCTCAACTGTTTCGGAAATCGAAACGCCCGGCTCGATGCTAATGTTTCGGAAAACGAAACACAAGGAGGGGTATGTCCACGAATCGGACTCCGCTTCCTGGCCGGCCCGTCCGCGGCTCCAAGACCGGCCGGCCGCTGATGGCCGCCATGGACCTGCTGAGCCGCCGCTGGGCCCTGCGGATCATCTGGGAGTTGCGAGACGGCCCGCTCGGCGCGCGGGCTCTGCTCGCACGCTGCGAAGGGCTGTCCTCCAGCGTCCTGTACCAGCGCCTCGACGAGCTGACGACCGCCGATCTGGTCACCCCCAGCGAGGCCGGCTACACGCTGACCGTCGTGGGGACGGCCCTCGGCCCCGCCCTCCATGAGCTCAACGTCTGGGCCGACACCTGGGCCGAGACCATCCACGCACGCTCGCCTGAACAGTCCCACTGAGCCGACTCCAGATCGGGTCCAGCACGGGCGACCTCGGAGGCGGCCGCGCAGTCGCGGCTGGAATGTGCAGCGATGTCACGTGGTGGAACGTGCTGTCACGCCCTTAGAGCAACGGGGCCGTCCGGCTCCGGCCGCGGTGAGCGCGGTTCGGTGTGCCCAGCTGTCCGGGGGAACGGATGAATCCGGCTGGCCGTCGACGCCTCGTGCGGTGCGATCCTTTCGAGGGAGAACATCACGATGTTCAGCTCACGATCACGTGGGGAGGCGCCGGTTCGGGACGGGGCGGCCCAGTCCCGAATCCGCTCCCGGCGCCGACGGCCGGGGTCCGCCCTCGTGGCCCTGGCGTTGGCCGCCGCCTCGGCGACGACGATGGTGGCGGCCGGGACGCCGGCGCTCGCCGATCCCACCGACCAGATCCTCACCGTCGCCTGGGGCCACAACGAACAAGGCCAGCTCGGCGACGGCACCACCCAGCAGGCCAACACCCCGGTCACCGTGGCCGGGCAGATCGCCTTCACCAAGGTCGAGGCCGGCACCTCCCACACCCTGGCCATCGCCGCCGACACCACCATCTGGTCGTGGGGCACCAACGGTTTCGGCGGGCTGGGCGATGGCACCACCACTCCCAGCCTCACCCCCGTGCACGTGCCAGGGCTGACGGGCATCATCGACGTCTCCGCGGGCGCGGGCAGCAGCTTCGCCATCGACTCCAGCGGCAGACTGTGGGCCTGGGGCTTCAACGGCTCGGGATTCGGCAACCTCGGCCTGGGCGACAACGTGCCCGCGACCAACCCCGTGCCCAAGCAGGTTCTCGGCCTGCCGCCCATGGCCGATGTCGAGACCAGCCAGCGCTCGGTCGTGGCGCGTGACGTCAATGGCGAGGTGTGGACCTGGGGCAGCAACAGTGACGGCCAACTGGGCAACGGAACGGTCGGGGGTTTCCGCGCCACTCCGGCCAAGCTGGCGGGCCTGACCACCATCATCGACGTCGCCGCCGCCGACTTCGACGGCCTGGCCCTGCGCGCCGACGGCACGGTGTTCGGCTGGGGCGACAACGGGGTCAGCCAACTGGGCCCTGGCGGCCCCGGCGACCGCCCCACCCCGGGATTCACCGCCAATATCGCCGGCCTGACCCAGATCGGCATCGGCTCAAGCAACGTCAGCGCGCTGCGCAACGACGGAACGGTGTGGAGCTGGGGCGCCAATAACCGCGGTCAGCTGGGCATCGGCACCATCTCCAATCCCGTCTACCCCCCTGTGGCCACCTCCGTCAGCGGCGCCATCCAACTCGCGGTCGGCGCGGAGAACGGCTACGCGCGGCGCGGCGACGGCACGGTGCTGGCCTGGGGCGGCAACACCCTGGGCAGCTTGGGCACCGGATCGACCGCGCCCAACGACCCCAACCCCAGCCTCGTCTCCGGGGTGAGCCACGCCACCTATCTCGGCTCGGGCGCGACCGCCCTGCACGCGCTGGCGATCCAGGCGATCCCCACCGACTTCTCCATCACGCTCAACCCCAAGCTCGGCTCGGTCCAACCGGGTGACTCGATCACCACCGTGGTTTCCCTCACCCCCTCCAAGGGCTTCACCTCCTCCGCGGCGGTCAGCGTCACCAACCTGCCGCCCGGGGTAATCGCCACCTTGTCCTCCCCGAAGCTGAGCGAGGACCACCCGGTCACCATCACGCTGCACACCTCGATCAGGACCCCGCTCGGCCAATCCCGCATCCTGATCACCGCGGTGGCCGACTCGATCACCAAGGCGGCGCCGTACACCCTCACCATCGGCGACATCATCACATCCTGAGCACCCTGGCCTGGAGTCTGCTCTCCAGGCCAGGTGGTCAGGCGCGGGGGAGTGCGCGCCAAAGACATCAGGTGCCGGTGTCGGGGCGGTCGTTGTCGCCGAGGTCGCGGGCGAGCCGGCGTAGGAGCGGCCCGTACTCGGGGTGCGCCAGGGCGGCGGCGAACTGGGCGGTGAGGTAGTCCGCCGGGTTGCCGGTGTCGTACCAGTGGCCGGAGATGACCTGCCCGTACACGACGTGGTTGCCGGCGCAGGCGTTGATGGCATCGGTCAGGTAGACCTCGCCGGTGCGGTGCTCATACCAGCGCTTGGTCTGCTCGCGCAGCTCGTCGATGATGGCCGGCGTGACGACGTAGCCGCCGATGGCGGCGTACGCGGAGGGCGCGTCTGCGGGTTTGGGCTTTTCGACCAGGCCGGAGATCCGCAGCAGGCCGCCCTGGAGGTTCTCCTGGACCACGGGCACGCCGTACCGCGCGGAGTCCTGCCGGTCGATGGGCATCAGGGCCAGCACCGGACAGCTGGTGGCTTCGTAGGCGCGGATCAGTTGCTGGGCGCGGGGCACCTCGGCCACGAACACGTCGTCGGGCCACAGGACGAGCATCGGCTCGTCGCCGATGCCGTGGGCGGCGTTCAGGACCGGGGTGCCGTTGCCGTACGGGCCGTGCTGGTCCAGGTAGGTGATGTGGCCCTGCCGGGAAAGCTCGGCGACCTCCTCCACGGCGTCGGCGTAGGCGGTCTTGCCGTCGGCGCGCAGCTGGGCCACCAGAGCGGGGTTGGGGCGGAAGTGGTCCTGGATCAGGGATTTCCCGCCGGAGACGACGATGGTGATGTCCGTGATGCCGGAGGCGACCAGCTCGCGCACGGTGTGCTCGATCACCGGCTTGTCGCCGACCGGCAGCATCTCCTTGGGGATCGCCTTGGTCAGCGGCAGGAGGCGGGAGCCGAGTCCGGCGGCGGGGATCACTGCCCTGCGGATCGTCGCGCGCATCAGGTCTCTTTCCGTTGAGCGGCGCACCGCGCCGACCAGCACGACACGGTCCAACGCTAGCAACGCTCCGGCTCACGCCAGGGCTTTGCCGATCTTGCGCCATAGGGTTGAGCACGCCTACCTCGTCATTCTCGCCCCAGCGTCTCCCATCGGTCTTCGACGGACTGTCTCGAGACCGGGAGAAACCGTGGGAACCAAGATCACGGGTGTCGCCAAGACTCGTGCAAGTGCGCCACGAGGAGGTGAGAGACCGCCATCGCTTCGTTGTCGTAGCGGCGGGGTGGAAGTAGGAGGCAGCCTGATCCGGGAGTCGCCGGGGAGGGTGGGAGCAGCCTCGACGAAGTCAGGACGCTCGACCGGCACGCCCCGATCATCGACCCGTCACCGCGCGGTCGCTGACCGGCTGGCCGTTCAATCCTGCTGAGCCAGTTCCTTCAGTGAGGAGTGCTGGAATCTCCAACCGTCCCTTAGAACCTCTTCGAGTTTGACCAAGCCGAAAATCCCGCCGCTGACACCGTTCCACAGCGACATCACCTGGATGCGGCGGTACTGCTCGCGGTTGGGGGTGACGACAGCGACGACGTGCTGCATGTTCCTCTCAATCACAATGACATCGCCAGCGTTGATATCGTTCTTCCCTGGCGTCGCCGGGTCGTGGGTGACCTTCTCCGTTCCCTTGCTGATGAGAAAGCCGAGCAGGCGCTCGGTGGTGGTACGGGTCTTCAGAGGGCGACCGGCGGGGCGACCGGTATTCAGGTGGCTGCCGCGAAGGGCTCCCATGGGCACGAGACCGGCCTCGGCGGCCGCGGCCAGCACCGCTTCCCAGCAGTTGATCTCCGCGGTGATAGGGAGTGGATAGTCGAGCGGCAACGGGCTGTTGACCCACTCCGTGAAGGTTTTGCTGGGGCCAGGGATCCAGGTATAGGCACCGCGCCGGGCGGCCAGCAGCGTCAGGAACGCGTCGACCGGCGTGGCCGGCGGCGGCACCGGCGGCGGAGTCGTGTCCGGCAGCCCGAGAGCACGTTCCATTTTCGTGATCTCCTGCCGCACAATGTTGGCGGTAATGGTCTGATATGCGATTCCATTGGTAATGGTCCGATACGCGTTGATGGCATTGATCGACTCGGTGACGAGGTGCCAGTGGGGGGCGCCCAGGTACCTTAGCCGCACCTCGGTGAGGGACATCCCCGGGTACCTTAGCTGGATCTCGGCGAGGAACATCTTCGTGTGCTCGCGGTTCCGCATTTCCTCCTGTGCTTCCTCCGGCGTGGGGTTAGTACCCACTCGCACTGGAAGATTGTCCTCGATCATCCCCCAGAACTCCTCGAGGGTAAAACTCTTCTCGAGGTTCGCGAAGGTTTTAACGTCCCGGATGTCCACGGTCATAAGTCGGCTCGCTTTCCAGGAGAAGTCGAGGATGACTACGGGGGCGCATTGATTCACACGGTAGCCCCCCAGGGCGATTTCAAGGTCGCCGCTGTGAGGTGATGGTCACGTGATGTCCGGATCCATCGTCGCTACATAGCGTGACCGCAGAAATAATGATGACC
>NZ_JBEZYD010000053.1:0-77181 GCF_040638335.1 Nonomuraea sp. NPDC026600
GATCGGCTCGTGGTGCTCGACGGTGGCCATGGGCATGATCGCCTCCAGTGATGGTGTACGGACTGTCATACGAAAATGTACGGGAGTTCGTACACCTTGGCCAGAGTTCTCAGGAGCCGGTCACGGGGTTGTCGCTCCAGCGGTCGGCGTCCTCGACGTGGCCGCGCCGCGGGGGAGGGCGTGACGGAGGCGTTTCCTCCGTCACCCGTTACGCCAGGTCCTCAGGTCTGGGGATGCGGAGCCGCGCCACGGCGGCCCGCCTGGTGGCGGCCGGGCGGCGATCGTAGCGGGCGGTCGTCGTCGGGTTCGCGTGGCCCACCAGGGCCTGGGCGGTGGCCAGGTCGGCGCCGGAGTCGAGCAGTTCGCCGATGAACGTGCGGCGGAAGTCGTGCGCGGTCAGCCGGGGCAGCCCGGCGGCGTCCCGCGCGGTGTTGACCGCGTCGGCGACGGCCTTGGTCGTCAGGTGCCGCCGCGCCACGTTGCCCCACCGGTCGATCGGCAGGAACAGCGGCCCGGTCCGCCAGGCCGTTCGGGCCAGCCACGCGCCCACGTAGACCGCGCTCTCCTCGGTGAGGTAGGCCTCGCGTTCCTTGTTGCCCTTGCCGACGATGCGCAGCGACCGCTCGCCGGGGTTGTAGTGCTCGCGCCTGGCGCCGGCCAGCTCGGCGCGGCGGGCGCCGGTCGAGGCGAGGACGGCGATGACGGCCGCGTTCCTGATGCCGATCAGCGTGCCGCCGGCCAGGCATGCCTTGAGCATCGCGGCCAGCTCGGCGGCGGCGACGTTGCGCCCGGCCGGGACGCGCGAGCCTTTGACGCCCTTGATGTCCTGGACGCGCTGGAGGTCGTCGGCGGTCATGAGTCCGAGCCGCCATGCGGTCTTGGTCACGCCCCGGACGGCGGACAGGTGCTTGTTGATGGTCGACGGCGCCCACGGCACCGGCTCCCCGTCCCGTGCGGTGGTGCGCTCGCTCATGAGCGCGCGCAGCCGGGCGACGTGGGCGAACCGCAGCGCTTCCCAGGGCACGGCGGCGGGGTCGTCAGCCCCGAGCATCCGTGCGACCTCGGCCAGGCAGCCGGCCATCGTGCGGCGCGACTCGGCGCTGTCGAGCCCGCCGACGTACACGAGGTAGGGGTTGCGGTCGGCCGGGCGCACGCCGGCGACGGCCGGGAGCGCGTGCCCCTGGCCGTCGCCGACACGGTCAAGCTCGGTCATGTCTTGCCCTTTACGCGGCAGGCCGGGCAGACGTCCCATTGCTGGTAGGCGTTCGGACGCTCGGAACCCCATCCGGCCTCGCGGGCTCGCCTGCGGAATGCTGAGGCCGTGGTGTCCGTCTCGCCGTCGTAGAAGGCGCCGCCGCACTCGCGGTCACAGGTCATCGTGCCGACATGGCCCGCGCCCTGCGCCTCGTAGGTGACAGCCATCACTGGCCCTCGCTGTAGTGCTGGGCGCTGTCCGCGCCCATGCGCTCCAGGGTCCCGGTGTAGTACTGCACCCAGTTGACGCCAGTGCCGGGAAGATCGTCACTGGTGATCTGCTTCAGCAGATCCTCGGCAACCACCCTGATAGTCGCCAGGCGGTCATACAGCTCCCTTTCGGAAGCACCGAGGGGGGACACCGGCGTAGCCACGGCCGCGAGCGCGGTCACGAACCTCTCGATGTCCTCGGTCGCGTACGTGCGCGACTCGGCGCTGTCGGTCATGATGCGTCGATCTCCTTCGCGTACTCGGTGAGCAGGCCCTCCAGCGGGGCCGCGTGGTGCCACTGCGGGCCGTCCGTCTTGGTCACCGTGGGCAGCGCGGCGACGTGCGCCCTGATCGCCGCCACCACGTCCACGACGGCGGCGAGGCTGGTCAGCGGCAGCGGGAGGCGGTTGTTGTCGATCCACCCGGCCGACCAGTGCCAGATCACCGTCACGCCCTCGGGCCAGGACTCGGCGGTGGGCGGGGTCTGCGGGGTGAACATCCAGTAGATGCCGGGGCCATCGTCGGAGTCCTCCCCGCTCCACTCGTGCTGATCCGCGATGATGCCCTCAGCGTCGAGCGCGTCGGTGATCTGCCGGGCGTACGCCCCCACGTACTCGTCGATGGTCCGCCGCTCCACGAAGATGCCGATGCGGCGGCCGGCGCGGAGCCAGTGCAGCGCGTCCACCGCCGCCAACTCCTGGTCCTTCTCCGTCAGCTCCTTCCACGTCGGCGAATAGTTCGCCTCGTGGGCGATCTGCTGGCGCGCGGCGGCGAGGCTTCGCGCGGCGGCGTACTCGGCGGCGGTGTCGAACGGGAACGTGACCGCGGGGCCGCCCGCCTCGCGGCCGGCGTCCGCCGGGACGTGGGTGTCGGCGGGGATGTCGTAGCGCTCGTGCGCGTACCTGGCCATGGCCCTCCTCAGGGGCTGGGGGATGCTCTGCGCTCCACTCTAACCTTGATCAGCTTCCGGGAATATCCATTCTCGTAAGTCAGGCGAGGAACGTCATCAGGAGCAATCCGCCGCGTACGTGTCCTGCGTGTACGTCAGTAAGCGGGCACTGATTAACGTACGGCGGACGGGGGCGATCGGACCTCTAGCCGAGTCCGCTTCCTTCACGAACAGGTCAGCGATGTCACGATGAGTAGCAAACTTGTCACTCGCCGTTCGTAGGGTGCCGACCATGAATTCTCCTCACGAGTGCGCGACCACGGTCGTGCTGAACGAAGACGAGTCCGAACGCCTCGCTCAGGTGCCCGATCCGGCGCACGAGCCCGTGGATGCCCTGCCGTGCGAACTGCAGGCCGGTCATCCTGGTCCGCACATGGCGATGGCCCAGGTGAGCGGCGCCGACACGGCCTGGTGGCTGCGCTGGTCGGCCACCGACCGCGCCCTGATCGCGGTGGACGAAGAGACCGGCTACTGCGAGGCGAGCGGCCCGGCGGTCGATTCCCAAAACCGTGACGAGTGCTGGCTCTGCCAGCTGCCCGCCGATCACTTCGGCGCCCACAGCTGGCAGATGCCGAACACCACCACCGGACGCATCCCGTCCGAGGCCAACCAGCAAAAGCTGATCGACCTGGCCAACGAACTGATGGAGCGTCAATAGCGGAACCGCACAAACGCTCGGCTCCGCCACAGCGCTGACCTGCGGCGGCGGCCAACACCGCGGCGGCCGCGAAGGCCTCGTCGGCGCCGAACTCGGCACCGGCATCATGCGGTTGACCTGCGGTATCGCTTATTGACACCGCTCTGGCCTTCTGCCATGACGCAGAGCATGCCGCCGGTTCGGCAGAAAAGAGGACACGGGACCACGGACGGCCCGTGGTCCCGTGGATGTTCACGGGATGTCCGCGCGGATGTTCACCGTGAACATCGGCACCCTCCTCCTACGCGCGTGCGCGTGTAGGAGGAGGGTCGGGGCGAGAGGTGGGGGATGTGCGCGGGCCTGGCGCGGGCTCGGCGCTGGGGGACAGGGTGCCCAGCGACAGCAACGGCCATTCGGCAGGCGGCTCGTACGGCGGCCGCGGCGTGGGGGTGGGGCCGAGCGGCCAGGTGTGCGTGCCGATCGCGCCGATGCTGTGGGTCCACGTCAGGCGGCCGTCGGCGGTGGTCTGGGGGTAGACGAACCCGGCCGGGGCGTCGGCACTGGCCGCCTCCCGGGCGGCGGCGGCGATGGTCGCGGCCAGCTCTGCCATGGCCTGCCAGCCCACCGCCGTGCCGCAGAACGCCAGCAGCACCGTTCTGCCGTTGCGCAGCGCGGCCGTCAGCGTGTCGTCACCGAACTCGTCGACCTTCTCAGCGTCGCGGCCGCGCTGCCGGCCATCGTCGACGGACAGCGTGACGATCTGGTCGGCCCGGATCAGGCCGACGTTCTGCGTGCAGATCCAGATGTGCTGCAATGCCGTTGCGTCAGCGGTCATGGCCATCCTCACCGTCGATGTGTGGCACCAGCCCGGCGCTGGCGGCCGCCGTGGCGAGCGACCGCTCGACCGCCGCCAGCCCGGCGGCCAGGCGCTCGCGCTCGCCCGCCTCCAGGGCGGCCTCGCCGAGCTGGTGGGCCAGCAACTCCAGGTGCGTGGCGAAGCGAGTGCAGGCGTCGACGGTGATGTCGACCGGATCGGGCGGGGGAGTGGGCGGGCTCGTCACGACCGTGACGGTACGCCGCGCAGGCCGGGGCCCGCGCGCGTACGCGCGGACGACTCCCGAAACTCCTGCCACGCGGTCAGTTCGGGCTGCCGCCGCGGCGTAGCCGGGCGGCCATCTCGAACAGCGCGTTGATCTCCTCGGCGGCGGTCTGGAGGTTGGCGGCGGCTTCGGCCAGCATCTTCTCCGCGGCCGCCTCATCGCCGCCGGTGGCGGCCTCGTGCCGGAAGTGCAGCAGTCCGGCCAGGCCGGCGGCCGCCTTGACCGAGGCGGCCAGGACCGCGTCGGAGACGACGGCGCGGGGGTCGGGTTCGAGCTGCAGGATCATCGCGACCAGGCTCATCGCGCGCGCCTGCAGCAGCATCAGCGGGCCGGCGCCCTCATGCGCGCTGGCGCCGACAAAGGCGGTGGCGTGCGCGGCGCGCACCTGCTCGGGATCGATCCCGGCTTCCAGCGCCTCGCTTTCGGCCTGCAACGCCTGCGCTTCGGCGGCGCCGAGCAGGGCGTGACACATCCGCAGCCGCACCAGCGCCTTGGCATCCTTGTCCAGATGATCGCCAGAGATGCCGAACTTCTTCAGCGTCGCCCGCAGGTCGCTGTTGTTCAGGACGGGAACCTCGCCATTCATGGGGCGAACCGTAGCGGGCCCGCCCACCCTCTGGTTGCGGGTTTGCCCGGGTTGAGACCTGGAGGCGTGCCCAGCGAAAGCCGGTGTGTCAGACCCTTGGGGGCGTGGCCAGCGCTATGGCGAGTGGGGAAGTGGCGGGGCCTCCGCCTGGTTCAGGTGGTACTTGCACCTGCCGCCTCCGGTGGCCACGGTGCACACCTTGCCCTTCTTGGTCAGGGCGCCGCACTGCACGGCCGGGTCGTGAACGTGACACAACCCGGAGGGGCGCGGGTCAATGGGGCAGGGCAGTCCCTTCTTGGTGGTCGCCGCGCAGCAGGCCGGCGGAACCGGTGCCACCGGTGAAAGGGTGGGCTGCGCATCCTGGGGCCCACCCGGAGATGGCGCCGGCTGCATGCTGGGCGCAGGCTGGTGGCCGACGGCGACGGTTCGTGAGTACAGCCGCGCTCTGGAGCCGTCCCTGCGGCAGGTGGTCTCGACAACGACCAGGGCCACCGGCGGCGGCACGATCCACGTGCCGGCCTCGCCCCAGCGCACCCAGACCGGCACCACACCGGCGTCGGCCTCGATCAGCAGTTTGCGGGCCGACCACTGCTTGTCGGTCCGGTCGATCTCGATGGCGATCGGCGGGCCGTCCAGCCGTTCGCACACCACGTCGAGGTACCCCGGCCGGTCTGGGTGATCACCGGGCAGTCCGGCGAGGCTGGGCACTTCCCGCCGCACCCGCCACCGGTGAGCCACTCCCCAGGCGACCACGGCGCGGGTGAGTTCGGAGGTGACCCGCGCCGCCGACCAGTCGACGAACGTCCAAGGAGCCAGCCAGCGCGTCAAAGACGCGCCCGCTCGCTGCGCCCGTAAGGCGATCTCCACGACGCTGGGTGTTCCCGGCTCGCCTCGCGCGAATGCCGAGCGGGCAGGCAGTTGTCACCTGCAGGGCGGGATCCGGGTCTCGGCGACGGCGGCCCGGGGATGGAGGGGCGGCTTGACGCGCGGGGGAGTAGCGGTAGGCGGTGTCAATAACGGCGCGTGCTCCGGCGTCGTAATCTGGGTGGGTCTGACCAGGGGTGATGCGCTACACCGCGGCGGCCGCGGAGGCCTCGACGGCGCCGAGTTCGGCGCCGTGGTGCTGGCGTTGAACTGGGGTGATGCTTATTGACACCCGTCACGGGGTTTCTGTGTGCGGGTACCAGGACGACTCGCCGTGGATGGAGCGGCTGGAGACGTCCGGCTCCCACCCGATCACCGTGCGGCCGGTCAACTCCTCGATGGCGGCGGCCGCGGCGGCCTGGGCGCCGCGCACGTTCCGGGCGGTGATCGTGCCGAGGAAGCCGAACCCGTACACCTCGATCACACCGCCGGGGCCCTGCAGGCTCCACTCGCCGTCCTCACGCCACAGGCACAGGACGACCTCGCCAACCTCGCGTTCACCACGGCCAGCCACCTTCGGGCGCTCGTCGCGCGCATGCGCGCCCTCGGCTGGCGCACCGACAAGTACACCGCCGACGACCTGGAGCACGTCACCGGGGCGATCGGCGGCATGGCTCTCGCGGCCGCCGGTGTGGAGAACGAGGGCACCCTCAGCATGATCACGGACGGGCCTTGATGAGTCCGATCGCCCGCGCCCGCCAGACCGCACCGCAGCACGTTCCGTCCCAGCCGACCGGGAAGCTCACCCTCTTCGAGGTCGTCCTCCTGCTCGAGGCATTCGGCGAGGGGCAGCCCGCAGAGTGGGGCACCGTGGGATGGACCAAGAGCCGGCCAGACGCCGACTTCATCGCCGAGAGCTTCCTCACGCGCGAGAGCAACATCTACTCGGCCGCGCAAATCTGGCACGGGGACCGCCTGGTTGCCGAGCATCACCGCGCTACCCGTCCGTAACCGGCAGCACCCTGGGGCACTCTCGGCGGGCCTGGCGGGCGGCCTCCTGCTCGCGGCGTTGTTTGGCCGCCCGGATCCGGCGTCTAGAGCGGCGTGCCGTTCTCGTCCAGGAAGGCGGCCAGCGCGGCGTCGTCAAGGGCGGAGGCGGTCGCGATGTCCCGGATGGCGGCGATAGCCGCTTCGGTGCCGTCGCAGAGTTCGGCGACGGCCTGGGCGCGATCGGCGGTGAAGTCGATCTGCTGCTTTTGCAGCAGCGCCAGCGCTCTGGAGGAGGCCATGCGGATGGCGGCCACGGCGTTGAAGACGTCCATGGACGCGTCGCTCGGTGATTCCTCGTGATCGCCCCGGTCCTGCCCGTCGCCCACCGGCTTCTTCGTCACCCTCGGCAGGGTAGAGATTCCAGGCGGGCGGTGCATGGCGAAACGTCAAGATCTCTTTCGCGCTCCCTCAGGAGGGCGGGGCGCCCAGCCGGGCGGACCAGGAAGAGGTGTCCAGCAGGGTCTGGCCGTGTTGCTGGCGGGTCCAGCCGAGCACCTGGCGGCCGGTCAGCCTGGTGACGGCGGCCGCAGCCGCGCGCTGGGCGGCAGTGACCCCGCGCGCGGTGATCGTGCCGTGCGGCCCGAAGCCGGGCACGCCGAGCGAGGCGTGCGGGCTGTGCAGGGACCACCAGCCGTCCTCACGCAGCAGCGTGACGCAAGTGTCGCCCCAGTCGTGGCCGAACGGCGGCGGGATGACCTCTCCCGCCCGGCCGCCCTTGCCCGGGGACGGGTGGCGGGCAAGGAGTTGATCGTAGGGAGCGACCGACGGCAGCGGCCGGATGTCAGCCGGCAACGCCTGCAACAGCTCGGCGAGCCGAGCCGCACCGGCGACGTCCTGGTCACTAGGGTCGACGGGGCCGACGGGGGTCTGGTCGACGTCGCCCCCGTGGCCGCCATCCGGAACGCCGGCAGGGACGTTCCGCGCGCGGCGGGCGCGTTGGCGGCAGGCCGCGTTGCAGAACCGGCGAGGCCGGCCGATGGCCGCGGTGGCCAGCTGGGCCTGGCACCCCGGTGCCGCGCACAGACCAGGCCGGGCGCTGATCTGATCGGCCAACGCCTGCAGCCGGAGCGCCTGCGGGACGGGGGCCAGGGCCAGCGACGGGGCCAGCAGGGTGCGCAGCTGGTCGGCGAGGTCGGCCACGTCTTCAGGGTCGGGCATCAGGCCGATCGCCCGGTGCATTCTGCGCTCGGGGCTGTCCCAGTTGGGCCAGGCCGCCGCGCTCAGCGTCTCGGCGAAGTAGGTGAGACGGTCCACGAGCGCCTCCAACTCCTGGACCGCCACCGGGTTGACGAGCCCCAGGCGCGCCTGCAGCAGCTCGGCTTCTGGGCCGCCGAGCTGCTGCAGGCGCTGGGACTCGATCAGCAGAGCGGCCTGGCGGGCCAGCGGAACCAGTTGACGCAACAACTCAGTGATCATGTCGAACTGTCGTGCCTGCCGGTCGGGTTCGGCGAGCGTCGGGTCGACGGCCAGCGCCTGGGCGACGACATCGACCGCGGCCAGCGCTCGCCGGCGGGCCGTCACCACCACCGGATCGCCCTGAGCGGGCAGCTGCCCGGCCTTGCTGCGCAGTCGGTCGACGACACCCACCAGACACCGCCTTTCCGTACGGGTTTCGTGACAGCATGGCGCATCCCGCCCCTACATGTCGGTGACGATGACCGGCCGCGCCCGACTGTCGTACGAACGCGCCGAGTACCGCTGCCCGCCCGCCTCGCACGCGCGCGTTTAGATGCCTCACAAAACTGGAAAGCCCTGCCGGCCAGTCGGTCGCGCGGGACGGCCCTCGCGCATGCGCATGAGGCCTCCCGAAACTCCCGCACGCAGCACCCCAAGAGCGCGGGGATCAGGCGCGTTCGATCCAGGCCAGCAGGGCGCGGCGTTCGAGCGCCGACTGCGCCCGGACCGCGTCCAGCGCCTGCAGGTCGACCAGGTCGTCCAGCGCGCGGGTCACGATGGCGGTGAGCTGGTCGGGGGCCAGGGCTTCGGCCTGGACGGTGGCGGGCATGTGGGCGCCGCGCCGGTCGGTGCGTTTCTGCGGCGCATTCGGTCGGCAGCTGGTGACGGCGGATCTGCGTGGGCGTCACGGCCAGCCGTGTAATGGTCGGCGGGTGGCCGTCGAGCTGGGCGACGAAGGCCGCGACGTCTTCGGCGGCCGCGTCCAGGATCGACAGCCCAGAGGGGTCGTAGTCGCCGATGCTTCTCTGGGGCCCGCGAGTGTGCTGCTGGAGTTTTCGCAGCTCAGGAGCGGTCGCGAACACTGTAGCGGATGCAACACGTGTGGTGCACGGGGTCTATTGGTCCTCGTCCTCTTCGGTGGTTGGCTCGTCTGCGGCGCGGCGGAAGATCTTCTTCACCGTCCCCTGCAAGGACCGCAGCAGCTCCCGCTCGGCCTCTTCCGTGCGGGCCTCGATGTTCCACTGCCGAACGTCGTCGACTAGGCCTTCGATCGTTTCGTCGAGCCGCTGCCGCAGCAGCCCGGGGCGGAGCGCCTCGACTTCGACGGCGGTGTGCGGATCGATGCCTTCGCGCAGGCACTCCTCGCGGTAGCGGGCGAAGTTGACGTCGCGGACGTTGACGTCGTGGGTGGTGAGCTGGCCGGAGCGGACGTCGTCGGCGGTGATGGCGATCTGCCGGAAATCCAGGTCGAGTTCGCCATTGCCGTAGCGCTCCATGCGCTCGACCACCGAGCGAGGGACACATCTGCCGGTAGGGTCCCAGTCACCGCAGAAGATCACCGTCACTCCTTTGCCCTGGTGGGCGTACTGCTGCACTGCCTCGTAGACGAAGGTCTTGGAGGACTGGCCGCGGCAGGAATACAGGCCCACGCCCCAGGCCGAGGTGACCGGCAGGAGCACGCCACCGACCGAGTCGCTCTCGCACCAGACCTCGACGCGGCGGGACTGCGAGGCCCACAGGTTGCGC
Organism: Nonomuraea sp. NPDC026600; assembly: GCF_040638335.1. NCBI lineage: Bacteria > Bacillati > Actinomycetota > Actinomycetes > Streptosporangiales > Streptosporangiaceae > Nonomuraea > Nonomuraea sp. NPDC026600. The sequence continues at coordinate 9,573 of NZ_JBEZYD010000053.1, forward strand.
CGGTAGGTCTCCGTGTTGCGCTGCATGGCGTCGTCGAGGGAGTCGTACTGGGTCTCTTGCCGGATCATGCGGGTTCCGTCGGTGATCCACTCCCAGGGCAGCCGTCCGGTCTCCCGCAGGTGGCCGACTTCGCGGACGACGACCGAGTAGTTCCGGCGGGAGTGGCCGGTGTCCTTGGCCCACAGAAGCCCGATGCCGAGGTAGTAGACGTGGCGGACGCTGCATGGCTGTGCTGCCTCCGCCAGCTCGCAGATCGCCGCTCGCAGGGCCTCCACCTGCGTCTTTGTGCGGCGAGGCCGTTTTACGGAGCTAGCGTCATAACTCGCCATACCTCCAGTGAACCCCCGAGGCGGTGCCACCGTCCCCGCCTCGGGAGCCCGCGTGTTTCAGCTGATCACGGGCTTCTTGATCAATCGGCGTGGCGATTGAGCTGGGCCATCAGCTCGCGGTTCGCGGCGCGGGCGGCGGCAAGGTCGTCGTCACGCTCCTGGAGTTTCAGCTCCAAGTCGATCACCTGCTGTTCGAGAGTCGTGATCCGGGCCTTGAGCTGCTCGGTGTCCTCGGGGCCGCCGATGCCGGACTCACGCCACGGTGATAGTCCAGTCACCGGACCCTGATCCCCAGGTCAGGCCCACCGTGGTGCGCAGCGTCAGCGGGTGCGGGAGACTGCCGCCATGACGGAAGATGCCGCCGAGATGAGCGCGGCCTTTGCCGTCTTCGGCCGGGTCGAGCGGATGCTCACGCGCGAGGGCTGGCGCCCGAGCGAGGTGGAACGCGCGCTGGCCGTTCGCCTGCACGACGCCGTCGGTGTGGCCGTGCGACTGGAATGGGATCAGCGCCAGCGTGGCGAGACCGACTATGGCGCGATCCCGATCGCCGAGCCGTTACGCGACGTCGTACGGCAGGAGGCGGCCGGCCCGTTGCCCGACATGACCGAGGCGTTGGCCGAGTGGGCGGACGCGCGGGCGACCGTGGCCCCTATCACCGAGCGGCGCCGCGTTCTGATGGTGTACAGCCAGATCCTGGCCGCGATGATCCGCGAGGACTACACCTCCTGATGGCCTGATGAGGGCTGCTGGCGGCGCAGCTGCAGGGCCAGGCTGCCCGCCAGGTTCCAGGCCAGGATCATCCGCTCCGCCTCGCTCAGGCGGGCCAGGTCCTCCATCGGGCCGAGATCGCCGGCCTGGATCCCGGTGATCGCCCGCGTGGCCGCCGCCATGACGGAGGCGGTGCTGCGGGTCTGCTCATCAACGCCGGCGTCCAGTGCCAGCGCGGGGTCGATCATGCTGTGCGGGGTGCCGGTGGCGTCCAACTGCAGCAGGACTTCACCGGGCTTGGTCATCAGCGTGGCGGCCAGGAACAGCCACAGCGAGACCACCTCGGTGACGGTGGTGCGCGAGGTGGCCAGTAAGGCGGTCAGGGCCTCGTGCGCCTGGGGCAGGCGGCCGTGCATCGCCGTGGCGACGATGACGGAGCAGCGCCCGGCCAGCCATTCCTCGCCGGGCTCGCACGCCTCCTGGTGGATCGATCGCACCTGCTGCAGCACCGGCAGGCCGCCGGTCGTGGAGGTGAGGGCGTGGACCTCGATGAGCATCGCCCAGGTCAGCTGCCAGATCTGCTCGTCGTCCAGGTCGGCCAGGGCCCACTTCAGCGGGGCGGCGATCGCGGGCAGGCTGTCGCGGCCCTCGCGCTCAGCGGTGATGGCCGCCTCCACCAGGGCGATGGCGTGCGGGAACCACGGCTGGTTCGCTGCGGCGTGGCCGGCGAAGACGTGGTCGGCGCTGGGGCCGAACATGGCCAGCACCTTCGCCCATGTCATCAGCATGACGCTGAGCTCGCCGGCCTGGCCCAGGTGGGTCAGCATGGCGCGGGCGCCGTACGGCCCCTCGATGTCATGCCGCTCCAGCGCGGCCACCAGCTCCACCGTGCGCTGCCGCGCCGAGTCGAGCCCATCGTCGGTCATATCGGCGAACCTATCGTCGAAGGCGTGGCTCACCGTCGGAACCCGAAGAAGGATAAGTCCGCCCGACGTCGTCGCCCACCCATCACCCCTCCGCTGGCAACCAGGCGCGGATCAACGTGGAGACAGTCTCCCAGCTGATGCTCGCCGCCCCACCGGACGCGCTGCCGCTGGTCGGCGTCGCGGGAGTATGGCTGTGGAACCTCAGGTCTGCCACGTGCACCGGCAGCGGTGAACGCGCGATCGGCGCCGCTGGCCACGTTGAGTTTCGAGGAGTCACCGCGGTCCAGCCGCTGTTCCTGTGCGCTCAACCCTGGATACGGCACCTCAGGTCAGTGTGTCGGCGTCGATGCGGGAGAAGACCAGGTCGCTCATCTCGGTGATCGGCTGGTGCCAGCGTGTGGGCAGGGCCGGTCTGCGCAGGGCGGCGGAGTAGCTGGATGCGGTGTAGTCGTTGGCCAGGCGGTAAGGGTGGAAGCCGTGTGCGCGCAGGGGTTGAAGGATGTCGTCGATGCTGTGTCCGAGCTTGGCCAGCCGTCGGGGAGTGACCTCGATGATGAATTCGGCGTCGGGCCGGAGCCGGTCGAGGAGTGGGGTCAGTCCGCGTACGGCTGCGCCTTCGGCTCCCTCCACATCGATTTTGATCAGGCGGGCCTGGGTGAGTTCGGTGTCGGTGAGGATCTGCGGCAGTGTCTGAGCCTGGATCGCGAACGATGATTGCGCGGTGCGGGGCCGGATGATGGTGGTGGCCCCGAGGTTGGTCGCGTGCTCAAGGTAGAAGGTCAGGCACGTGGCGGTGTCGTAGACGGCGGTGTTGAGGCTGCGGACGTTGCCGCACCTGTTGGCTCGCAGGTTCTGGGTCAGCGCCTGGTGGAACTGCGGGCAGGCCTCGATGGCGACGACGTGCCCGGAGGGGCCGACCAGGCGGGAGGCGAGCACGGTGAAGTAGCCGATGTTCGCGCCGACGTCGATGAAGGTGTCGCCGGGGTGCAGCCGGCGGCGTAGCCATGCGGTGAGGTGGGGTTCCCAGATGCCGAACAGGTACAGGTAGCGCTGGATGAGGTCGCTGGTGGTGACGGGGAAGACGGCGCCGAACCGGGTCCGGGCAGTGGTGGTGACGGGGCGCTGCTCAAGGCGCTGATTCAGCGTCCGCTCGACCAGTGCCGCTTTGCCCAGGCGGCCGGGGGCGTGCCGGATGTAGGCGCGCAGAGCGCTGAGCGCTGGAGTTGAGATCACGGCGGGGCTCCGTTCGGGTGGGGATGCGTTCCGTGCGGCACCGGGCTGGGGATCGTGGCAAGCTGGGGCGCAAGGGACAGCAGCGTCGGGCCAGGGGATTCGACGGGATGGCAGGTGGCACGAAGATGCGCGGGCCAGGGGTCGGCGGCGGTGACACCGGGCCGGTGGTGTACTTGCTGGTCGGGCTGACCGGTTCGGGCAAGACCACCTACGCCCGGCAGGTTCTGGAGCCGGCCGGGGCGCTGCGGCTGTCGGTGGACGAGCTCGTCTACCAGCGTCACGGCCGCTATGGCGTGGACTACCCCGAGCCGGAATACTTCGCCCGGGAGGCGCCGGTGCTCGCTGAGGTCCGTGAGCGCCTGGCCCAGCTGGTGAAAGCCGGGCAGGACGTCGTCGTCGACCATGGGCTGTGGCTGCGGCGCGACCGCCAGGAGTGGAAGAAGCTCGTCGAGCAGGCGGGGGGCCGGTGGCGGCTTTTGTACTTCGACCTGCCCCGCCACGAGCTGCTGCGGCGGCTGGCCGAACGCAATCTGCGCGATGACGCCGACGCCCTGACGGTGACGCCCGAGGCGCTGAATGACTTCTACGCCCGGTTCGAGCCCCCCGGCGAGGACGAGGGCGCCGAAGCTCCGCCCGGATGGTGAGCACGGGCGCACGCGTCTGCGGCTCAGCACGGGCCTGACCCGGGCGGGCGCCACCGATCCAGCAGGTCGGCGCAGGCGTTCGGCCACCACGGCGGCGTCGAGGCGAGGTCGACCGGGCGGAAGGCGACCGGCCCGGCGGTGTGGATGCGCTCGCCGTGGGCCGCAAGGTGTTCCAGGAGGCGGGCGGCTTCGGTGCGGATCGCCGGGCTGATCTCGTGCCAGGTCCCGGCGGTGTGCTGGGTGATGCGCCGCTGCAGGTCTTGCTCGATGCCGCGGCGCCATTTGAAGTGGTGGACCGGGACAGGCGGGGTGTTGGCCGGTCTGCGGCCGGGGCTGCGGTGCGATCCGAGCGCGAGTCCGACGCGCGAGTCTGCCAGGACGATCTTGCGCGGGTCGCCGCCCAGCAGCAGGCCGGTGAGGAACCCGCCGAGCGGAAAGGTGGCGTCCAGGCCGACCGTTGGGTCCCACGCGGCCAGCGACCCGTTCGCGGTGACGCGGTCGAGCAGCACGCCGCCGATGGTGAGGCTGCCCGCGTCCTGGGCGGCGGCGATCATGTCGGGGATCGGGGCCGGGTAGGCGTGGAACTCATCGGAGTCGGCGATCAGATGCCAGCCGGGGCCGGCGGCGGTGCGCAGCTGGTCGCGGAGCCGGGCGTGCAAGTGCTCATGCCAGGGGCCCTCGCTGAGGATCGGCGGCGGGCCGTCCAGCGCGGCGGCTGCGGCCAGCAGTGGGGTTTTGACCGGCTGCGGCACGTGCTCGGGGAAGTGGAAGGCCAGGTGGAAGGTGGTGACGCCCAGGCGTTGGTAGTGGACGGTGAAGGCGGCCAGCAGCGCGGGTTCGACCGGGCCGATCACGGCGACGAGCGGGGGCATGGCAGCGGTCATCGGATCCTCGCGGTGATGTCGTCGGCGACGGCAATGGCGGTGGCGGTGAGGTGGGCCAGGGCTGCGGCGGGGCTCATCAATCCGAGCTCGGCCGCCGCCCCGGGGTGTGGCCGGGCAGGGAGGGGGCCGTCGAGCGCGGCGGCCAGCTCGGCCGCGTCGCCGACCCGCAGGACCCGCGCCCATGGCCGGCCGCGCAGGCGGGCGGCCAGGTCCGCGTCGGGGGTGGAGACCAGGAGGGCGACGCCGTGGTTGGCGGCATCGGCGACCAGGCCGCTTTCCTTGCCGGCGGTGGGGGTGCGGGCGACGATCGCGGCGTCGGCGGCCGCGTAGACCTCCCGCAGGTGCGCCGCCGGCAGTTCCCGGTGCCGGGTGTGCAGCACGACGTGGGGCAGAGCGTCGATGCGCTGCAACACGTGGGCGTCCATGGGTGATCCGGCGGCGAGCAGGTGCAGCGGCCGTGTCGCAAGGGCCAGGGCGCGTTCGACGGTGGCGATGTCCTTGTGCGCCCACCAGCCGCCGACCAGGCACAGCACCCGCTCGCCGTCCCGGACCCCGAGCCGCGCCCGGGCGGCGACGCGTTCGGCGTCGGGGATGTAGGCATCGGGGTCGGCCAGCGCGAAGCCGGCGATACGGGTGTCCAGGTACGGGAACCGCGCCTTGACCTCGGCCTGCACGGACCGGGTCGGGCACAGCGCCACCACGGCGGCGCTGCGACGGCGAACGGCGGCACCCAGCAGACGCAGCAGGCCGTCCTCGGTCGTGTCGACCTCGTGGACGAACCGCAGGTGGCCGACCCCCGACAGGACGGCGACCAGGGCGTGCAGCCCTTCGGCCGCGGTCAGCACCACCGCCAACGGCCGGGCGCCCGCGCATGCGCCGGCTCCGGCGCGCAATGCCGCAGCCTCGGTGAGGCACCGCGATCCCAGCATGAGCTGGTGCGGAAAGCGGCGGACCGGCCGCGGCCATCGCCGTGATGCCGTCAGGCGCACCGCGACATGCGAGAGCGCCGACAGCAGCAGCCCGGCACGCAGCAGCACCGCGCCGACTGGGTCGCCCCCGGCGCCGGTGACCACCACGGCACCGCAGGTGTGCAGCGCCTTCGCGGTATCGGCAGTGATGCCGTCGGGCGCGGCCACCACCACGTCGCGTCCCTCGGCTCGCGCCTGCCGGGCCAAGGCGATCAGCGCCGCGTGGTGGTGGCCGGCGACGCGGTGGGCGTTGCGTTCCACCAGCAGCACCGGCACCGCCGCGGTCACTGCGACGGTCACAGCGACGGTCACAGCGACACCGCCTCGAACCGGTGGCGTAGCCAGAGCGGATCGAGGAGTCCGGCGAAATGCGCGGGATCGCTGCCGGCCTGCGCCGCGAACGCGATGCCGTCGGCCGCGCCGCGCCGGGCCCAGATCGCGAACGCGCCGCTTCCGCCGCCGCTGGTCCACCCCGTCAGCCGCGTCCTGGTTCCCTGCGGGGAGGAACCGTACTCGCAGCCGCGCGCCAGCATGGCGCACTCCCGAAACCCGGCCTTCCACGCATGGAACGGGCTCTGATCGAAGCGGGTGACCCCGGCGACGACGGGGCTGAACTCCGCCCGGCCAGGCAGGGCCGCCAGCACGTCCACGGCCTCCCCCATCTCCCGCAGAGCTGTGGCGCGGATCAGCTTCAGGCCGCCGTAGCCGTAGGTCAGGCCGTTGACCGGGTTGACCGCTTGCCAGACGCGCATCGCCACCCCGGCACCCAGCGGAGCCGCAGCCTCAGCGTCGAACCGCTCATCGATCTCGAAGTCGCCATCCAGCAGGAAGAACTGCTCAGTGTCGACGAGGTGGGCGCACAACCGGTAGGCGCGGCGCATTCCCCGCACTCCGTGCAGGCGCTTGACCGGCCGGCCCAGCACCCGTTCGGCGCGCTCGTGCAGCGCGGCGGCCAGCGGCTCGTCGAAGGACAGCAGCACCGCGTCCCTCATACCAGGGCCTGCAGATAGCGGGCGGCGATCAGGGCGGGGGCCAGCACCTCGGTGCAGGCGCGGGCGTACTCGCTGTGGCGGGTGTAGAAGACCGGGTCCGCAACGAGCCGGTTCGTGATCTTCACGGCTTCGGCCGGGCTGTCGAAGATCAGTTCCGGATGGATGTGCTCGGCCATCCAGCCCAGACGCGGGGAGATTACCGGCAGGCCCATGGCCTGGCAGTCGATCACCGACATCGACCAGGGGCACGCGGCGCGGTAGGGGGCGATGCCCAGATGCGCGCCGGCCAGTACCTGGCGGTAGACGTTCCGGTCGCCGCCGTCGGAGACGACCTGGACGCCGGGCAGTGCCGCCAGCGCGTCGCGGAACCGCTCGGGGCTGGGGTCCAGGGCCATGCGGGCCGGGCCGCGGTTGCCGAACAGGTCCATCACCGTCACCTGCAGCGCCGGCGAGGCGAGCTCGGCGGCCAGGCGCAGGAAGTCCTCGGTGCCGTAGTGCGCGTACAAGCGGTGGTTGTAGACCGCTACCGCCGCCTCACCCGCGGGCGGGGTGGCGCGTTCGCTGACCAGGGCCGGATCCCGTGGCGGCGGCACCACGTGCAGCCGGTCACCCAGATCCATCCCGGCGCGGCAGGCGGCGGACGACAGCAGCGCGGCGGCGGTCGGCGAGTGCACCAGGATGCGATCCAGCGCGGCCACGCCCGCCAGGAACGTCATCAGCACCGGCCGGCCCAGGCCCGCGTCATCCATCAGCGGATCCACCAGCAGCCGGCCCTCATCGAAGGAGAACGGCAGGTAGTGGCAGTAGCCGGCCAGGACCGCGTCGCAGCGGGCCTCCAGCATCGCCGAGCGCACCAGGGGCGCCGCCTCGATCTGGTTGGCCACCACCACCTCCGGCGAGCTCCGCCGTACCAGGCCGGCCAGGGCCGCGGTGTCTCCGTCGAACCGGGCCCGGTACTTGGTCGCCGGGACCGGCATCGGCCAGAACCCCACCCGTGCGTCGCGCACCGGTGCCGGGGACGCCAGCGTCACGTCGGCGCCCGCGTCGGTCAGGGCGGGGAGCAGGATGTCGGCCACCACCCAGCCGGAGTCGGCCGACAACCGGTCGGGGTTGGAGATGTTCAGCAGGTACAGCACCTTCGGTCCCACCACGAGCGTCCTTTCGCCCAGGCCGCGCCGACCGCGCGGCACCGACTAAGAGCCGGGCGGAGGAGACCTTCCGGGCGCCCAGCAGCTTGGCCATGCAACGAGAATCGGCGGTGAGGCGGGGCCCGAACCAGTACCGTGAGAGTCGCGAAAGCTGGCGAAAAAATCACTCTGAGTCACCGGCGGCTGAGGGGATATTTGATGGCCAAGAGCACCGTGAACCCTCAATTACAGGCGTGGGTCCACGCCAGCGGTCTGTCTCTGGGCGAGATTGGCCGCAGGGTCAGCGCATTGGCCAAGAGCCGCGAATACACGCAGATCAACCCCGACACCACGCGGGTGCGGCGGTGGATGAACGGGGAGCAGCCCCGCCCGCCTGTGCCCGAACTGCTCGCCCAGGTGCTCTCCGACGCGCTACGCCAGCCACTGGCACCCCGTGATCTTGGCCTGCAGACCGCCGCCCTGCCGCTGGATAGGATCGAACTACCGCTGCTGCGGGAACCGGCGGCGGAGACCCTGGCCGGATGGACCCGGATGGACCTGCTGATGCTCGATCGCCGTGAAGTCCTCCAACTCGTCGCCGGAACCCCGCTGATCGCCGCCGCTTCGCACCTGCTCGACGCCACCGCCCGCCCGCTGAGCTTGCGCCAGGACGGTTTCGACACCGCCGCCGTTGCCGCCCTCGAAGAGATCACCGCCGCTTTCGCGCGCCTGGAATCCGTGCACGGCGGCGCCTTGTTCCGCACCTCGATCATCGGCCAGTTCGCCGAGGTCCTCCGCCGTATCCAAGACGGCGTTCCGGCCAGTCTCCGCGTCCGCGTCTTCACCGCCACCGCCGACCTCGCCGCGCTTGCCGGATGGACCAGCCACGATGCCGGCCGCTACGCCGCCGCGCAGCGGTACTGGTCCTACGCCATCTACGCCGCAGGCGAAGCGGGCAGCCCCGGTCGCGGCGCGGAGATCGTCACTCGCATGTCGCACCAGATGATCTACCTCGGTCATCTCCACGACGCGCTCGCCCTGCTCGACCTCGCAGCAACCCGGGCCCGACGCGACAACCAGATCGCGGTACAGGCGCTCGTGCACTCCCAGACCGGTCGCGTCCATGCGGGCCTGGGCCAGGTCGACGAAGCCGCCCGTCACCTCGATCACGCCGACGAACTCCTCGCCCAGGCCGCGGACAGCCCCGCCTGGGTCGCCTACTTCGACGCCGCCGAGCATGCTGGTGCCAGGGCCGTCAGCGCCCGCGACCTGACCCACCTCGGCCGCGGTGGCCACCCCGCCAGCCCTCACTTCGAAGCCGCGCTGCGACTGCGCAGGCCAGGGTTCGACCGGGTACGGACGATGGACCGGATCGGGCTGGCTGCCGCCCTGCTCGACGAGGGCGAACTTGAACAGGCCGCCGCTGCCGGCCACCAGGCCATGCAGAGCGCCGGCATGCAGTCGGCTCTCGTAGCGTCCCGGCTCAACACCCTGCTGTCCGCAGCAAATCGTCACCGAACCCCCGAGATCGCTGAACTGCATTCCCGGGCTGCGGACGTCGCGGCCCGCGCACCGATCACCTCAAGGGTCGCTGCCTGACCATGCCCTGCACGGTCGCCACACGATGCCAGGGGCCTCGTCTCGAAAGCATGGATTCGAGACGAACAGGGGGCCCGTCACTACGGGCGACATGCGGCCAAATAGTGTTGCAGGCTCCCGGTCAAGCTGCGTTGCAGGTCCGAGATTGCTTGTGCGCCCGGTCGCGCGCACGCGCGCGTAGGGGCGTCCCGAAAGTCCCGAAACTCCCCGCGCCGACCGTCACGAGGCGCACCGGCGATCAGTCCCGGCAGGCGCGGTCAGAAGTCGAAGTCGTGCGCCCCCGACGTGCCCCTCGAAGAGCAGGCACGGCTCATCCTCGTCCTCTGGATCGGCACTGTGGTCCACGACAGGGCAGGGCGGCAGTACGACCAGTTCCCGGGTGTGGTCGTCCCAGCGGAGCCAGACGTGGAGCCAGGCCTCCCGGTCGGGGTCAGCCACCGATTGGGCGTGCGTGACGTGGGCGCCGGTGTGGCCCTTCTGCAGCCCGCATCCGTAGACGGCGCTGCGATCGTCGGCGATAACGCCCTCGGCCAGCGGGGCCCATTCGGCGTCGGTGAGCGCGTTGTAGTGCGGACACTGTCCTTCTCGGGCGCGGTGCCGTACGCCGATGGTCAGCACGGCCGCAAGCCCGGCCGCGGTGTGGACGCGGTGCAGGGCCTCTCTGATCCGTTGGACGTCGCCGGTGCTCAGCCGCACCGCGCGCAGGTGGTCGGCCAGCAGTCCCACGTGCGCGGCGAAAAGTCGGCAGGCGTCGACCAGCGCCGTCACCGCGGCGCCATCGTCACGATCGTCGTCGCGGTCGTCATCGACCGGGCCCGCCAGCGCGTCCTGATCCGTCACGATCGTGACGGTACGCGCCCCTCCGGCCGAGCGTCCCCGTTTTCCCGTCGACCGCCACGACCCCTCGCCCGGCGAGCACCGCCATCGGCGTTGGCCGGGCGCCCACGGCTCCAAGCTCGGTTGTCGGATCGCCGCGACCAGGTGGGTGGTCATGTCCGTCCGAACCCGGCCAGCCCTGGGAGAGGCAGCTGTGTCAGGGAGTCGCCGCGCCCGCGCTGGGCGGCCACCATGCCCACTGCTTGCCGAGCTCGGCGAGGTGGTCGTTGACCTCCTGGCGGTCCCAGGCCGCGCCGTCCCAGCGGCTGGCGCCCAGCAGCTCCCGCGCCTGGCGGTACTTCCAGCCCTTCTTGTGCCGCAGGACGCGCAGCAGCTCGGCGAACCCCTCGGGGCCGCCGCTGTCTTCCGGCGGGCAGGCGCGGCCGCCGGCGCTGCAGCGCGGGTAGATCGCCTTCGGAGCGGGCTGGTGGATCTTCTCCACCACCAGGTCGTGGTCCCACATGTCGCCGAAGTCGTAGCGGTAGGCCAGATGCTCGCCCGCTTCGGGCAGCAAGCGGGCCAGGGTCACGTCGTACTCGCTGGTGGCGTTGTCGCCGTACTCGACCCAGTCCTTGGCAAACAGGTGCAGGTGGTAGTTCTGCCAGCCCATCGCGGCCTGGATCACATTGTGCAGGTCGAACAGGCTGGCGGCCGACGGCACCTGGATGCGCCGCCAGACCAGCGGCCGGACCTCCCGCAAGGCCACCTTGAGCTGGTGCACGGTGCTGGCCACGGTGGTGGGGACAGCGGCCGCCGGCGCCAGGTCGGCGCCACCGTCGGGATCCGGCTCATCATCGCGGTGTTCGACGACGCGGAGCACTCTGGCGTCCGTATCGCGCGGCGCCGGGGCGAGGGCCTCCGCCGGGATGGGGACCTCGGTCGCGGCGACGTCGACGTCCTGCGTCTGGCACACGGCCACGTCGGCGTCCACGTCCGTCGCGTCGGTCTCGGCGTCCTGGCCGTGGTCGCGGGCGGCCGGGGCGTCGTCGTCCCACAGGTCGTCGTCGTAGGGTTCGCCACGGGCCAGGCGTTCGGCGCGCAGTCGCTCGCGTTCGGCGTCGGTGATCCCGGTCAGGTACTCCCACCTGCTGACCCGCTGGACGGTGCCGCGGGCCAGGTCGTGCTGCAGCACGATCCGGGAGGCGCGGCCCATCTGCTCTTCCTTGACCACCCACGGGTCGGTCGCCTGCCAGGGCACGTCCTGCCAGGAGGCGTTCTGGGCGATCTCGACCGCAGCGCGGCGGGCAGGGGAGCCGGGCCGGCGCGGCCCGTCGCTCAGCGGTTCCCAGCAGGAGGCGCACCGCACCCACGCCACCTCGCCCAGCTGGCCGACGTCGGTGTCGACGACCACGTCCTGCACGCCGCTGCCGGGGTCGGCGGTGTTGACCAGCGCGTTGATGACCGGCCCGGTGTAGGCGACCAGCAGGAAGGAGGACTTACAGCCGGGGCAGACCGGCACCCGGCTACCGACCGGCAGCCGCTCGCCCAGGGCCTTCTCCCGCTCGTGCCGCTCGCGCTCGGCCTCCTGCTCGGCGAGGTGGCGCTGCCACACCGCGGCCGCCTCGACCGGCAGCAGCACGGCCTCCTTGCGGCCCGGCCCGCGCCGGGTCAGCGCCACCGGCTCGCCGCCGCCCGCCCGCTCGATGAGCTCGGCCAGGCGGACGCGGGCCTCCCGAATCCCGATCTTCTTCACGAACCGCATTGTGTACACAAGCTGGAGCCGGCCGGGCGGCAATCGCCGCTATCGCCGGACCTTGGGCCCCAACCGGATCCGGCTCAGCCGCCCGGCGGCCCGGCGCGGATCGGCCACGGTTTGTGTACACAAAGGAGCGGCGTTCATGATCATTAGGCGTTAACGTCCGGCGATCACCGGCTCTGGCGCGGTCGGGCGGCCGCTACGCCGACGGCTCGGTGGATCGGCTACGCGGCTGCCTTGGGCCGGACGACGCGCAGGTGGGTGCGGGCCGCTCGGTGGTCGGCTCGGCCGTGCCGGTCCCGGGGGTAGCGGTCGCGGTTGGCGTGGCTGGGTGCGCCGGCCAGGACGAGGCGTCGCTGGCCGGGGACCTGCTTCTGGCCTTTCCTGGGCTTGCCCTTGGTGCGCATCCAGTCGTGCTCGGCGAGCCACCAGGCGTAGGCGGCCCGTTCGACGGCGTAGCCGCGGTGGCGGCGCTCGCGGGTGCCGTCGGCTCCGATCCGTCGAGCGGCCCGGTCGAGGCGCTTCTGCAGGCTCTGGCGGGCTTGTGGGGTGGTGTTGGGCTTGCGGGTGGGGGCGAGTTGGTGGCGGGCCAGGGTGTCGAGGTGCCGGCGGACGGTGGCGGGCCGGTATCCGGTGTCTTCGGCCAGGTCCTTTACTTTGTAAATACCGGTGCCGAGTGCTGCGGCGGCCGTGGCCGCGACGTGCCGTCCGAGTCCGGCCTGATCCCGGGCTGGGCTGGGGTGGGTGAACAGGTCGTGCGCGAGGACGTGTCGGCGTCGGCGTAGCGCTGCTCGGCGCTGCTCACGCAGCGCGAGCACTGGTCGGAGGTCTGCTGCAGGGGGTGGGTTCCCTTGTGTCCCACCCCCCCCTGAGTTCTCCTCAGTCACAGCAGACGCACCCGCCTGAGACGGGCGGGCGGGCGGCTGGTCGGCGGCATCCTCCAGCGCGCGGGGCAGCACCCGGTAGCGGTGGGCGCGCTGGCCTTCCCCCGCTGTGACCAGGCACAACCACTCATCCAGGCACATGCGGTGCAGCGCCCGGGCGGCGGTGCTCTTGCCCATCCCCGTCGCCAGGGCCAGCCGCCGGCAGTCGATCTCGATCTCCTCGCTCACCGCGTCCAACGCCAGCTCCAGGACGTACTCGAGCGTCTTGCGGTCGGACGGGCCGGACTGCCGCGACCAGCGCCCGGCAGGTGTCTCGGCCTCGATGGCCCGCTCGACGCCCTCGACCAGGTCCACCACGGCGGCCACCCGGCGCACCCACGCGTCCTCGACAGCGTCCCCGGCCCCGGCCTCGGCGTCGTCCTGGCGCTCGTGGCCGGCGGTCGTGTCGGCGCTCTGGTCGGCAGTCTCATCGGTGGTCTCGCGGCGCAACGTGGCGGCGTAGGCCACGGCCCGCTCCCACTGGCGCGCCAGCAGCCGGGCCCGCTCCTCCGCCTCCCGCACCCGGCTCCCGGCCGCGCCGCCGGGGCGGCGCAGGTGGATCAGCCCCGGCTCCGACAGCTCCGCCTCGATCAGCTCCGCGGCCTGGCGGGGCGACCAGCGGGCCAGCGCCAGCCGGACCAGGATGCGCATCAGCTGGGCGTGCCCCTGCCCGGCCGGCGGCGTGACGGCCAGCAGGCCGGCCACATCGCACGGGCGGCACTGCCCGGCCAGGCGCGGCCCCTCAGGGGTCTGTTCGACGGCGCGCACCCGCTCGGCCTCGATCTGGGCCGCCTCGACGTCGCCGGCATCCAGCAGGACGGCCAGCCGCTCCACCGCTTCGGCGTCGTTGGGCACGCTCAGCACCGCCGCGGCGGCCTGCGCCGTGATCGGCACCCAATCGTGCACCGGCCTCGACCAGCCGCCGTCCCGGTGCGGAGCGCCCGGCGGCCGCAGGCAGCCGGTGCGCGCGTTGGTCAGCGGGCTCTTGTCCAAGGTCGGCAGGCGACGCCCGGCCGCATAAGCGATCTGCCGCACCACGGCGGCCGCCGTCGCCTCGATCGGCACCCAGACATGCACGCCCCCGCCCGGACCGGACTCACACACCAGGTACCGCAGGTCAGCCTCATACAACAGGCCCTGCAGCTCCTCAGCGTCCCGCTCCACCGCCCTCACGCCGTAGCCGCCCGGATCCAAGTCGAACCCCAAAAACAGGTACTCCTCGGCCTGATTGGTCAGATACCAGGCATACGGCCCATCCGGCGGGACAGGCCCCAACCGGCGCGTCCGCTCATACGAATGCGCCCACCCCCCCGCCGACGTGCGCACATCAACACGCGCACGACCACGCGGCGCCAAGGGGTACAACGCCGCGTGAAACGCGGCGGCGCCGCCATGGGCGTACGACATCCCCGGCTCAAGCTCGCCAGCGAGCTCGGCAGACGGAAAAACGGAAGCGGAATTCGCCCCACCCGGCGTGTCGGTACTCGGGCATGGTGGGCTAACCGCCTGGCGCCCTGCTATGGTCGTCTCCAGACGTGCAAAGTCCCGTCAGGGTCGATCCGCTCTTCGCCGGCCAAAGCATTCGAGCTGATCGTTCTCAAACGTGAACATCGAGATGAAGTTGTGGTCCAACGCCCCGTATCTGCGGGGCGTTTTTTATTGCCTGGGGCGCCTCCCGGCGTGATCAAAGTCGATTCAGTGCCGCATCCTTCCATGTTCCGACGCTTAGCGTTGCCGCAGACGGCAATGCCGCGCCGGGCGTGTCGCGCACGGCCAGCGCAAACCGGACGGAAGGGGCGCAGGTCGGCACCAACGCCACCGGGGTGGGACGGACCGGCCGCGTACGGCGCCGACATGACCTGATCACTACCAGATACCTTGACAGACCGTGCGATCTTTTTGTCAAAAGACCCCCAGACGGCCCGTTTTGCGACCTTGACAGGCTGTGGATGCCGGTTTGTACGTCGCCCACCACGTCGACCGGCGGGCAACGCGATCAGTCCGGGCATGCGGTGGGCGGCGACGTCGACCAGCGGGCGGGCAAGACGCGGCGCGCGTTCCTGCCCGTGCGGCAACCGGCGTCGACCAGCCAGGCCCGCCGTACAGCGCAGCGCGCTCTGGCAGATGCGCTGGGCGCCGCACGGCGGAACCGTCGAGGGCGTGCAGGTCGTCACGCGCGGTCCGCCGCGTCGTGGAGGGAGGCCAGGAACGCCTCGACGTCGTCCTCGAGCGTCGTGCCGGCGGCCGCGCGGGCGATCTGCTTGACGCGGGCCGCGCTCAGCGTGTGGTGGTTCAGGAACTCGTCGATCTCGTCGAACACCACGTCGCGGGTCTCATCGTCGGCGCCGAGCTCGTGCAGGTCGGCGCAGAGCGCGTTGAAGAACACGACCGCGAACGCCTCGCCAAGGTCGACGGCATCGCGACGGCGGGCCGATGCGACCAGCCAGGCCGCGTGCCGCTTGACGTGGGCGCGGCGGGAGATGATGGCGCTGGTCGCGATCGCCAGGAACGCCAGCCAGCAAAACAGCACCAGCGGGATGGATGCCGGGTTGGGGTCAGCGAGCTCGACCACGCTCATGCCCGCCAGCACGGCCGCCATGAGCAGCAGCACGGCGGCGGCGGCGCGGTAGCGGCGCCGGTGGGCGAGCGAGAAGCGGTCCGGGTCGTCGTAGTTCACGGCGGGTTGGCCTTTCGTGTCGGGTTCGGGTCGGGGGTCAGAACGGGCTGCAGCTGGGCGTGGCGGTGCGGCGTGCTCGCGCGGCCAGCAGGCGGCGCAAGGCGATCGCGTTGCTGTCCGGCGAGAGCACGGTGAGCGGCCCCGACCTGGTCAGGGCACGGACCCGTCGGGCGACGTGGGCGGGCAGGCTTGCGTCGAGCACCACCAGGCGCACGCTGTGGTCGGCGTGGGCCCGGGCCAAGTCGCGAGGCAGGCGGCTCAGTTGCGCCCGGGGCAGCTCGTGGATCCACAGCGGGACGTCGGCGGCCGCCGCCAGCGCGTGGGAAAGCCGCTGCCACTCGGGATCGGTGAGCTGGCCGGCCAGCACCCGCTCCGGCGCCAGGCCGGCATCGAGGGCGGCCAGGGTGATGGCGGTTCTGTGCACCCGGGCCGGTGACGGCCGATTGGCTCGGACCAGCAGCATGGGGATCCCGTAGCGTGCGGCCACGAAGCTGAGCCACTCCAGGCGATGGACGCGACGGATGGTGATCATGAGGTGGGCTCCGTCGTGCTCGGCTGCGCAGGAGCCGGATCACGCAGGAGCTGGATCACGTCGGCGACGTCGACCGGTTCGTGTTCGGCGGCGGGGCCGCGAGCCAGGGATTCCCGGAACAACGCGTGGATGCCGGGCTGCAGGGACTCGATGCGGACGGAGACCTGCAGGCGCTCGGCGAACTCCAGGACGGGCGCGCTGTCGCCCTTGTTCTGCAGGGCCTGGATCGCCAGCCACAGCTCGCGGTAGATGTTGCGGCGTTCCTCGCCGGTCAGGCCGTCCCACAGGGCCAGAGCGGCATCGAGCGTCGGCGCCGGGGTGGGCTTGCGGGCCGGGATCGGACCGGGCATGTGGATCTCCCTTGTTCGGATGGCGGCACCCGTACGGCCAGTCCGTACGGAGTGGTGGCGCGGAGCGCGGTTCTTCACGGCAGCGCGGGCGAGAGCCGGCCGCCGTCCGGCAGCGGGCGGGCGGGGTGCTGCGCCCGCCCGGCGTCGGACGGCGCGGCCCGTGCTGAGCTGGGGCGGCGTGCTTGGGCGACTCGCCTGGCGGAGGCATCTGCCGGGCGAGCACCTGCGGCACGGGCACCGAAGGACATGGCTGTCACGCCTGCGGGGCAGTGGCCGGCGTCGGCTGGGCGTCGGCGAGGAACTGCCTGATCTGCTTGGCGGTCACGTAGATGTCGGAGTACGCCTCGCCGAGCCTGAGGCCGAGATGGCCGTCGGCGTGCCAGTCGATCTCGGTGATCGTGATCCAGCCTTCGACGCCTTCGAGCGACGCGATCACGACAGCCGGCTCGTGGTTGCTGTCAGGTTGAGGGTTGTAGACGACCAGGGGACTTCCCGGGCCTACCGCCTCTTCCAGGTAGCGGCGGGGAAAGGTGTGCCACCAGGCGGAGGGCTTGTGGCCGTACAGGTCGTCCTGCCAGTCCTCCAGCACATCGGCGCGCACGAGGGTGACCATGTCGGGTCGAGACGCCGAGTAGGTCAGGGCCGTGACGATGGTGGAGGGACAGGCGAGGCGCTCGATGTCGGCCCAGCGCTCCAGCACCGTGCTGATGCTCAGGATGCTGATCGCGGTCGGGGCGGGCAGGTCGAGCCGGTCGAGCGCGGTGGTGGTGACAGTCATTGCTGGTCTCCTGATCTTGAGGAGTGCAGAGGGTCGGGCGAGGGTCGGGTACATGCGGTGAAGGTCGGCATTCAGGCCATGTCGAGCTCGGCGGCGGGCGAGCCGTCGCTGGTCGGGCTGGGCGGGAAGTGGTTGGCGAGCGTGGCCAGCACCGAGCACGGCGCCGGGACGCAGCATGCGGTGATGATCTGGCCCGCGCTCTCCCCGGCCCAGTCGCCGGCGCGCACGCTGCATACCGGGCAGGCGGCCTCCGCGGGGCAGAGTTCGTCGGCGGCGTGCTCAACGATGTGACCGCCTTCGCTGCAGGGCTGCCAGACCAGCGCCGTCGGCGCGTGTCTGGTCGCGGCGACCAGCAGCTGGACGGTCTCTTGCGGGGGGTCCAGCGTGAGAGCGTCGGCGGGGGCCTGTGCGGCGGCGATGATCGCCTCGCAGAGGTGGCGGGCGATCAGCGGGTCCGGGATCAGCTGGGCGAGCATGGCCCGGTCCCGCTCGGTGGGGGTGAGCGCGTCGAGCTCGGCTTCGATCGCCTCGGGGCCGTTCGCGATGGCGGCCGTCCAAGCGCACTCTGGACACACGTGCAGGCGGGGGCAGTTCCGCTCGTCGCGGCCCAGCCGGGCGCAGACGGGGCAGGTCGGCGGATGGAGGTGGGCCCGGTCGAAGGGGCGCGGGCTCAGGTGGACCTGCAGGCCGCACGCGGCCGCCGTCTGGCGCTCGCGGCCGTCGCGGTAGGCGGTGAGCGCTTCGGCGCGGTCGACGGCGTGGTCCTGGCCGCCCCGAAGGTAGCCGCGGACGTAGGGGACGTCGGGCAGGTCGGGCAGCGCATCGCCGCCGTCCCAGTAGGTGATCGGCCACGCGTGCGGGGTCGACGGAGGGACCAGCAGTTTGGCGCTGAAGTCGCAGAAGCCGATCGGGCGGGGATCCCACAGGGCGTAGCCGTGGGTGATCGTCGAGCGCACCCGGCCGGCGCCGCCGATCAGGCTGGCCAGCGGGTCCTTCACCATCGCGTCGGGCGCGAACTGGGTGTGCCGGACGTAGTCGGCCACCGCCTCGACCATGCGCTCGACATCCACGTGGCCGAAGGTGAACAGGCTCTCGTAGTCCCCGCTGTCGTACAGCTCCAGGCCGGCGGCCGGGAAGCCGTCCGGCGGGTCGGTCAGCGGATTGCGGGCCGGGGGGACCTCGCCGCCGGTGGTGACGAGGGCGATGAGCCGCTCCCGTTCGGGCGGGGTGAGAACGACGTCGGCGGCGTAGGCGTGGCCGCCGGAAGCGGCGACGGTGTCGATGTGCAGCACGCTGTTGCCGGCAGCGCTTTGCGTGACCGCGGCGATGAGCGCGGCGCCGATGGCGAGGTCCTCGCACTGCTGGGGCTCGTTCTGGCAGTCGGCGAATTCTCGTTCGATGGTGTGGTCGTTGACGAGCGGCTCCGCCGGCGCGTCGGCGCGGTGGCTACGCAGCTCCTCGACCAGGTGGGAGCGGTGGCGGGGGTGGAGGGTGAGACTGTGACGGTGCCAGGTCTGGCCGTCGCGCCGGTGGCCGATGATGAGGTGAACCCAGTCGACGTCCAGGCAGGCGTCGTTGATCACATACGGTTCTGCGATCCCGGCGGCTACGCCGAGTGCGTTGGCGCCGGTCAGGTCGAAGGGACCGGCCGGGGCCGGCACGTCCTCATCGGGCCGCGTCTCCTGCTCGGCGAGGCGGCGCCACGCAGCCTGGTCACGCCGCCAGGCGACGGCGGTGAGGGCGGCCGGTACGAGGAAGACCAGCCAGGAGACCAGCACGGCGGCCGGTCCCACGGTGTGCGGGTGGGCGAGTTCGACCACCGTCATGCCGGCCAGCCCGGCCGCCGTGACGGCGAGCAGGAGGGCGGCGGCCCGGATGCGGCAGTGCCGCGCCAGAAGGGTGTAGTTCACAGGTCAGGCCTTTCGTGTCGACTGCGAAGGTGCGGTCCGTCTGTCGGCGGGGATGGGCGGGATGGGCCAGGGGGCCGGGAGGAGATCGGCTCGCTGTCGCAGCGGGTGGACCGGCTGGCCGGCGGCGGTGGTGCGCAGGCACAGCGGCCGCAGCGGCGCCAGGAGGTCGGCGACGTGCCGCCAGCGCTGCCCGATCTCGGGGTAGCGGCCGCCGCCCCAGGCGACGATCAGCCGCTCGACGCCGTCCCAGCGGCTGCTCAGCCAGGTGTCGTTGTCGGGACCGACCGGGTCGTCGACCCGGGCGAGCTCGGCGGGGTCGGTCGCGCGCCAGGCGAACAGATTCCGGATGATCAGCCCGTCGAAGCCCCAGGCGGTGCTGTAGGCGCGGCAGCGGCGTACGGTCTGATCGTCGCGCTGGGCGTCGGCCACCGAGGGGTTGAGCATCGCCCAGCCGCACAGCCGGGGCCGATCAGGGTTGGCCCAGATCCGGGTCAGGTTGTAGCGGTAGGGGCCGTTGATCACGGCGTCTGCCTGGCACGGCCGCCGATCGGCCCCAGGCGCGGACGCGCTCATGTCAGCACCCAGGGCAGGTGGGCCTTCAGCGGCGGCGACGATTTCGTTCACGGCCGCCAGGCGGTCGCGCCCGCTCACTGGCCACCACCCTGACCAGCCGCTTGCACGACGCCGAGCATGTGGATGAGGTCGTCGAATTCGGTCGGGCTGGCGGCGTAGCGCTGGCACAGCCGCCGCACCGCGGCCGCCTCCTGTTCGGTGGGCGGGAAGGGCAGGCAGACCATCAGCGCGTTGTGCTCGATGTCGAGGGAGGTCTCGCGGGCCTTGACCGGCGGGGCGGAGTCGGGCTTGGGCGTGACGGGCCGACGTCGACGGGCCTGCGGCCGCGCCGGCGCTCTGGCGGGCCGGAGTGGTGCCGGCTCGACATCGGTCATCTCGGCGTCGACGGCGGTGTCAGCGATATTGGCGACGGCTTGCTCGGGAGGAACAGAGTGGGTCTCGGCCGTGGCGGCCTGCTGGTCGGCTTGGGCCTGGCGGTGCTCGGCGGCCACGACATCGACCAGGCGGCGGCGCAGGTTCTCCACGGCGGCCAGGGCCCGGTTGGCGGCGGTGCGCGTGCCGGTGGCCGGGCAGGTGCGGGCCAGCGCGATCAGCTCGGCGGCGTCGGCCTGGCGCAGCCGCGAGAGCATCGCGCCGAGCACCTCCGCCTCGGTGACACTCTCGGCGTCGGCCGCCGGGGTGCTGGTATCTGGCTCGGTGAGGGTGGTGGTCATTCAGGTCACCTCGAACAGCGGGTCCATGCCGGCGGTCAGCCGGGCGAAGCGGGTACGGGCGGCGTTGGCGATGTGAAAGGCCAGGTCATAGGACAGATGGCACCGTTGGCACATGGCCTTGAGGTTGGCGTCGGCGCAGTTTTCCGGGGTGTGGTCCAGGTGGGCGGTGGTGAGCACCACCCGCGATCGGGTGACCGGGTGCGGTTCGCCGTGAACGGCGGGGCAGCGCCGGCCGGGGTGGCGGCCGCACTCGCCGACGCACTCGCAGAACCCGCCGGCGCGCTCGAACCGGATGCGGTTGCTGATCTCGGGCCAGTCGGCCGGGTAGCGGATCTTGTTCTCGGGCCGGATCGGCATCAGACGCGCACCTCCCAGCCGTGGCACTCCTTGCAGGCGCCGTAGCGTTTGGGCAGGCAGTAGGGCTGCTCGATGCCGCAGTCGGGGCAGATGCGGCGGGCGCGCAGCGCCTTGCCGATCGCCTCCAGCTGCGCCTGGGTGGGCTCGCGTTTGGGCTTGGCCAGCTCCCGGTCGTACAGGTAGGCGACCGCGATGCCACGCGGCACGCCCCGGGCTCCGCTGGTGCGCCGGGTGCGCCACATGATCTGCGCGCACACCTGCTGCCCGCCCGGGCGCAGCCCGTCGGCGGCCAACTGGCGCTTGGTGGCCAGATGGCCGGGCGCCATCTTCCACGGGTAGGTGGGGATGCCGCCGAACCGGGACCCGTCCGGGTCCCAGAACGGCACCCGCCCTTTGCTCACGACCGCCACTCCGCGGCCGCCGTGAGCAGGTCCTGCAGCAGGGCCTGGTGCGCGGCGAACACCCGTCCCTGGTAGGTGGCCTGCAGGTCGGCCACCAGGACGGCGTAACTGTCGGCGCGCACCCACGCGGCCCGCGCGGCATCGTCGGAGCCGACCAAGGCCGGGAGGCTGTCGAGCCGGACGGTGCCAAGGTGGGCCGCGGCGGGCACGGTCACCATCCACGCCTCATCGCTGGCGCGCGGGTCGGGCACATACCGGGCCGGGTGCACCTGCCAGAGCGCGCCGTCCAGGACCAGGCCGCTCTCTTCAGCGAGCTCGCGGACGGCCGCCCGTGCGGGGTCCTCACCGGGTTCCACGTAGCCGCCCGGAAGCGCCCACCCGTGGCCATCGACCCGCTCGACCATGGCCAGCCGTCGGCCGTCGTCGGTGTCGACGGTCACGACGGCGTCGGCGGCCAGCTGCTCACCCCAGTGGCCCAACTGGTTGCGGCCGTACCGGATGCCCGTGCTTTGGCACGGGTTGACGGGGCGGCCGTCAATCACGGCGAAGGGGATCGCCGCGCACGCCTGGCGGGCGGCCCAGTCGATCTGGGTGGGATCGGTCTGCGGGTCGGCCCACCCCTCCCGGACGCCCCGGTCGAACACATCAGGATGCGTGTACGTCGTCATGACCGGCAGTCCTCCTGCGCGCTGTGATCGCGGGGGTGGCAGCGGCGGCAGCAGGTCAGCCAGCCGCGCTCGTCGGCGGCCAGGCGGGCGATCGGCAGGCACTGGCCGCACCACGGCGGCCGCCCGTCCAGCGGCGCCAGCGCGGCGATCAGCGGCCGCACCCGCTCAGCCAGCGGCACCGCGCTGAACGGACCGGCCAGCGCGTCGGCGAGCGGCTGCTCCGTCCAGCCGACGGCCAGCAGGTCCATCAGAACCTCCTGGCTGTCCCAGCGGTCGTGATCGTCGTCGCAGGTGACGGCCATCAGCAGGTCGCCGGCGCGGTCGGCCAGGGCGTCGGGCCGCAGCGCGTCCCACAGCCCGATCGGCACGCCGTCGGCCTTGAGTGCCTCGCGGGTGCGCCTCCAGTCGACGTCGTCGAGCGCGCCGAGCTGGTCGGCCGCCACCAGGGCCTGCCAGGGTGAGGGGTAGTCGCGTTCGCCCTGGATGGCCTGGCCCTGCCAGTGCGCGATCAGCCATGGCCTCTCATCGGCGCCGAGGCCGTCGCCGGCGGTGGCGGGGCGGCAGATCAGCAGGCCGGGAACGTTGGTGGTGTAGGCGGTGGTGGTGACGTACCGCCTGCGGGTGTGGTGGTAGAAGGTGTACGGGGTCAGGGTGAGCACGACGTCGGCTGTGACGGCCCCGCCCACGGTCGGGGGCATCACGCGACCCTCCCCACGAGCATCAGCACCAGCGCGGCCACCATGGCCACCAGTGCGCCCAGCAGCAGGAGCACGGCCAGCTGCAGGCGCCGGTTCTTGCGGTCGGTCAGCCGGGAGCGCTGCAACAGCTCGTTGCCCAGCCGGAGGGTGAGGCCGTTCTGGTTGACGGCCAGGGCGTCGATCAGCGCCTCGACGCTGCCGGCGGCGGCGTAGGCAACGAACCCGTAACCGGCCTCGACGTCGGTGCGGCCGCGGTCGCGGTGGGGCGCCAGGGCGGGCATGATCACCCCGGCCAACAGCACCGCCAGCGCGGCGGCCAGCAGCACCGCGGCGGCGATAATCGCCCCCAGGGCGAGCAGCGGCAGCCGGGCGATCCCGGCGCCCGCCACCAGGATCGCGATCATGGTGCCGGTCAGGCCGATCAGCCCGGTGGACTTGGCGTCCAGGCGGACAAGCTCGGCGCGCACCCCGTCCAGTTCGCGCTGCAAGTGCGCGGGAGCGCCGGGGAAGGACTTGAGCGTGGTCGTCATGCCCGCACCTGCCCTGCGGCGGTGTCCTCGATGGCGGCCAGGTCCTCGCGGTGCGCGGTGATCAACCCGGCCATGCTGAGGAACAGCACCCACACCGGTTCGATGCCGGGCTCGTGCTGCCATTCGGCCTCGGTGATGTCGCCGTAGGCGTACAGGGCGGTGCGCAGGCTGAGGACCTGCAGCTCGCCGGCCGTCAGCCAGCGGGCGTTGCGGGTCTCGCGCGGGCTTGGGGCCAGCTCGCCGTGCACCTCGGCCCGGTAGATGAACCACTCGTGGCCGACGCCCTGCGGGCCGTCGGCGCGGCGGCACCGGTTGTCGCGCCAGCGGCGGGCGATCAGCTCCAGGCTGTCGACGGTCAGGCCGACCTCTTCGCTCACTTCGGCCGTGGCGGCCTGCTCGGGACTGCCGTGGTCGTCGATGTGGCCGGCGGGCGGCGCCGCGCCCCACGGCAGGGTGGCCCGGTTGAAGACCAGCAGCCGGCCCTGGTCGTCGTGGATGAGGATGCCAACGCTGGTGTTGTCGCAGCGCTTGGTAGCCGCGACGACGCCGTTGGTGGTCTGCGTCATGATGGAGATGCCCTTTCTGATCTGTCTGGATCGAGTGGGGTGTGCGGGCGCGCTTGCCGCGGGCTGTCTTGGCGGATTGCCGCGGTGATGCGCGCCCGTCTTGCTGCTCGTGGTGAGCGTCTGGGCGTCGAGGCGCCGTCAGGTGATGCGCTCGACATCGGCGTGCGGCCAGATCTCCACCTCGCCGTCGTCCAGCCGGACGTGGGACTCGTGCTCGGCGGGGTCGGCGAAGGTGACCTCGCCGCGCTGACCGGTGCTGGTGTTGCGCACCTGATCGCCCTGGTAGATGCCGTCGACCTGGTCGCGTTCGCGAGGGTTCTGGCTTGCCATGTGTCTCTCCGGTTTCCGTTGGCTGGGCTGGTTGGTCGGGTGGCTGCTGGTCGGGTCAGGCGGCGCCGGTCATGGCGTCGTACAGAAGGGCGGCACGCAGCACGAACGCCGCGCCGTCGTCGTCTGGGCCGCATTCGTCGTCGTTGGCGCTCTGCAGGTCGCCCGCGCGCAGGCGCAGCGCCAGGTCCTGCTCATCCAGGGCGGCCGCCAACCACTGGAAGATCGGCTCGGCGTTGATGATGACGAGCAGCGGGTTGTGCCGCTCGCTGGTCAGCCGGCTGGCCCAGCCCAGCGCGTCAGCATGGGCGTCGGCGCGCTCGATCGGGTCGATGGAGTCCGGTCGGGTGCTGCTCACCGCGCCTCCCGGCCGGCGAGCTGGGCGTAGGCGGTGAGCTGGGCGTAGGCCAGCCCGGTCAGCGCGGACTGGACCAGCACGTCGCCGGCCGTCGGCGCCTCACCGCCGTCGTGGGCTTCGGCCAGCTCGCCGGCCTGCTCCAGGTGGTAGAGGGCGTACTGGTTCTGGCCGGGCAGGCCCGGCACCAGCCCGTACAGGATGGCCAGCAGGGTGTGGGCGATGGCGCTCTCCCGGCCGTCGGCCTGCTCGCTGCGGCTGTGCCGACGCAGCAGGTCGCTGGCCGTGGCCAGGTGCTGGCGGCCGCGCGGGTCACCCAGCAGGACGGTGCCAGCGCCGAGTAGCGCGTGCACGACGGCGCGGTCCACCGCATGGGTCAGCAGCGCGCTGCCGTGCTGCGCCGCCTGCCGGGTGGCCGCATCCAGGAAGTGGCGGGCCTCGCTGGCGGCGGTGGGCCGCGCCTCGGTGAGGGTCTGGGTCATGGCGGTTCTACTCCTGATGGGATCGGTTACGGGCATGCTCGACCGTGGGGGTGAGCGGGAACGGGGCCGGGACGATGGTGTCGGCGCCCCTGGTCAGGGATTCCTGTAGGTGGGCAATCACCCGGTCGTAGAGCGCGATGGTGCGCGGGTGGTTGCGCGGATCGCCGATCGCGGACATCGCGACCTCGTCGGCCCACACCATGGCGGGTCCCGGGACGTCGTGCACGGGGGTGGCCGTGAGGTCGATCGTGTACGGGTAGAGCAGCGGGTCGGCCGCCCGGTCGGCGATGCCGAGGAAGTGCAGGCGGCGGAACCACACCCGGTAGCCGGACGCCTCAGCCAGCGCCTGGGCGCTCTCCTCCGCGATGTTGCCGCCGGCGTAGCGGCCCCTGATCACGCTGCCGTCCTGGTGCACGAGGTACTCGCGCCCGCCCTGGCTGTGGCGGTAGGGCAGGACCTCGAACACGTGGGGGTTC
Source organism: Nonomuraea sp. NPDC026600 (assembly GCF_040638335.1). NCBI lineage: Bacteria > Bacillati > Actinomycetota > Actinomycetes > Streptosporangiales > Streptosporangiaceae > Nonomuraea > Nonomuraea sp. NPDC026600. The sequence goes on from NZ_JBEZYD010000053.1 coordinate 34,871, forward strand.
TGGCGTCTTCTGGTCACCGGGCTTTCCTCCTTTGAAGCGGTTGCTGTCGGGGATGGGTTGGGGGTGCGGGTGCGCCCGTCCGGCGTGAGTTCAGCCGTTGATCTGGACGTTGGTGCCGCATCCGGAGCAGTCCATGAAGACCAGCTCCTCGCACTGGTTCAGCGCGGCGGCCGACACCCGCAGCGCCTGGCCGCAGGTGCCGCAGTACACGGTGACGGTCTCGGACATGTCGATCTCCCTTTTGGGTGGCGGGGATTGCGTGGTCGTAGCCCCCGTCGGGGCTTGGGTTGGTCGGGCCAGCCGATCGGCCAGTACCAGCCGTGGCGCGGCTATTGGGGTCAGCGGTCGGTCCGGGACCGGGGCGGGGCCAGCCGGAGAACCCATGCGATCAGCGCCACCATGGCCAGTACCGCGAGCGGGACGGTGATCGGCGCGGGAGCGGAGCTGAGGGCGGCGATCAGCAGCAGGACCAGGACGACGCCGAAGAGACCGAACCCGCTCACGGCCCTGGCCGGTGTCCTGCGGGCCTTACTGCCGTCTCTGTCCGGCTCGCGGGCGACGTCGAGCGTCGGCGCGGTGCCGCTGCCACCGGCGGTGGGCGTGAGCACGCGGGGCAGGTGGGCGTGGCGGTGCTCGATCGTGACGCGGTGGCCGCGCCCGCGCAGCCGCTCACCGAGCAGTTGGATGAGGGCGCAGGCTCGGTGCTTGCCCCCGGAGCAACCCACCGCGATGCTGCGCGGCCCTGCGGGCAGCTCGGCGTATTCGATCAGGTTGTCGATCAGCTCGGCGGCGCCGGGAGTGGCGAGCACGACCTGCTGCACGTGCGGGTGGAGGCCGTCCAGGTCGAGGATGTCGCGGGCGGCCGCCGGGTCGCGCAGCCGCTCCCGCACGTCCTCGACCCGGTCGGCCGCCGGCGGCACCTCGCCGGGCTGGTGCAGGTAACCGAACGAGATCAGCATGAGCGTGCGGGCGGGCTTACCCTCGCCGGTGCCGTTCAGCTCGTGCAGCAGCTGGCGGCCGCATCGGTCGCTCACATTGAGGGCGCGCCCGAGCTCGGCGCCGGTGAGCTCAGGGTTGGCGGCGAGCAGGGCGCGGGCCGTGTCCGTCCTGTTCGCGTTGGTGGCTGTGATCGTCATGTGCGCGTGCTCCCTTTGGACCGGTCGAGACAGAGGTTCAGTGGTCGCGGATCTGGCTGGCCAGCCACGCGGCCGGCGCGGCGGCGGCGCTGACCAGCCAGTCCGCCAGGTGGTCGTCGACCTCGGCGGCGATGGCCTTGATGAGGGCCTCCAGGTCGTCGGGGGTGTCGGCGGCGTAGCTCGCGTGGTAGACGGCGGCACCCAGGGCGTCGGCGTCGCCGGTGATGGCCTGCGCGACGTCCTCGGGGAAGTGCTCGCGCACGGCCGCCTCCAAGACGGCGGGGATCTCTTTGGCACGCATCGCGCGTGGTCCTTTCTTGAGAAGGGATGGCCGGTTTGGGCTGTCAGGCGGGAGCTGCGGCGGACCGCAGGTCCTCCAGCAGGTGGGGCAGCTGGTCGGGCTTGATCAGCAGCTCGCGGGCCTTGGAGCCCTCGCTGGGGCCGACCACGCCGCGCTGCTCGAGCAGGTCCATGAGGCGGCCGGCCTTGGCGAAGCCGACACGGAGCTTGCGCTGCAGCATCGAGGTGGAGCCGAACTGGGTGGTGACGACCAGCTCGGCGGCCTGGATCAGCAGCTCCAGGTCGTCGCCGATGTCGTCGCCGTCGACGGCGGCCGTGGCGGGCTGGGTGGTGTCGGCGAAGACGTCGCTGCTGTAGGCCGCGGCGGACTGCTCCAGCCAGTGGCCGACCACGGCCGCGATCTCCTTCTCCGAGACGAAGGCGGCCTGCAGCCGCACCGGGGTGCTGGCGCCCATCGGGGAGAACAGCGCGTCGCCCTGGCCGATGAGCTTCTCGGCGCCAGGCTGGTCGAGGATGACGCGGGAGTCGGTGAGGGACGACACGGCGAAGGCCAGGCGGGAGGGCACGTTGGCCTTGATCAGGCCGGTGACCACGTCCACGCTGGGGCGCTGGGTGGCGATCACCAGGTGGATGCCGGCGGCGCGGGCGAGCTGGGTGATGCGGACGATGGAGTCCTCGACATCGCGCGGGGCGACCATCATCAGGTCGGCCAGCTCGTCGATGATCGTCAGCAGGTACGCATACGGCTTGACCGGTGTGCCGTCGTCCTTGGTCAGCTGGCCCGCGCGGGCGGCTTTGTTGAAGTCGTCGATGTGCTTGAACCCGTGCCGCTCCAGGTCGTCGTAGCGGCGGTCCATCTCGCCGACGACCCAGGCGAGGGCTTCGGCGGCCTTCTTGGCGTTGGTGATGATCGGCGTGATCAGGTGGGGGATGCCCTGGTAGGCGGCGAGTTCGACCCGCTTGGGGTCGATGAGGATCATCTGTACTTCGTCCGGGGTGGCCCGCATGAGGATGCTGGTGATCAGGTCGTTGAGGGACACGCTCTTGCCGGCGCCGGTCGCGCCGGCGATGAGCAGGTGCGGCATCTTGGCCAGGTTGGCCAGGATGGTGCGGCCCTCGACGTCCTTGCCCAGGCCGACGATGAGCGGGTGGCGGTCGTTCTGCGCGACCGCCGAGCGCAGGATGTCGCCGAGCGCGACCAGGTCTTTGTCGGTGTTGGGGATCTCCACGCCGATCGCCGACTTGCCCGGCACCGGCGCCTGGATGCGCACGTCCGCCGAGCCGACGGCGTAGGTGATGTTCTTGGTCAGGGCGGTGACCTTCTCGACCTTGACGCCGGGCTCGATCTCGATCTCGTAGCGGGTGATGGTCGGGCCGCGGGTGTAGCGCTTGACCTGCGCGGCCACGGCGAACTCGGCGAGCACGCCGTCGATGGCTTCGACCATTCGCTGGTTGGTCTCGGTGGAGGTGCGCGGCATCGGGCCGGGGCGCAGCAGCGCCAGGCTCGGCACGACCGCCGGCCGACCGGCCGGGGCAGGTCCGGCGGGCGCGATGGTGGCGGCGATGGTGGCGGTTTCGTCGGGGCTCGTGCCGGGATCGGCGGGCTGGCCGAACGGGTGGCGGTCCGGCACGGTCGAGGTATTCGGGTGTCCGACGGTGGCAGGACCCTGTTCGCCCACGACGGGGCTGTCGTAGGGGGTGTTGTCGGTGAGCAGGTCGGGGTTGACCGGCCGCCGGATCGGCACCACGACCGGGCGGGTCGGCTGGCTGTCCGCCTGCATGTGCTCCTGGTCCTGGTGGTGGGCGGCGCCCGGGTGGAAGGCCGGAGCCGCAGGCGCGGCGGCCTGGGGGGCGCGCAGCTGCGCCAGGCGGTGCTGGAGGAGCCGCTGCGGGGTGCGGATCGCGGTGAGCAGCCCGCCGATCAGCGCGACGATCAGGATGGTGATCGCCCATCCGTACGGCAGCGCCGCGGCCGGGCTACCGACCAGGGCGCCGATCAGGCCGCCCGCGGTCATGATGTCCTGCATGCCGGGGGCGCCGCTGGTCAGGTGCGCCAGGGCGGCGCCGGCGGCCGTCACGACGCCCCATCCGATGCTCAGCCGTACCAGCTCGCGCTTGCCGGCCAGGCCGCGCAGCAGCTGCCAGGCCGCCACCATGGCCATCACCGGCGCCACCGCGAGCAGATCCCCGATCAGCAGGCGCGCCACCACGCGGGTGAGGTCGGTGACCGGGTTGGTGAAGGTGCTCCAGGCGGCGGCCGCCAGCAGCAGGGCGCTGAGCGCCAGGCCCAGGCCGATGCCGTCACACGGGTAGGCGGGCGAGGTGGCGGCGCCGGTGCCGGCCGCCCGGACAGTGCGGCCGACGCGGATCGCGGCGCCTTGCCAGCCGGCGGCCGCCAGGCGCGCCGCCTTCGAGGTCCGGGACGGGCCGAGGTCCGGCGCCGGTGCCGGCGCGGCCGGGCCGGCGCGGCGGCGGGTCTTGATCCGGCGGGACGGGTTGGCGGTCATGGCGAGCTCCTTAGGTGATCGGTTGGTGTGGCCGGAAGCGGAACTAACGAGGCGGAACTAACGGGCCGGAACTGGGGGGCGAGAGAGCGGAACTACGGGGCGGAACTGGCGGCGGCCGCCAGCGGAACCGAGAGCGGAACTGAGGGGCGGAACTGACGACCGGCGCAGGCGGAACCGAAGGGTTGCCGCGGGCGGAACCGAGGCCGGAACCGAAGACCCTCTGCGGGCGGAACCAAGCGACGGAACCGGCCCGCATCCCGTCCGGCGGCGGGAGCATGCGGACCGTGCGGAGCGCGCGGTCTCGCGGGTTGCCGGGCGGGATGGTGCGCAGGGCTGGACTGCTTGAGTGGTGCCTGCCCCGATGGCGATCAGGCCGGCGTCGGCCAGGACGAACACCAGCGCGAGCGTGATCAGGTTGAAGGCTGTGGGGCGCACGGGATGTCCTCCGTTCCTTGCGGGATCGACAGGGGGGTGACTGCGGCGATCCGGTCATGTGCCGGTGTCGCCGCAGGTGGGGGCGTTAGGGGACCGCGTGCAAGCGGACGTCACCGGCCGCCGAGAGGGGTTCCTCCTCCTGGCCGTCGCCGTCTTCTTCGGCCAGTTGTTCGAGCAGCTTGCGGCCGTACCGGTCGGACACGTCCAGGGCGCGGCCCAGCTCGGCGCCGTTGATGTCGGGCTTTTCGGCGAGCAGGGCACGCGCCTGCTTCAGCCGCATCTCCAGCGCCTCTTGCCTGCTCAGACCGTCAGCGGCGGTGTTCGAGGCAGGCGCGGCAGCGGTTTTGGGTCGGGTCTTGGGCCGGTTCTCGCCGGCCATCTCCAGCCGGACGCGGGCCTCGGTCTCGGTCCGAGCCTGCTCGACACGGGTCTCGGTCTCGGTCTCGGCACGCTGCGCGATCTGGTCCGCGGCGCGCTTCAGCCGAGCCGCGTACTCCTCTTCCAGCCGGGCGCGGACGGCCCTGAACTTCTCCTCCTCCTGTGCTCGGGTCTGGTCGCGGGCGGCCTTCAGTTCCGCCTCCCGGGTCCGGTCGGCTTCCGTCTTCAGTGCCGTCCGCGCGCCTGCGAGTTCCGTCGTCAGTTCCGCCTGGGCGGCGACGCGTTCCGCCTCCAGTTCCGCCTGGGCGGCGGCGTGTTCGGCCTCCAGTTCCGCGCGGACTTCCGCCGCGACGCCGGGCCTCAGTTCCGCCCGCAGGGTGGCCAGTTCCGCCTCGACATCCGCCTGCCGGACGGCCTCGCGGGCGGTGGCCGCGCCCTTGATGATGAAGTTCAGGGCCAGCAGCGCCGAAGCGTCCAGGACCAGCGGGATGGACCACTCGGCGCCGTAGCCGCCGCCGTAGGGCTTCATCACCGCCGCCTGCGAGGCGATCGAGGTCAGCATGGCGACCGCGAACAGGCTCAAGATCGCCATCCGGGTCCACAAGATCGCCTTCTTGGACCACGACATGATGATGGGGCTGACCAGGCCATGCGACAGCATGGCCGCGAACAGCACCGGGACCAGGGCGAAGATGATGCCCAGCGCGATCTCGGTGCCCGGCTTGTCCAAGGTCAGGGCGTGCCACATGTTCAGGAAGACCGAGATGGCGCATCCCGTGATCAAGATGGTCCACCACAGGCCCAGCCCATGGCTGGGCGGCGCCTGCGGCGGTGCGGTGGCCTGCCGATGCTGACTCGTCGGGCGGGTCATGACCGTCGTCCCTTCACAGAAAAAATCACGGTTAGTAGTTGCCAGGAGGAGGAGAGGGCCGTACTCTCGCGCGCGCATGCGCACGGGCGGGTGTCGCTCCCCGACCCAGGCCCCCTCCTGGGGGTGCAGGGCAGGAGGAGGAGTGGAGGAGGAGTACGGACCGTCACAGCGAGAGCCACGGGGAGGGTCATGAGGCCGCCTTCCACCGGTAGTGGCCGCGCACGCCCTCGACGCGCTCGATGAGCTCCTTGTTCATCAGCTCGTTCAGCAGGTCGTAGGCGCGCGAGGGAGAGCAGATCTCGGCCTGGCGGATGTCGGCGATGGTCACGTGCTCGCGCTGCTGGAACAGCTCGACCAGCCGGTCCTTGGCGCCGGGGTCGGCCGTGGAGTTGGGGACCGCGTGCAGGGCGGCGCGGCCGCCGCCGTCTTCACCGTCGGCCCGGCTGCTTGATCGTCCGGACTGCTCAGCCAGCCGCTCCAGCTCGACGATGCCGCGCGCGTAACCGCGCTCGAACGCCTCGCCGGTGCGGTCGTCGAACGGCGAGCCCATCGGCACCGTGCTGGTGAACGTCCGGGCGAGCACCTTGGCGGTGCGCGAGGGCAACTCGCGAGGCGTGCCGGTGATCACGTAGCCCAGGCCGGTGGTCAGCAGCTTCTGCTCACGGTCGAAGTAGGGGGGCAGCAGATGCGGGGCGACCTCGACGTCGCCGACCTTGATGTTGCGGGTGATGCGGTTGGAGGCGACCCGGAACAGCACCACGTTGCCGGCCAGCAGCAGGTCCAGCAGTTCGCCGTTGTCGTGGAAGCCCTCCTCCACGCCGGGGTTCTGCAGCGCCACGGTCAGCTTGAGCCACAGCTTGCGGCCCTCCCGGCCGATCGGGGTGAGGATCTCGCTGATCAGCGGGTTGCCGAGCACCGCCTTGTGGGAGGCCTCATCGATGATGGCGTGGATCAGCGGGTGACCGTGTTCGGGGCCCATGCGCTTCTCGCCGACCTCGTGCAAGATCGTCACGCGTTCGGCGTGGGCGGCCTCCAGGCCGCGCATCCCGGCGTAGATCTCACCCGCGTCCAGGAACGAGCGGGTAGTGCGCGGCACCAGGTGCTCGAAGCTGCCGCCGCCGTGCGGGTCGTACAGCAGCACCGCGCTGCCGACGTTCAGCGACTCGCCGGCCACCAGGTGGATCAGGCTGGACTTGCCGGTGCCGGGCGCGCCGGCGAACAGGTCGTGCGGCACGCCCCAGCCCGGCACGTACAGCGGGTAGAAGGCCCAGCCGGACCCGTCCGGGTAGACCGAGATCGGCACCAGCCCGCTGTCGGGGTCGAGGCTGGGGCCGGGCCACATGATCTCCTGGATCAGCGGGTTGCGCTCCAGCACCACCAGGCGGCCGCGCGTCTTGTACTGCTGCGGGTCCTGGTCCAGGTAGATGAGGGAGTCGACGTGCGGCCGGTCCAACGTGGCCTTGATCTCCTCCATGGCGTTGCGCATGTCGCCGTAGGTGTGCCGGGCGGGCCCGCCGTCGATGACCCAGGCCGTGCCGTTCGGCTCGCCCAGGTGATCGGCGATCGGCTCCGGGTCGATCAGGCTGCTGAACTCCAGCGCGCCACGCGGAGCACCGGCGTGCTCGCCCCAGGCGACCTGGTGCGGGTGGGCGGCCTCGATCGCCGGCAGCGGCGCGGCCGCCGTCAACGCCGGCGGGCTCGCCGGCGCGGCGGCGGGCCGGCGGTCTTCCCGTACACGCAGCCGGTAGGTCCACCACCAGGGGGCGGCCAGCAGGCTGCCGCCGACCACCAGCGTGGTGGGCATGAGCGTGTCCAGACCGGCCCCGCCGGCGGCCGCGGCCGCGGTCCAGGCCGTGGCCGCCGCCAGGCAGCCGGCCGCCCAGCGGGGCCGCCAGGGCGCCTTGGCCAGGAAGGTGCGCACGCCGCGCACGCACAGCCCGGCCACCGCGGTGGTGGTGGCGCCGGCCAGCACCCACAGCGGGTGCACGTCGCCGACCTCGTGCAACACCACCCCGGCGGTGTAGACGGCGCTCATCGCGCCGACCGGGTACAGGCCCTTGCGGGCGGCCCACAGCAGGCTCTTGGCGGCCCTGCCGAGCTCTTCCCCGACCGGCACCGTGACCGGCGCAGCCGGACCGGGCAGGGCAGGCCGGTCCGCCTGGTCGTCCTGCGGCAGGGGCGAAGAAGGGGCCTGCCGGTCGATGTGGGTGGTCATGTCGTGTCCCTCCTTCGTGGAAATGGGGTCAGGGGCGGGCGGTCAGCGCTTGCCGTAGTAGCGGGTCGACTCGGCGGCGGACTTGCCCGCGGCCTGGACGGCGGCCTGGACGTTGTCGCCGGTCTTGCGCTGGACGTTCATCGCGGTCGCGGCCGCGTTGTTGGCCGCCTCGACGTCGCGGCGCAGTTGCGCGGCGGTCTGGGAGGCGGTCTCCAGCGCGATGATCGCGTCCGCCCAGTTGTTCAGCACGCGGCCGCCGATCCCGGCGGCCGCCAGCGCGTCCAGGGCGTTCCAGGACGCCTTCAGCGAGGCCCTGATCATCAGTTCGGCCTGTTCGGCCGGGTCGGCGGTCATGTCGACCGCCTTGACGATCTTCTTGCTCAGGTCGACGGCGTCGTCGTGGGTGTTGCCGCCCACGTCCATGCTGGTCTTGGGCGCATTGGCCCCCGGGATGGCGACGTACTTGGCCACGTCTTCGGTCCCTTCCATCTGGGGTTCGCCGGCGCGGGTTGCGTCGGGGCTGGCTATGTCGAGCGCCGACCCGGCCGGGTGCGGCGGAAGCTCTGCCTGTGGCGCTGCCGGGCGGAGCGGCTCCCGCCACGGCGCGACGGGGCTGTTCTCCGTCCGTGGACCGGGCACCTCAGGCCGGGGGGTGGGCTCGGCAGGCGCTGACGGCTCCGTGGCGGCGGGTGCGGTCAGCGCCGGGATCGGCGGCCTGAGCGCGGCGGGTTCGTGGGTCGGGCGCGTGCCGACGACCTCGACCTCGTAGTCCTCTTCTTCCTCGCCCTGTCGCGGGTTCGGGTCGTCGTCATCTGTGCGGTGGTGCCGACGCCCGCGACGCCAGCGACGCCAGTACGACGTGTCCTCGTCGTCGTCGTCGTCGCTGTCGCGGCGTTCGCCGCGCTCGGAGTCGGGCCGCTCATCCTCACCGCCGCCCGGCTCATCAGCGTCGGGATCGCTGCCGCCGGGATCGGGGTCAGCCTCCTCATCGGCGCTTTCGTCCTCATCGCGCCGCTCATCACCGCGCCGGTCGTCCTCGCGTCGGTCGTCCTCGCGCCGGTCGTCATGACGCTCGTCGCGGTCGTCGTGCCGGTCCTCGCCGCCGCCGCTCTCCGGCGCGTCGACGTCAGGAACGTCCTGGTCGTCGTGCTGGTCGTCGTGCCGCCCACCAGCCCCGCGGGCCCATCGGCCGGCCCGGGTCAGGTCCTTCACCGGTGACCAGGCCGCACCGGCCAGCGCCCGCAGCCACCATCCGGGGTTGCCCCAGTCGGTCTTGCGGGCGGCCGCCGCGTTGGCGTCCAGTCGCTCCCGCAGACTGCGGCGGACCGACTCCTCCGAACTGTCCGCGCCGGACTCGCCGGCTGCGTCGGACTCGGCGGCCTTGCTCGCCGGCGCGTCATCGGTGCTGTCCTTGGTCAGCAGCATGCTGGTGACGCCCCAGCTGAGCCACAGCCAGATGATGATGCTGATGGGTTCCATGGCGGCCGCCTAGCCCCGGTCGCCGGGGCCGACCAGCTGCGCCTGCTGCGTGACGTCCTTGACGCCCTTGACCAGGTCGTCGGGGTTGATGCCGAGCAGGCTGACCGGCGCCAGGACGATCAGCAGCGGTGCGATGAACGCGATGATGGCGGTGCCGCGTCCGGCGTGGTTGTCCTTGCCCCAGCAGTCCAGGAAGACGCCGAGGCCGCAGAACACCGCGGCGAAGCCGACGATCGGGCCCGGCACGATCGCGGCGATGGTGGTGGCGAACCCCTGGAACCAGGAGCCGACCAGGCCGCATCCGGCCAGAGCCATGACGACGGCGGCCGCCCGGTACCACTTCGGCTTGCGCTTCGCATCTGCGATGACCTTGGCGTGCTTCATCAGGCGGACGCCGATGGCCAGACATACGGCCGTGAAGCCGAGGCCGGCGAAGATCTGTCCCACGACTCTGCTCTCCTTTGCGATAGATCGTTCTTTTGAGGTGGGTTCGGGTTAGGGCCCGGCGAGCCAGGTCGCCAGGTTGGTGAGGACCACGACGCTGGCGATGGCCAGCAGGAACGCCCGGCCGGGGCGCTGGCACAGCCACGCCAGCGCGTAGCAGGCCAGCGTCACGGGCAGGCCCACGAGCAGGCCGAAGACGATGTAGAAGGTGGCGTGCAGGCCGTTGATCAGCGGAATCGCGGTCGTCAGGCCCCAGCCGCGGCGGCCGTCCGGCCGTTCCTGCCGCTGGGCGAGGTAGTAGTCCAGGTGGTCGGCCACGCTGGTGGGCTGCTCGTGCATCCACCGCATCGCCCACCACCGGCCGGCGCCGCGCTCCTTGCGCAGGGCGCGATCGGTGCGCGAGGCCTGCCACACCTGGCCCAGCGGGCCCGGCTCGCGCTCGGGCGGATCCGCCGGCGCGGCGGGCTGCACCTGGGGCTGCTCGTGCGGCGGGACCGGGGGGTACGAGTCACCGGTCTGCGGCGCCGACGGGTAGGGGTGGTGGCCGATCGGTGCCTGCGGCGTGGTGCGCGCCTCGTGGCGGCCGATCGGCATGCTCGGGGTCGTGTGGGTGTCGTTCACGCGTTCCTCCGGGGAATGCGGTCGCTGGAATCGATCAAGAGCTGGAGGACCTGCAGGCCGATCGCCTCTGCTTTGGCGGGATCGCTGGTGTTCTTCAGATCCGCCCTCAGCAGGCCGAACGCGGCCTCCAACTTCTCCGTCAGGCTGGGTGCGGCCTCGATGCGGTTCAGGTGGAAACCGCGCCGGCGGGCGCGCCGCTCGGCGGTACGGGTACGGGCGTCAGCCACGGCCTTCCTCTTCCTCCGGGTCGGTGCTGTCGTCGTCGGTGGTGCTGGCCATCGCCTCCGCGAAGGCCAGCTGCCAGCGGTTGAGGTGGGCCACCTCAGCGGCGAGGCGGGCCCGGCTGTCCTCGGTGCTCACGCCACGCCTCCGGTCCAGCTCAGGCGGCACCGCACCTCGCGGCTGGTGGGCGTCTGGGTGGCGCTGTAGTCGTCGACCAGGCGGCGGATCACGACCAAGCCGCGGCCGCTCTCAACCGCCTCCCGGTCGTCGGGCAGTCCGGCGCCGGGTCCCATGTCGATGCAGGTCAACGCGAGCGAGCCGGATTCGGCGGTGGAGTCGGGGTCAAGCTCGACCTGCAGGCAGTAGCGGCCGCCGGGCGCGCCCGACATCGAGTGCCGCAGCGCGTTGGTGGCCAACTCGGACACCACCGTGGCCAGGTCGGCCGCCCGCGGGTGGTCGAGCGGCAGCGGCACCGTCGCCAGCGCCCACGCACGGGCCGTGGCGACCTTGCCCGGCTCGCCGGGGAAGGCCTGCCATGCGGTGACGGGCACGGGCAGGGTGATCGCCATCTAACCCACCCCCCTGCCGGTCGAGCTGGTCGCGCAGTGAGAGCAGGTCTCCAGGTGCAGGAAGATCTCGTTCGGGGTCGCGGACGCCAGGATCAGCCCGGCCGCCACGCACTTGATCACGGTCATGGCGGCAGTGCCGGCCACCGCCACGACGGGATTCCTCCGCTTCACCGGCCGCCACCGCCCCACCCGCTGCTGGCCAGTGCCAGCAGCTGCGCGGGCCGCGCGCCGACGGGCGGCAGCTGAGCGTGTTCGGCCAGGTAGCCGGCCAGGATCGCCAGCGGCTCCGGCTCGCCCAGCGCGGCGGCCGCCACCGTGGCCCGCGCCACCGCCAGCAGTTCGTCGTAGGCGGCGGTCATCGCCGGCGTGTCGTCGCGCGTCATGACCCCACCCCCAGTCCGGCCAGGTCACGCACGGCCGCGATCTGCTCGGCGACCGCCTGCAGCCGCGCCCGCTCGACCAGCAGCTCGAACCGACCGCCGGAATCACGCAGGAGGTCCGGCGCGATCAGCGACAGCACCAGACGCCCGGACACCTCCGTCGGGCCGATGTGCACCTCGCCATCGCCTGCGGGCTCGGCGAGGTCCTGAGTGAGGTCCTCGCCGAGCGCCCGGGCCAGCAGCCCGGGGGCGAAGGTGTAGATGAACGGCGTCTCGTGCTCGCACGCGTCCACGAACGCCATGCGGACCACGTGGGGGTTGTCGGCACGGTAGGACAGCATCGCCACCAGCGGTCTGTCCAGCTCGGTGGCGGGCCACAACGTCAGGTCCTCCACCATCTCGGGGACGGTGCTCATGCGGCACCTCCCTGCAGCACGCAGCGGTGCAGCCACGACCAGGCCTCACGCCAGTCGATCCAGGCGTCCTCTTGCTCGTCGGGCACCTTCTCGTACGCCTGCGCCACGAACGAGGTCAGTTCATCCCGGCGCGCGTAGAGCCGGGTCGTCGCCCGGCCGAACGGGTGCAGCACGATCTCGACGTAGTTGCGGGCCTCAGCCGGGCCGACCGTGATGTCGCCCTCGCCGACCGGCGCCTCCGTCTGCTGCTGCCGCATGCCGTGTACCAGCAGGGACCGGGCGAATGTCCAGATCAGCTCGCGACGCCCGGTCGGGGACGGGAAGACCAGGTGCACCGCGTACGGGTCGTTCGGCTCGTAGATGGCCTTGATTCGCACGGACTGGTTGCCTCGGTGGGCGAACGCCACCGTCAGCGTGGTCCGGATCTTGGAGGTGCTCATGCGCCCCCCTCGCTGGCCTGGACGGTCAGCAGCTCCGCCAGTACGGCGACGATCTCGACGCCCATCGTGTTGGTGATGTCGGAGGTCCAGTGCTGGACCGAAGAGCCGGGGGTGATGGCGTCGGCCAGCGCGGCCAGGGTGGGCAGCACGCGCACCCGCGCCGGGTGGCCGTACTCGGCGAGCATCTGGCTCTCGACCTCGCCGAGTTCGCGGACTCCGTGGATGTCGAGCATCCGACCAGCCGGGGTGAGCACGCCGACGTGCGCCCACGTCCAGGCGCCGTCGATGAACTGCTCGACCAGCGCGAACGCCCAGCCGGTGCGCTCGTTCATCGCCCGCGCCAGCACGGTGCACTGGGAGAACCCGAACAGCTCGACCGTGTCGGCGTCGACCACGCCCGGCCGGATCCGGAACTCCGTCTGGCCGTGGTAACTCGGGTTAGTCGTGGTGACGACGATCTCCACGTCTGCCAGCGGCCGGTCAGCGGCCAGCTCAGCCAACGTGGGGAAGGGGATCTGTACGAGGGGAGTAGTCGTCATCAAGCCACCCCCTCAAGGTCCGAGAAGATCTGCAGGGCAGCGTGGACTTCAGCCTCGGGGAAGCGCAGCGTGCGACCACCGGGCGTGCGGATCGCCGCGAGCCGACCGGTGGTGCCCCACCTTGCGGCCGTCTTGGGGTCGACTCGAAAAAGGACTGCCACCTCCTTGGAGGTCAGCATCCTGTCGCCGGTCGCGGACAGATCAGAGATGATGAGCATGAGTCGGGGTTCCCTTCAGGTGTCGCGACTCGTCGCGGCCTCGGTGCACCACCACCGGGGCCGCATCTTTGTGATTCGGGCATTACCGACGTAGAGTGAAGTGATGGACAGCAAGTGCTGTACAGCATTTACGTTAGACGGGGCGCACGACGCGGTCAAGGAAGTGCTGTATAGCAATTCACGTAGGGTGGAGTCATGAAGCACCCCAAAGACCAGATGCCGCCATCGCGCCGGATCGCAGACGACCTGAGGTCGCAGATCAAGTCCGGCCAACTTCCGCCTGGATTCAAGTTGCCCGCAGTGCGAGTCCTCGCCGAGCGGTACGACGTGACCCAGAACCCCGTGCTCAAGGCCCTCGCCACGCTGAAGGCCGAAGGCCTGGTCGACTCCATTCACGGCTCGGGCGTCTATGTTCGCCAGGCACACCCTGTGCGTCGACTGGGGCCTGACAGGTACGCGCGCCACAGGTGGGAGATGACGACCGTCGAAGCCCACGCCAACGATCGACCCGACAGCCCTGCCGTAGTCCAACAGGGCGGCCAGGCACAGGACGTGGCCTTGGTAGAGGCCGACGAGCGAACGGCAGCGGCGCTGGAGATCGCTGCTGGCGATCTGGTGTACGAGCGGGCCCGGGTGATGACCCGCGACGGCTCCCCCACGCACACGATGACGTCGTACTACCGCCAGGCCGACGTTGAAGGCACACCCCTGGTCGATTCGAGACCGGGCATAGCGGGCAGGTCGGGCGGCTTCCAAGTCCTGACCGACCAGGGCTTGCCTCCGCAGAAGATCACCGAGGACCTGTCGGCACGAATGCCGACGGCCGACGAAGCCTTGCTCCTGGATCTTCCTGTTGGCGAGCCGGTAGTGGAGCTGCACAGGATCACGCGGACAAGCGATGGCCGGCCAGTCGAATACGCGCGCGGCATCCACGCGGCAAGCCGTTTCGCCTGGTCGTACACCTTCGACATCCCCGATTAATCCACCGTTTGGAGCCATCGAGCCTCCAGCGAATCGGACACGAATCGCGCTAGGGATACGCGGTACGTACCGCCTACTTGGCCATGAGTAGACCCCGGTACTCACCAGCTGTCAAGTAGGCGGTACGTACCTCCTGTGAGTAGGTACCGCGTACCGGGTAGAGTTGCGGCTTATGAGTGGCATCCCGAAGCGAAGCGTGTACCGGCATGTGGCGGACGTGATCCGGCAGGCCATCGCCGATGGCGACTATCCCCGGGGTGGCGCTTTGCCAAGGGAGGATCTGCTGGCCGATGAACTGGGCGTCTCCCGGGCCACCGTCAATGACGCAATCCGGGTGCTCGTTGCTGAGGGCCTGGTGCGCATACATCGCGGAAAGGGGATGTTCGTGAGTGAGCTTCCACCGATCGTCCGCAACGCCGAAGCCCGCTACAGCACCGATGCGCGCGAGCGTGGCCGCGGCGCTTTTGATGTCGAGGTGAGGGCCCTTGGCCGCGAACCCCGGGTCAACGTCCGCATCGAACGGGTTGTCCCGCCGACCAGAGTCGCCGAGATCCTCAATGTCCCCGCTGGTGAGCCGAGCGCTGTTGCACGGATTCGTCACATGGGTGCCGATGACATTCCGCTGCAGATCGCCACGTCCTACATCCCGGTGGACATCGCTGCCGGTACGGCGATCGAACAGGAGGACACCGGCCCTGGCGGGATCATCTCGCGCTTCACCGAACTCGGGTACAAGCAGGTGAGGATCACCGAGCGCATCACTGCACGCCCGCCTACAGCTGAGGAGGCCTCCTACTTGGCGATGACGGAGGATCAGCGTGTCTTCGAGATCGTTCACACAGGCTGGACCGCGGAAGACCGGGCCGTGGAGGTCTGCATCCATGTGATGCCCACCCACGCTTGGACACTCGACTACGGGTGGAAAACCATCTAGAAGGAGCTGGCGCCGAGGCGCCGGCCGGTGCTGCCCTGAGCCTCAGACGATCAAGTTGGTGCCGTCATGGAGCCGTACCTGTGGCGTCGGCTCCGCTGTCACAGCGTCCTGCAGGCGGATGGCGAACGCCTCGACCATCCGGTGCGCGATCTCCTCAAGCGTGAGCCAAGCCACCTGGGTGGCCTCCTCGGTGGGGCGTGGCTCGCCCCCGATTACGTGGCAGCGGAAGACGAGCGAGACGACACCCAGGCTCATGTTCTTGTACACGCCGGTCAACGGCCCGGGCTCGACCAACACTCCAGTCTCCTCCAGCACTTCGCGCCGCACAGCCTGGAGTGGGCCCTCATCCCGCTCCAGAATGCCGCCCGGCAGCTGCCAGGCGCCGGTGTCACGCCGGCGGATGGCCAGCAGCCGACTGCCCTCGCCGACCACAGCCGCTCCAACGCTGACGGAGTGCAGAGGCCGCTCGTCCGTGGTCACCACGCCTCCCGCAGGAACTGAACGAAGGCGAGCGCCTTGTCATCGTGGGTCTTAAAGCGTGGCCAGCGCCGTGCTTGTGGGTCGCCGAGCTCGGTCTGATGGACGAGATCGAGCATCGCTTCCACTCCACGGTCCTTCGCCATGGCGAATCCAGCGGCCCAGTCGTCGAGTACTCGATAGGTGTCGACACCGGCGGCGGCACCGTCAGTGGCCAGCAGCGCAGCGGCTACTTCTTCGCGCGGCCAGATACCTCGTACAGCCTCATTCGCGGCCTCTGGTACAGCTTCGGCCACCCAGTAGCCGCCAGGCCGGTTGCGGTACTCGCGGGTGAACGCCTGCATGTGCCGGAGCCGCTCGCGGTCGAAGGCGCTGCCGGTCCTGATGGCTTCAAGATAGGCAGCCCGGTGGGGGTGGTCGAGCTTGTGGAGCCGATCATCATGCAGGACGTTGGTCTGTTTACCAGGGCTCAGGAGGGCGAGACTGGTGTCGCAGAGCACCAAACCCTCAACCACCTGCGCCGTCCAGCGCAGGATTGTCACCGCGGCGGATGGGGCGCGACCCGGCCGGAGGTTGTGAGCTACCGCCAGGCTTGCGATCGCTTCGGCAAGCACGTCGCGTAGGTCAAGACCGTCAGATGAGGCGAGTTGGCGAGCCAACCGCCGCCCAAGCATGTCGGCGTACCAGCCGCCACTCCCTGGCCCAAGCTCCACGCTTGTGGCGCCGTCCAGGACGATCACCGCCTGGGGCAGCAGAAATATCCGGTCCTCGGACTCGCCGTCACCGGCCCGCTCTGCGGTCGCGACGATCGCTTCAATATGTGTATGCGGCATGTGGACTTAGCTGTGAGGCACGTGTACCAATATCTGAGCAGTGGTGTACCTGTATACCAGCTCAGCGGCTAAATGCCGGGCTCGGAGGCCGATGCCGGGCGATCCGCCCGGCATCCACGAAGGGTCCACCCTCTCGCACCCCATCCCCGATCAGTACGTTCGCCCGCCCCGCTGGTGCAGAGAACAATCGCGGGCGCCCCCAGACTTCGGTGCGAAGGAGGCGACAATCCGGCCGGATGGGGGTAAGACCTCAACGGCGAGTACGTGGAACTGCCTGAGCAGGGGGCCACGATGGGCATGCCGGGATACGGAGCGAGTGCCTGGGCTTACGGTTCAGGCGAGGTGACAGAGCGCGAGCGGATGCTGGAGGCTTACCGATGGGCCTCCTGCCTGACCGAACACCGCTGGGACCCAAGAGAAGTCTCGGAGTCTGTAGGGCGGATCTACGAGTTCCTCAGCTGGTACAAGGACGGCACGCGAGAAGACTTCGCTTTCGTAGTCAGCTGCCTGGAACTGCAGATCATGAACTACGGCTTGCATCCACTGAACTGCCAGCCTGACGAGCACGCAGCCCGGCTGGAACAGGCGAGGAAGCGCGGGTACGGCCGCTCTCTCGCCAAGGAACTGGTGGAGTCGGCCGAGAAGCTCCTCGAATACGTCACGGACGACTACGGCCGCTAAACCGCTCCCACTCGCAAGGAGTGGACCTGAGCTCGGGAGACCCAAGGGGGTGCGATGCCCTGCCTCACCGATGACGAAGGGCGCCCGTGCCGAACGGGCGCCCTTCGTTAACGGCGTTAATACCTGTAGACGGTCTACATATTGCTGCGGGGGTTTCGATGGCTGCCCGTTAACGGCGTTAAGACGTGTAGACAGCCTACATATCGTCCGTCAGGCCCTTCCGCAAGGTGGCGACCGCGTCTTCCAGGATCTTCAGGATCGCGTGAGCTTTCTTGGGATGACGGTGAGCCACCTGACGGAGCGCTCGCTGATCGCTGACCATGTTGGCGGCCCCTTCCAACCGCAGTGCCTCGTTCAGGCTGATCTCCTCCTGGGGAGGCTCGCCGCGGCCGAGGGCGGTCAGCGACCCCGCGTTCTCTGGGGGCACGGGCTGCGGCCCGGGCGATGGGGGAGTCGCTCCCTCGCCACCAGACGATGCGGGAGCCGGCCGCTCGGGCTTGGGGTACGCGGTCGGCGAGCCTGGAGCCGGTGCCGGTTCAGACTCGGGCTGAGACAGCGGCTCAGTTTTGGGAGCTGTAGCCGGGGGCGGCAAGCCTAGGTCCGGTTCTGGATCTGGCTCTGGCCAGATCTGCTGGCCGTGCGGCAGCCTGCCGATCCTGCGCGCATCCTCCAGCTTGAGATCACCCTTGATCAGCGCCTGCTGAAGCTCCGGCCGCAGGCCAAGCAGTGCCAACCGAAACGACACCCAAGCCCCTGACTTGCCCAGGAGAGCTGCTGCTTTCCCTTGAGACAGATTCTCCTCTGCCATGAGGTCGCGGATCGCATGCGCCTCCTCCAACGGCGACAGATCGTCGCGCTGAACGTTCTCGATCAGTGCGTTCCGCCGCGACGCGCCAGCCATGTCCTCCCGTACTTTGACGGGCGCTTCGTCCAGGCCAGCCAGTTCGCCAGCATGGCGGCGCCGGTGCCCAATGAGGATGACGAACGGCTTGTCGCCGATCCCGCCGTCCTCGATGGGCTTGTCGTGTCCGGGGTGAGCCGTGAGCCAGCTTTCGCGCGGAACAAGGACCAGGTCTTGGAGGATGCCGCTCTCCTTGATGGTGGCGGCCAGCCCTTCGAGATCACGGAGCGCGTCTCGGGGGTTGTCGGGGTTGTCAGCCATGTCGGCGAACTTGACCTTGTCCGGCCACTGCGGCTGGGCGTTCCTGCCGACCTTCAAGTCTTTGAGGCTCTTGCGCTGCCCGGCTACGGGAGTCATGGTCATCAGTCGCCGTTCCGCATCCGCTCGAACTCCAGGGCCAGCTTGTAATAGTCCTCACGGGCTTCCACGCTGGTCCGATTGCGCGGGTATTGGGTGACGACCAGGCCGTCAGCGGGTGCGCGGGTGTGCACTTTGTAGTGGCGAACGACGGTGCGGGCGAGATTCCAGCCGTGCCTCTGGACGAACTCGATCGTCTGTTCCTTCTCCTTGTCGCCGTCGCGCGGCTCCCAGTTGTTGACGAACACCAGGTACGGCAGTCCCCGCGGCTTGATGACTTCCTCGATCGTCTTGAATGTCGGCTCGAACCCGAGAGACTCAGGCTCGATCGGCACGATCACGTCGTCGGCGACGGCCAGCACACGACGGAGCGCTTCACCGAAGCTGGAGTCCTCGAACGGGTCGCGATAGCCAGGACGCTGCGACGGCTTCCAACCAGGAGTGTCCACCCACACGTTCTTGATGCCGGGCAGGTCCGGAAGGTCGTCGAGGTCGTCAATGTCGTCTGCGCCGATTTGCGCGAAGTCGAATGGAAGGCTGCGACCGGCGTCGAGGACGTTTTGAGCCCACCAGCCGACCGAGTCCTGCGGGTCGATCGAAATGACGGCGGTTTCGGTCTCTTCGCCGGAGGTGTCGGCGGTGACAGCGGCGAGGTTCAGGGTTGTCGTGGACTTGCCGATGCCGCCCTTCTGGTTGAGGACGACGTGGACTTTGGCTTTCCCCACGGTGACTCCGTTCTTCCGTGTGCTTCCCAGCCCTGTGGGCTGGTACTTCGGACGTGGAGCCACTCTTTCAGATGATCAAGTGACCGTCAGCTCACCGCGAGGCTCGGGGTGTCATCCTCCGCTGGCCCGGTCCCCGGTTATGCGTTTCGCTGCCCCAGGGCAATGGGCGAGGATGGAACCCCCGTTCACCCGCGCCAGCCCCGTATAGCGGGTGCCGAAGTGTGGTGATCGTAGGACCCGGCCCATACGGCTGAGCCCGCGCGCCGAGAGCCACCAGCCCGATGGAAGCCGGCGTGACGACGCCGAACTGGTCGACCGGAGCATCGCCGAACTGCTGGCTATGACCCTCGCAGGGTCACTGGTACGGACGGTGCTCGCACAGAGCCCGGCCCACGACCGGGATGGCCGCGGCCAGCGCATTCAGTCGGCTTCCCTCGCTGCGGTAGACCTCCAACACCTGCTCGATCGCGTGAGGCGACAGGAACGGCTTGAGGTCCACGCTCGCGGCCCGGTATCCGGCCCTGAGCGCAGTCAGCGCGTGGTCGACGTGGCCGGTGGCCATCCGGACCAGCACGAGCGGGTCGTGGACCACCTCATGAACCCGGTAGTCCGGCGGGATGCAGTCCAGCAGGAAAGCCATCGCGTGTGTCGCCCAGCCGGGATCGTCGTCAGGTGCCGGGACCTGTGCGGGCCAGCCGGTCGGGCGGCGCGAGGCGTTGGCCTGGCCAGTGGGTGCCGTGGTGGTGTCGTCGGTGAGCTGCTCGTGTTCGACGGCGCTGTAGTCGATGTTGGGAAGGGGCTGCACCCGATCAAGTGGAAGCCAGTCTTCGCGTGGGACCAGGCCTCCCCGGGGACCGGGTGTGATCTCCATGTAGGACACCAGCGCCTCTTGCCTGCCGTCGGCGAGGGTGCGCCGCTTGAGCAGGTAGCCGGCTCCGTCAGGCACGAGCCTGACAGCTGGTGGATCGCGGACATGACCGCGCCAGCGTATCGAACAAGCGTGCGGGCGAGCATGGGAGCCGTTCCTGGACGGTTGCCGCTCGGCTGTTGCCGTCGTACCTGGCGGTCGACTAGTGCGCGTGTCCGCTGGCGCGCCAGCCTGCCGGGCCTGGCTGGTCGGTCCAGCAGCAGGGGCAGATGATCTGTTTCGCTTCGGCGGGCACGCGCCATCGGTTGCGGCAAACCCATCTGCGGCGGCAGCTCACCGTCGTGTCGTTGACCAGCAGCTCGCCCAGCTCCAACGGGGCTTGGCGGCCGCACGGGCACATCCATTCGGCCGGGGTCTGCAGGGAGTCGGTGACGGCCATTCCGTCGTCGGTCCGTGTCATGGTGATCGTGGCCATGACGCGGAAGGCGCCGCCGCCCGGACCCTCGCTGTGGATCTCGTGGCAACGGACGCAGCGGACGTGGCTCAGGTCTTGATCGCGTACCGTCCAGTTCATGGCGATGAGCGCCAAGGTCTTCAGCATGGCCAGACTCTCCAGCGTGCTGGGCATGGCTATTGGCCCCACCATCCGCGCTGGCGGCGACACCGTCCAGTCCGCTGGGCGGAAGAGAATCTTCACGCCTGCTGACTACCTGGTGAAAGGAGCTGAAGGGGATGAGACATCCGGGGCCGTTCGGGTTCCTGCTGGAGGGCTGGCAGAGGCGCAGCGTGTGGGGCTGGGATGAGGGCACCGGCAGTTGGTGGGCGGCACTGTGGCGTGATGATCTGCCTGACGACCCGGTCGCCGATGCGCCGCATGTGGGCTTCGGCCCGCTGTACGGGCAGCACATCGCCACGGTGAGCGGCCTGGTGCCGTTGATCGCCGCCGCCACGCAGGTGGAGCCGGACCGCATCGACCAGCTGCTCGCCGAGAGCATGAGCTGATCCCCGGTCCCCCGCCGCTCGCCGGTCCCCCGGCGGGGGACCGGGGGTTAGCGACTCAGCCCGGGGCCGCGGTCGACGCCCCGCCCTGGCGGTGGCCGGTATGCCTGACGCTCGACCTCGCGGTCGCGCTGCAGGCCGGGTGCCGGGCGGAGGGGGCCGTCACCCCGGGCGGCGGCCGCGCGCTTGCGCTGGGTGTGTTCGGCGCGGGCGGCGCGTTCGATCTCGCGCCGGGCGGGCGGCAGGCCGGCGCGGCGTCGGCGTTCGTCATGGACGGCGGCCAGCTCGTCCTGGGCGAGGTGGTGGTCGTGGCGGGCCTGGTCCGCCCGCTGGGTGGCGTTGTCGACGTCGCGGGCTCGGGCGCCGCGCCGAGCGGCGTCGACGTCGCGCTCGACGTCTTGGTGGCGGCGCCGGATCAGCGGCCAGTTGACAGCGGGCGGGGCCGAGACGGCCGCCTGTTGGGTGGCCGCTTCCAGGGCAGGGCCCTGCTTGAGGATCGGGGCCAGGTGCTCGCGCACGGCGGCCAGGTCCTCGCCGATGCGGGGGAGCGCGGCTTCCAGCTCGCGACGGCGGGCCCGGTGCGCGGGGCGCAGGCGGCCCAGCCCGGCGAGCTCGTGAGCGAGGTCGGCCTCGTGCTGCCGGAGTAGGCGGATCTGCTCGCGGCCGTCGATGACGGTCTGGCGGGCCTGTTGCAGCCGCGTCGCCGCTCGCTCGGCGTCCTCGATCTGGGCGAGTTGCTCGGCGAGCCGGGCCCGCGCCTCATCGAGGGCGCGCTCGGCGGGGCCGCCGCCGTCGCGGGCGTAGCGGCGGGCGTGCTGCTCGGCAGCCTCGACTTGCGCGGCCGCGGCGGCGATGCGCTCGGCGAGCGGTCGCACCCGCGCCTGCAGCTGCGCGTCGGTCAGCCAGCCCACGCCGAGCGGGCGCTGGGTCAGGAGCAGTAGCGCGCTGGCCCGCTCGACGGTGGCCCTCGCCTCGCGCTCGGCGTCCTGCAGCTCCCGCCGGGCGCGTTCGACCTCCGCATCGACCGGCCGCTCGGCGGCCGCCGCGGTTGGGGTGGCGTGCTCGGCGTCGCCCTGGCGGCCACCGGCATCCCGCTCGGCATCCCGCTCGGCATCCCGCTCGGCGGCGCGCTCGGCGGCGCGCTCGGCGCCCTCGCGACCCGGGTCGCCGGCGCGGTCATGTCCCCGGTGCTGGTCGAGCAGTTGCTCGACCGCTCGCGGATCGCTCGGTCGACCGGCGCGCTCGCGCTCGGCGGCTCGCTGGTGGGCGATCGGCTCGGGCTCGGCGATGACCAGCCGATCGGCGCGGTCGCCTTGCAGGGTGGCGGCGTAGGCGGCCAGCGCGCGCTGCAGCTCGACGGCGTAGCTATCCGGCTCGCCGAGCCGGGCCCGGTCGGCGTCGGTCTCCAACAGCTCGCGCGGCAGGTACAGGCGCACGGCCTCCCGGTCGCGCGACATCGCCGCATACAGACTGTGCGGGTCCAAACCGTAGCCGTAGACCAGCGCCCGGTCGACGGTGGCGCCCTGGGTGGCGGCCACCGTCATGGCGGTGCCGTGGCTCAGCCCGCCGGCGGCGATGTAGCCGGGCGTGATCCACTCCCGTTCCAGCCGCGGGCCGTCGGGGTGCGGGGCGCGCCACTCGACCAGCACCCGGCGCCGGTCGTCGAACGCCATCACGCGGCCGCGGTAGCCGTTGAGCACGTTGGCGCCCTGGCCGCGACGGGCCCGGTAGTCGTTGGTGTGAATGCGCACGTGGTCGCCGACGGCCAGGGCGAGGGTGCGGCCGCCCGGCTGCCGGTAGCGCACCTCGGGTCCGGTGATCTCGCCGGCGGCGCGGCGCAGCGCCCGGGCCGCGTGGTTGAGCCGGTCGACGTCGGCGTTGCTGCCGGCCAGCAGCGCCACGGCGGCCAGCTCGGCGTGTACGTCGCCGGCGTAGGGGAGGCGGGCCTGCTGCCAGTCGGTCAGCATCGCCGCCATGGTGTCGTCCGCGCCGCGCCCGGCATGGACGCGGCCGGCTCGGCTCCAGGTGCGCAACGCCTGCTCGCGCCGGCCGTCGCGCCACAGGGCGAGGGCGGCCCGCTCGCCGACGTCGCGCTGGCGCCGGTTCTCGCCGAGCACCGGGCCGTCGACCTGGCGGTGGATGGCTGCGAAGGTCCCGCCGACGCCGATCGCGCGCAGCTGGACCGGGTCGCCGATCAGCACCACCTTCGTCCGGGTGCGCTGCGCCTCGGTCAGCACGACGGCCAGCTGCCGGTCGTCGACGATCGCGGCCTCGTCGACGACCAGGACGTCGACGCCGGAAAGGCCGGGCCCGCCGTTGATGCGCAGCAGCCAGTGGGCGATGGTGCTGGAGGCGATGCCGGACTCGGCGGCCAGCCCCATCGCGGCCACCGCGGCGGTCGCGGCCCCGGCGACTACCAGGCCGCGGCTTTCCCACGCCGAGCGGGCTGCGGCCATGATGGTCGTCTTGCCCGCGCCGGCCACGCCGATGACCGCCTCCACGCCGTGCCCGTCGCCGAGCAGCCGCTCCAGCACGCCCCGTTGGGAGTCGCTGAGGAGGAGGTCGGATGTGGTCTCGTAGGTGTCGAGGGCGAGCGCGGACGCCGCGTCGTCGACTACGGCCAGGCCCGCGCCGTAGCCGGCGCGCGCGGCCGCCAGCGCCGTCTTTTCGGCGGCGGTGACGTCGCTGGTGGTGTAGCGCTGATTGTTGGACAGGTGCACCGCCCCGGCGGGCGGAAGCGGGATCACCGGGCCGTGTGTGAGGACCTGGTCGGTGAGCGCGTCGGCGTCGGCCAGGCCGGCGACGCCGTCCGGCAGCGCGTCCATCACCGCGGCGAGCACGTCGGCCCGGGTGACGATTTTGTCGTGGCCGGTCAGCCCGTCCTCTGGCCGCCAGATCCACGCGGCGATCGCCTCCGGCGAGGGTCGCGCGGGCAGGCTCCGGGCGGTGCCGACGCACGCGGCGGTCAGCGTGGCCGCCTCGACGCCGGCGGCGCGGGCCTGGGCCGCCCAGGAGGTGCGCAGGTCCACCGGCGCCGTCGGCGCGCTGTTCTTGTTCTCCCGGGTTCTGGCGGCGGCGTTCTTGGCCTGGGCGGTGCTCGCGCTGCCGACATCGAGGCCCATCTCCGCCAGCAGATCGGCGACCTGGCCGCCGCGCTTGCTGAACCGGGTGCGCAAGTCCTCGCCGACGCCGACGATCTCCCACGCGCCGGTACGCGCATCGCGCTCCCAGACGATGCCGTACCGCTCGGTCAGCAACCGCCGCAGCCGCGCCTGCACCAGCGTGCCGGCAGCCTTCACATGCCGGTGCACGTCGCGGCCGCCGGCGCCGAGCGTGGACCACTTGCCGTCCGTTCCGCGCAGCATGTTCGCGATCATCACGTGGGCGTGCAGATGCGGGTCCGGTGCCTGACCGCCCACGGGGCGGGCGGCCCGGTGCCACAGGACCCAGCCGAGCACGCCGGTGCCCGCGATGCGGTCGGCGCGCTTGCCGTCGCCGTGGCGGCCGCGCATGCCGTACCCGGCCCACTGCTCGACCGCGGCCACCGTGTCGTACACCGCTTCGGCGAAGGCGTCCTCGATGCCCTGCGCCAGCTCCGGATCGGCCAGGCCGTACAGCACGCTCACGCTTTTCGGAAGCTCAAGGGTGAGGTCGTAGCCGCGGTTGCCGACCTGCACCCGCTCATCGCGGTGGGCACGCGCCTCCTGCAGCCGGTCCGGCTCATACAGCGCCGCCAGGTCGAGGCCGGCGGCGGCCGCCAGGCGTTCGGCGTCGCCGACTCCGATGGTGTGCGCTTCGCCCTCGCGTTCGACGCCGCGCTCGAGACGTCCGGCGCGCTTGGCCGCCCACTGCACGCCGGCGAGCATGTCCTCCACGCTCTGGCCGCGCTCGGCGGCGGTCTGCTGCAGCGCCTGCAGCAGCACGTGGCCGGGCAGCATCGCCCGCGGGTGCATGGCCAGCTTCGGCTTGACGAGCCGCTTGCCCGTGCCCAGATCGCGGCCGGCCATGAGCCGCCGGGCGGCCTGGTGGTCCTCGGGTGTCAACGGGGTGCCGGGCTCGATGCCGAACTCGCGCAGCCCGTCGCCGATCCACGTCAGGCCGCGCCCGGGCTCGGCACCGGCGGCCGCCTCCTGATCGGTCTCCTGGGCGTCGCCGTCGGCGAGGCGGTAGTCGACCTGGGCACAGCCGGCGTCCGCGCGTAATCGGTAGTCGATCTGCGCCGCGGCGGGGCCCAGGACCGTGAGCCATGCCAAGCCTGCGCCACCCCCTCATCCCGGTGCCCGGCGGGGCGGGCAGGGCGCTGTGTATCGCGTAGCGATACCTGGGTACAAATCGATCTTTTGCCTCTGACCTTGGAAGATAAGGATGACACTTATGTTTCGTTTGAGCAATGACAGTTGTCAGATATCGGTGAGGTTGATGGTGGGTGGGTGGTATGAGAGGCATGCTTGAGATCTCCGTTGTCGCTCGGCGTGCTGGGCGTCGTCTGGCGTGCCGAGCACGCCGAGCGGGCGTGGCCGGATCGCCCCCCCGGGTGCACGCCCGGGGGGGCGATGGTGCCGCTTGTGGACGTACGCCCGGGCAGCGGGCGGGGGCTGCAGCTGACGTTCCAGCCGCAGGGCTGGTCGCCCGGGCACGGGGTGATTGTGGAGCCTTAGCGCGGGTCTCGGATGAACTCGAGGAAGGCGTTCGCGTGGTCGGTTGTCATCGGCTGCCACGCTCCGGAGGCCGTCATCATGCCGTGCAGGTTGCCGTTGACAAGGCCGCCGTCGGCCAGCGGCGCGAAGAACCGCTCGATCATTGCCTGCCCTTGCGCACCGAGATCAGGCAGGGCCGCCGAGATCAACTGGACGCGGTTGGACGACAAACTGAACTGCGGGCGTGACAGTTCGAGGTGCCGATCGAACCAGCCCTGCGGGTCGTTCAGGAGCGCCAGCAGCCGCATGTGGGTCGGGGTTAGCCGGTCGATGAGGTCGAAGTACAGCTGTTGGATGTCCAGGTCTGGGGCGTCCGGCATGGCGGAGTTGAGGACCGCGTTGCGCAGGACCGCGATCTTTTCTTGCTGGGAGGTGCGGTAAACGGTCTGGGTCGCCGTCATCACCGCGTCGACGAAGGCGTCGTTGTCAACGAGCGCGTCAGGGTCGAACCCGTCGTAGCGCTGCCTCAGGTCCTCGACCGCCTCGGCGAGTTCGGTGAGCCAGCGCTCGCGCCGTTGGTTCAGCTTGTGATTGAGGCCTGCCATCAGCAGCACCGCGATGGTGCTGCCCGCCGCCGGAACGAGGTTGACGATCGCTTCGATGGCGGTCTGGGTAAGCTCGCGCCCCTTGCTGTGCGCGGGGGGATTCGTCTCCATGGGCCCCAGCATGTCGAGTCGGAGAACCGCAGCACGCTGCCGACGGGACGTGTCGCCGGCAACGGTGAGCGTCGTCACGCGCGACGTGGACCCGGGTGCGCCGTCCCACAAGGTCGGCGCACCCGGGTCCCAAGTGCTCACGGCCGCCTACGTTGGGGTGCGCGTAGGAGGCGTCCAGCCCATCTGCTCGCGCAGCCGGGCGAGCGTCTCATCGACCGGCAGCACGTCGTCCACGACGTCGTCGGGGTCGCGGGGATCGCGCGGCGGCTGGTAGGTGATGCGCTCGCGGGCCGGCGGCGGCAGCGGCGTGGAACGAACCCGGGCGTGCCAGCGCGCCCAGCTGTCGGGCGTCCAGGCGCTGAGGTACCGGCGCCAGTCGGTGATCGCTTTGCCCTGTCCGATGAGGGTGACCATCGCCTCGGCATCGGCCGGTGAGCAGGGGTAGAGCTCCTGCAGGATCTGGACGGCCTGGCCAGGCTGCGGCGCCGGACCCGGGTCTGCGGGGCTGCCGGTTGCGTCATCCGGGCGCTCTGTACCGGAGCCGACCACCGCCTCGTTGATCTCGTACCGGTCTTCGAGTTCGTCGGTCGCGGTGCGCGGCCGGGGCACTTCCGGCTCAACCTCCGGCGGCGGGGCAGGCGCGCTCACTGACTGATGACTCTCTCTTCCCCCTTCCTTATCCCTTCCTGCTGCCCAACCATTGGGCACCTCCTCGCAACCGTTGAGCAGGTCGGTGCCCAATGGTTGAGCAGGGCCCTGCTCAACCATTGGGCAGGTGCCCGGGTCGGCGGAGCTGCTCAACGGTTGAGCACCTCCCTGCTCGTGCTGCTCATCCTGGGCGTCGTGGCCGTCAGCGCGGTGGAGTTTGCAGGGCCCGGCGCCGGGAGTGGGAGTGCCCCATCCCGCGCGGCGGATGCACAGCATCCCGGCCTTGGTCGGGGCCGCACACAGCTCGGGGCCGTCGGCGGGCGTCAGGCAGTCGATGGGCGGCCAGGTCGGCCAGCGCTCCTTGCGTCCGGATCCGCCCGCGCGTACCCGCTGGCTGATCCATCCCTCGCACTCCAGGTCCTTCAGCACCGTACCGACGGTGTTGCGGGACAGCTTCAGGTCCTGGGCGAGCTGGCCTTCGCTGCGCCAGTCCAGCAGCGGCTGCCCTTTGGCCTTGAGCATCACCGACAGACACAGCCGCTGGACGACAGTGACGTGGGACGGCTCCCAGCCGATCCGCTGGTAGGCCAGCGTCACCCAGCGCATGACCGGCGACAGGTTCTGCTGTTTGGCGGTCAGGTAGTCGCCTGCCCAGGCGGGCATCGGCGTGTCGTCGACGCAACCGTCGAGTTCGCCCATCAGGCCGCCCTCCCGGCGGGCCGCGCGACGCGGCGAGTGCGGGCATGACGGCATGAACCGGGCTGTCCAACAGCCATTTGCTAAGATCCCTTTCAGGATGTTGGCGCTGCTGAGGCGTGCAGAGAACACTGGCAGCAGCGTGACGATCTAGGTCCCCTCGTATGGGCCCTTACGCGATGGCCGTCCCGGGCTAGGGGGCGGCCTTCTGCGTTCGCGGCCCGGGATGCGTCAGGCCACGACGGCGTCACCGCCTTGCCCGACGCCGGCACCCTGGCCAGGGGGGAGGCGCTTGGCTCCGTCCAGCAGCCAGGCCCGCACCTCCGAGCGGCTGTAGCGGACCGTGCGCGCGTTGATGACGTACTTCGTCGGCCCGATCCCCTTGCGGTCCCAATGCCACAGGGTGGCCCGGGCACGCACGCCGACCAGTTGCATCAGTTCCTTCGGCGGCATGGTGGCGTCGTCGGGGAGGTCGGCGGCAGGTATGACCATGGCGGGCATCGGACGAAGTTCACATCCTTCTCAAGAGGTTAATCAATCACCGTCAGCCTCACCAGCATACCCGAAGATGATCACCGAAACATGGTCGCGACCTGCGCAAAGACGCGCACTATAGAACGTATGTCTGATTGTGTCCGCTGGTCGTTTTCGCCCCTTGAATCGAGTGGGGGAGCGGTTACCGTCAAGGCATGACACCGGCTGGGACGGAGCCACCGCCGCGGGCTCCGCTGGTGGCGCGGTGCCGCAGGCGCCTGCGATCCCTGGCAGCGCTTAGCAAGACCCGGTACTGGCTGCTCACCCGCGCCCTGTGGGTCGCCCTGGCGTTCATCGTGGTGTTCGTCATCGATGGCGTCCTCATCGGCTGGTCGACGGCGTACGAGGTACTGATCGGCATCAAGTCGCCAGCGGAGGCGGGCTCGGCACTGGTGACGTGGCTGGTGTCCATCGTGGGCTGGCTGGCGATCCCGGCGTTCGTCGGCGGCACTGTGGGCTACCTGGTGACCCGCCAGATCGAGGACCGCCGCCGCCGCTCGGCGGCGGAGGTGGTCGAGGACCTGCGCCGCCGGGCCCGGGCCAACCGGCGGCCGGGGAGCCGTCGATGAAGTCTCTGGCAGACCTGCGCGAGCAGGGACAGGACGCAAAGCGGTTCGTCGAGACGTTCGTGCTGAAGGTCCATGCGGGCCGTTGGGGTGAGGCGGAAGATCATTGGGAGCGGTCGGTGGTGGACTTCCTCAACACCAAGGACATGGACGGGCTATCTGCGCGGCAAGCCATCGAAGATGCCCAGCGCATGGCCATGGCGGCCCTGTGGTATCCGGCCAAGCGCTGGGGGGCTTGTTCGTGGTGTTCCTGACTCCCTGGGGTGGGACAGACGGCCAACGGCCGCTACGTTGGCTGTATGGCGAGCGCGGGCACAGTGACGGCGCAGCAGGTGGCGGCACGCCTGATCCTGCGCGCGGCTCCCTCCTCGGAGACGACCGGCGACATCGCCTCAGCTGCGGCCGCGCTGGTCGACCTGGCCCGCACCGGCGACGTCCATGAGCACGACATCGACCAGGTCGTCGCCGAGCACACCGCCAGTTCCAGGCGTGGCGCAGGGGAGCGGCCGCTGTCGGAGGTGCGGTTCCTGACGGTGGCTGAGGTGGCCACGGTCCTGCGCGTCTCGAAGATGACGGTCTACCGGCTGCTGCACTCCGGGGAGCTGCCGGCCATCCGGGTGGGTCGCAGCTTCCGCGTCCCTGAGCCGGCCGTGCACGACTACATGCGAGAGTTTCACGACCATCCCCATTGACGGGGGCGCCGGACCGGCCCTCGACAGTTCAGGACGGTCGGTGCAGGGTCGCCGGGCGATGTCGTCGGTGGCATCGGGCGCGCGGCATGAACGTCGAGCAGGTAGACGCCTACATACCGTGCGGAAGCAGGCCCGCCCGTGGGCCCAGACCGCCCTCTGCGCCGGGTTCCGGGTTGGTGTGTGGTCCGGCTGCTACCTGCTACCGGCCTGGTCAGGGTGTGGTTTGGGGTGCTAGCGGGGGTGCTTCCGGAAGGAGGCGGTCCTGCTTCCGGAAGCACCCGCGGCTCCGCGTTCGGGCGTCGATGGTGTCAGTGAAGCGGCGCCGAAAGCCTTGAGTCAGCCCTGAAACTCCTTGTTCTGGACGCCGTAGAACGTGGCGTTCGCCGGCCTGACGGGTTGCTTCTCCAGCGCATCGGCCAGGTCGGCGAACACGGCGCTGCGCCGCACCACGCCAAGGAACTTCCTCAGCGCGTCCTTGTCGTCCCATAGCTCCTTCGCCGCGTGGATGATCAGCGACTTCAGGCGTTCCGTCTCTTCCACTGTTTTCCTCCCTGGTCATGCAGATGAGCCCGGGCCATCCAGCGGGCGTTGGGGGGGTCAGGCGGGCCAGGCGCCGACGATTCCCAGGACGATCATGTAGCCCGCCATGTAGGTGAACATCGGGCCGATCACGATTGCGCTGTCCTGGTTGTAGGTGAAGAAGCGCTCGAGCTCGAACGCCTGCCAGGCGACGGCCACATTGTCGAACGCGGCCAGAGCCGTCCAGAACAAGCCCACGGCAGTGACGATCCGCCGCATCCGGCGCTCGCTCCCGCGCGTCCGCAGGATCGCCGCAGCGACCATCAGTGACGGCCCTGCCAGGTCAAGGGCCAACGCGAAGACCAGCCCATAGCGGCCGGCCAACGCGGGGAAACGCGCCCAGTAGGCCACGATCGTGGTGAACCCGGCCAAGGCCAGGCCCACTCCCCAGACGATGACCCATCGCCGCCGGGTGTTCAGCATGAAAGTGTCTCCCAGCGTGTAGAGGGCTAGTCGCGGGCGTCGTCCTCGCGCACAGCCTCGACCGTCCCGATCTTGTCGTCCAGCACGACGTCCGGGACCGGTGTCCCACTCTTCGCACTGGGGTCGACGCCGTCCACGATCTCCGCCACCGCGTTGTACACCCGGGTGGCAACCGCCCGATCGCCCACATACCGACCGGGAGTGTCCCGCAGGGCCTTCATGTTCGTGAGCGCCCTGACCAGGTTCGGTCCCGACAACGGAACCTTGATCAGCGAGCCTTCGCCTGGGGGCGGTAGCTGGAATTGACCGACGAAGTGGCACTCCGATTCGAGAAAGGCCCAGGTATCCCGGTGACAGACCAGGTTGGCGCTGGAGACTCCCGCCGCCTTGACCAGACGCTCTTGATGGAGTCTCCGAGCCGCCTGGTCAGCCTCCCATCGCCGTTGCTTGTCGGCGGCCGCCTCCTCCTTCTGGCGTCGCCGCTCTTCCTTGGCTGCGCGTTGCTCAGGGGTACGCCTGAACAGTCCCATCGACCCAAACCCTTCCGGTAAGGGCGGTGATCTTCCCCGCCGCTGGGCAGCCGTTCACCTGCGACTTGGATCATCCCTCGCGAGACCGCATCGGAAGGTCTACATTCCCCTGTCCGGCGGCGCAGGCTTTGTGTGAGGGAAGCCCAACGCGGGGAGCCGGGGGGAGCGGGGCGTGCCGCGCCTGCCCGGGGTGACGGTCAGGTGCCGGACGTACTCGGCGAGCGTGGCGGCCGTGGCCGGCAGCAGGATCCGGCCGTTCACCTCGCACCACGCGCCGAACGCCTTCATGTCCGCGGTGTACACGCGCCGGGGTCGAGGCGGGCACTGCGTCGGTCAGCGCCCGGAGCGTCGCGTCGCTCAGCGCGAAGTCGGCGCGGTGTGGGCGGGCACCTCCAGGGCCGCCTCGGTGGCGGCGCTGTGGGATAGGAGGGCCGTCATCCGGGCTCCAGCCGTGCTCACTCTTCGCTCCAGATGAGTTCAGCGCCAGGCGAGGGCCGCTTGGCGATCGTCTTCCATGTCTGCACGCGCTGGTAAGGATCGCGGAGCTGGGCTTCGGCGGCGGACAGCCGCAGAGAGGCGGTCACGATGAACTGGCAGCACCAGGCGACATCCTCCGGCGTCGGGGCGTAGTTGTCCGGCGCCCGGTACTCTCGCCGGCCGTTGACGTAGTCGTCGATGTCCGGCGTGAGAAGGCCGAATCGACGGGCTGCTGCGAAGTCGATGCCGACCAGCATGAGCCGGGTGGCCGCCTGCAGAGCCATGACGATCTCGGTCGCGTCGGTGATCTGTTTGGCCAGTTCGTGATGGCGGCCGGTCGCCCGCCTCTGGTGGTCGTCTTCCGGCGGGTACAGCACCCGCGCGATCTCCCCGTCCCGCAGCGGGTTGTTGATGGTGGGACCGAGGCGGAGCGGCTTGATGTCGTTATCGAGAGGCGGGGTCTTGAAAAGTGCCTCGAACGCCTCCACGAGGGCGACCATGGCTGCCACCTGCCTGCCGTCAGCGCTCGCGGTCTCCGCCTGGCGGACCAGGTCGCGCACCGGCTGTTGAGGGATCACGTCGGCCATGGACACGGCCGCGTAGTCCAGTTGGAAGACCAGAGGGGTGCTGGCTTCCAGGAAGGTGGTGGTGTCGGTGGCGACGAGGTTGATGGTGGGCTGGTCGGGATGGCCACCATTGTGCTTGAGCGTGTTGCGGATCTTGTTCAGGCGCTTCATGCCTTGCGCGACCGGGAGATCGGTGCCGAGCACGGGCTTGAGGACCCTCCAGAACTTCTCCAGCCCGATGGGTGGGTCGACATCGAAGTGTTCAGCGGCGAGAAGCAGGAACCCTTCGGCCGCGTCGTGAAGCATCAGAACGCTGGCGGAGGAGAGCGGCTCGGGCAGGCGGGCCTGGTCGACTCCGAGATTGTGGAGGTATCTGATGTAGGCCAGACGGCGCCTGATCTCGTCGGGGGGAAGCGGCATGGGGGGCGCCTTCCGATCATGGTTTTTTGGTCGTGGGAAGGAACGTTATTAGGAGCAAAACCGGGCGTCGGCGGGCTGAGCGCCAG
Source organism: Nonomuraea sp. NPDC026600 (assembly GCF_040638335.1). NCBI lineage: Bacteria > Bacillati > Actinomycetota > Actinomycetes > Streptosporangiales > Streptosporangiaceae > Nonomuraea > Nonomuraea sp. NPDC026600. The sequence continues at coordinate 67,367 of NZ_JBEZYD010000053.1, forward strand.
CCCGTTTCCGGATCGGCGCCACTACCGAGACCCGTCGGCGTCCCATCCGGCGAGGTCGTCCTGGATCTGCTGTCGCTTATGCGGGGGGACGTGACGGCACCGCGGAGTCGTGGATCACATCCCCGGGCTTGGGAGCGCTGCGGATCTTGCCGAGTAGGTCGTTGTCGGTCTTGAAAAAGTTCTGGTGAGCTGATTCGTGGCTGATGTTCTGCAAGGCGGCTTCCAAGGCGAGCTGTACCTCCCAGGCGCTGAGCTGGCTGGCGAACAAGGCGATGGACCGTACGGTGCCGGCTGTGGCGGGGCCGCCGTGGGTGATCGCGTTGCGGGTGCGTACCAGCCGGTCGAGCAGGTGGGTCCATCGGGTGTCGAGCTGGGCGCGCCACTTGTTGAAGGCGTCGTGGTTGTCCATGCGGCTGGCCAGGGTGCGCAGGCGGCGCCGGGTGTGATGGTGTTCGGGGTAGATGTCCAGCAGCTCGGTCAAGGCGGTTCGGGTGGTGCCGGGGACCAGCCCGATCCAGGGGAAATCGTCAGTGTGCCGCGTCGCTGTGGCCAGCGTCTGGCGTCGCTCGCGAGCTTGGCGGCTCAGTCCTTCGGATGCGCCGCCAAGGGCATCGTGGATGGTAGCGCGCAGGTGGCCGTGAACGGAGTGCACGATCCAGGCGGGCTTCAGGAACCTTGTCAGGTGCTTGTGCCACGGCCCGGGCCCGATGCGTGAGGAGGCGGTTTCGATCACCCGGACGTCCGCGATCACGCGTGCCAGCGGCGCCTGTTCCTGGGCGGCCTGCCACCAGCGCAGCAGCTCGACCGCCTCGGCCAAGCGGTCGTTGTTCATGGCGGGCGAGCCGTCCTTCTGTTTCCAGAACGCCTCCATCTCGCTGAACACCGCCGACCGGCGTTCGTGATCCATTGACTGCTGCCCGGCATCGGCGCCGAGCCGGAAGCGGTGTTCCGTGGAGCGCGCGTGGCCGATGTGGGTGTGCCCCTCAGCCAGCCGCCAGTCACCGTGCCCGATGCCGGCGTGGAACTTTCCGACGGCGACCAGCGCGTCCACATGGTCGCGGGCGACCGCGACCGGATCGGCGTAAAGGCGTGCGGGGAGGAAGACGCGGACGTTGACGAGCCCTTGCCGGTGGGGCATCTCGGCCAGGACCTTCCCGTCCATCGTGGTCCAGTTCCTGGCGTATGAGCTGCACTTGGCCGAGGCGGCCTGGGCGTCGTCAGGCACGTACTGGCTGGAGAAGAAGGAGATGTCGCCCAGCGCGGCGAACAGGACCGGCATGCTGGCCTTCTCGTAGACCAGCCATACCGCGTGCCAGCTCGATGCGGCGGGAAGCGCGAGGAAACGCTCGCATAAGGCGTTCCGCTCATCGATCGTCAGGCCGGCCGCGGCCAGGGGATCTCCATCCTGCTGTCCGGCCTCCGCCGTGAGGACCTCGTCGATGGCGTACTTCATCGCGGTCACAGCCCAGCTGTCATCGGCCAGCACGCCTGTAATGACGGCGATGAACTCGCTGCCGAACTCGAGGGAGTGACCGGCCCGGTGTGCGAGCTCGAGGAACACGTCCCGGACGGGCGCGATGGCTTCCGCCGAGGTCCTCTTGTCGTCGATCTTGGACCACAGATCCCGCCACGACGCCTGTAGCACCTCGTGATCGTCCAGCCTGCCGAGCAGCGCGCGCAGCGCGGATCTGGCCGGCTCCCGATCGCCCGACCAGCCAGCAGCGCGCAACGGCGTGAGCGCGCGCTGGACGTCTGCCAGCTCCACGCTCAGGATGTCCTTCGCCTTCGTGCCCAGGCCCTGCTGGACCGCGTGATCATAGTCCTGCACCGCAGAGTCGAAAGCCACCGGGTGGAGATCCTTATCGAAGGTACGGGGATCGGCCAGCCACGCCATGAGCTCCTCCGCGGCCGCGGGGAAGCTCGGCACGGCCAGGTCCGACCAGCGCCCCAGGGGGAGCCGCAGAGCCATGCCCATCTCGCTGGCGGTGGTAACCCCGGTGGTAGCCGCCACCTCCTCGTCCCATGCGGGCATGTGTTTCCCTCCTAAGTAGCGCAGACCTCCGCCACGTCGCACGCCTCATCAGGGGCTGTCAGCACACCCCGCTCAATGATCTTGTGCCCGCCCGCCGTCCATGCCGGGACCTCACCGTCGCGCACACGAGCACGGAACAAGACGCACCGTAGCGCAGAGGACTACGGACAAGCCGGTGCTTCACAGTCCTCTGCACCGATCCCCGAAAGCCCAGGACATCCGTGCACACAACTTCGGAAAGTGACAACGGATTTCGGGACGATCGTGTCGGGAGAGTTGCATCAGCGGCGCAACAGCAGGCGCAGCAGGCGCCAGGCGCGGGTGCGGCGGGCCTGGTCGGCAGAGAAGAGGTAGACGGCGACCAGGACGGCGAGCACGGCGGCGATAGCGAGGCCAGCCGCGGTGAGCTGAGGCATCATCGGTTGGGGGTGTCCCTTTCGCGCGTTGAGGGGCGCCCCAAGGGTGTGTCCAGCGCTGACGGTCGGTCGGATGGAACGCCGGCGCAGGCTTCCCCGGGCGCGGCCTCCCACCGGTACGGGAGGCCTGCCATCAGGGTGCAGGTGCGGAAAGCGCGTTGACGATCACTGCCGAGGCATGACGCGGCGAGACCGAAATGCTCCACCTGCTGACGGAAGTTGCCGCCTTCCCCAGATGTGGGAGGGGTTGCCGCGAAAGGACTTTACGTTTTCTTCCACTCTGAGATGCTCGCTCCATCATGAGCTCGCCCGCTGACCTGCCGCCCGGCGGCGAAGATCCCGCGCCAGATCACGCTGCGGCCCTGGCCCTCTTACGGGAGCGGCTGCGCCTGGCCCACCTGCACGCTGGCGAGCCGAGCCTGCGCGAGATCGAACGCCGCAGCGGCAAGGGGGTTAGTCACACCACGGCGGCCGCAGTGCTGAAGTGCCAGAAGCTGCCGCGCTGGGGCCAGCTCGAACTCGTGGTGGAGGCCCTCAAAGCCGACCCGAAGGAGTTTCACACGCTGTGGCTGACGGTCCGGACAGTTCCGTCCGTCGAGGCAAAGCCGTCTTTTGCGGAGGCGGAGAAGGAGGGGTTCGATGCGCCGGACGCCGCGCTTGCGCTCCTCGGCCACGGCCGCTCCGTCTTCGCAGTCGCCTGGCGCCCTGACGGCCTCCTGCTCGCCACCGCCAGCTACGACAAGACGGTGCGACTGTGGAATCCGGACACCGGCCAACAGGTCGACTCACGCCGCCGCGCCCGCCACACTGGCCCCGTCGTCTCAGTCGCCTGGAGCGCCGACGGCCACCTGCTCGCCAGCGCCAGCGACGATGGGACCATGCGGCTGTGGAGCCCTGAGGCTGGCAAGCAGATAGGCAAGCCGCTTATTGGCCATACCGGCCCTGTCGCCGCGGTCGCCTGGAGCCCCGATGGTCATCTGCTGGCCAGCGGTGGCAGCGTCGATGGGACGGTGCGGCTGTGGAATCCGGACACCGGCCAGCAGGTCGGCGAGCCGCTCACCGGCCACACCGGTGCCGTCCTCGCGGTGGCCTTCCATCCTGACGGCCATCTGCTGGCCAGCGGTGGCAGCGTCGATGGGACGGTGCGGCTGTGGAATCTGGACACCGGCCAGCAGTTCAATTCCCGCCGCCGTACCCGCCACGCCGGCCCCGCCTATGCGGTGGCCTTCCACCCCGACGGCCATCTGCTCGCCAGCGCCAGCGACGACGGGACCGTGCGACTGTGGAATCCGGACACCGGCCAGCAGGTCGGCGAGCCGCTCACCGGCCACACCGGTGCCGTCCTCGCGGTGGCCTTCCACCCCGACGGCCATCTACTCGCCACCGCCGGCCGCGACGGGACCGTGCGACTGTGGAATCCGAATACCGGCCGACAGGTCGGCGAGCCGCTCACCGGGCACGCCCGCTCCGTCTCCGCAGTGGCCTTCCGCCCCAGCGGGCACCTGCTGGCCACCGCCGGAACCGACGCGACGGTACGACTGTGGCAGCTCACGGCGGAGCATGAGGCAAGTCGTGAGCACCTGGAAGAGCAGATCGGCTGTCTGCGCGCCCGCGTGGCTGTGCTGCGGCGCGAGCGGAATGAGCTTGCCGCCCACCTTCGTCACCGGGCGAGCAGCTGACGGATACGATCTCCGCATTTGCGACTCAGCGCTGGTCGTCAGTCAGCGTGGGCAGGTGCTGGGTCGGACAGGCGGTCGCCAGTGTGTTCAGGGCCTGCTGCTCGGCGGTGTCGATGCTCAGCTGCCAGCGGGTCTTGATCGCGGTCCACTCGGCGGCATACCGGCAGCGCGCCAGCTCATACGGCGGCTGCCAGGTGGCCACGTCCTGATCGGCTTTGGATCTGTTACTACGAGCGGTGACCGCGACCAGGTGCCACGGCTCATCAAGATCGTTGGCGTAGGCCTGGCGCTGGGCCGCGTCCCAGACGTAGGCGCCGGAATCCCAGGCCTCAGCCAGCGGGACCAGGTGGTCGACATCAAGGCCGGTGGCGTCGTTGACGTGCTGGTTGTCGTAGTAGGAGTACCAGGAGCCGCCGGACAGTCGGCAGGCGGCATCGGCCTGGGGCGGGGTGACGGCCTCCTCGATGAGGACTTCGGCGCGGGTCGAGCAGCCGTCACGATCGATATCGATCCAGTGACGGAAAGACGCACGCTGGTAGCCCTCACGCCGTTCGGTGGCCACGGACAGAGCGGCGACCGCGTCGGCCAGCAAGGGCCCCTCTGCGTGCTGCGCCGCGGCTTGGGCGGGTGCGTGCTGGGCAGCGCGCGTGTCCGCGGCCGCGGATGGCAGATCCGGCACGGCGGCCATGAGGGTCATGCTGGCCAGGAGGGCGGCGCCGCTGAGGGTGATGCTGATCAGGGAGCTACGCCGTGGGGGGTGGGGCATACCGGTCCTCTCGCGAGTCACTACACACAGCGACGATCAACTACCGAATGTAGCCGCCCTTGTGCGAGTGATCTCTACCGGCGCGGTGACAATCACAATCTCCGGGGGTGTCCAATACCCTCGCCAACAGCGGGCCCCTTCGTTCGCCGACGCTGGGCTCGGAAACTCGCCGACAGTTAGATGTCGCGCCACACCACGGGCAGGCGCACGAGCGCGATCCTGGCGTCGGTCCACACCCCTGGGGGGATGCGGTCATCGCCGGCGAGCTTGTGCAGCGCGGTGTCGAGGTCGTCGAACACGTGCAGTTCCGGCGGGAAGTCGTTGAAGTAGTCCCAGTGGTGCAGGTAGACCGCGATGCGTCCGCGGCCGGTCTCGGCGATGCCTGTCCGCCACTCCGCGCTTGCTCCCTTGTGGCCGAAGCTGCCGCGCAGCAGTTCCGCCTTGTGCTGGTCAGGGTCTTGGTCGGAGTCGAGCTGGGCGTTGACGAGCCAGCGGCCGGTGAAGGCTTCGAGCCGGTCCGCGCCGTTGCTGCTGTACATGCGCACGGTGATGGTTTCGGTGGCCCGCAGGTAGTGCGCGAGCGCGGAGGCTACCAGCGCCGACACCGTGGTGTGTGAGTCCTTGGCGGCCCGGCCAGCGCGTTCCCACAGCGACAACTCGTCCTCGCGGACGCTCAGGGTCTTGTTCGGCACAACCCCTCCTACGTGACGTGCACATGGTGCACGTGAGTTTCACATATAGCAGGGTAGAGGGGACTTGTACCGCAGGGGCAATCCGATGCTTAAAGAGGGGTAAGAGGGCTCCGTGCGATGATCTTCGCGGACCGGCCGACATGAGCGGAGCCTACGCTGATTCTATGGACCGGGCTTCCTGCCAGCAGGGACCGCCAAGATCCTCCGGCAGGAAGCCCGTCCGCCCTGCTGGGCGGAACGATCAACTGATGGTCCCTGTCGGCCTGGCGGCCGGCCAGGCGCCGAGGCCGCCCGGGATCACCGGTGTCGATCGTCTCCTTCGAGGCGTGATCCCTCCGCCGAGCGCAGCCAGGCCGCGCAGACGCTGCCGGGTATGGAGGGAAGACACCCGGATCCCACGGTACGGGCTCCCCGCAGCGCTTCCCGTGAAGCCGCTGGGAGCGGAAGGGGTCCTATCTTCCCTGGGGGGCGATTCCTTCCCCCGGAGGTTGAACCCGCTTCCCCGCGCGAGCCGCCGCATCCCCATGAGTCGGGATCATGGTTTCGCTCAGGCCGGGCATGCCAGCCGTAACAACGCCTCGACCGCCCCATATGGCCCTACGTGGGCGAGATGGAAAAGCCGGAGCAGAGCGGGCGACCGGCGCAGCGTCCGGACTTAGGTGAAGAGCTGCCGGGCCTGCGGCTAATGCCGGTGGCGCCAGCGCTCGCCCTGGTGGGCGGAGCCGCGGTGGTGCTGCTCACGGCTGTGATCGTCGGCGGGCTGAAGCTGCTGGGCGTGGAGGGGATGAAGCCCGAGGCGCAGGTCAGCGCGGCCACCTTGTTAGACCTTCTGAAGATCGCTTTTGCAGTGGTAGCCGGTTTGGGCGGTCTGGTGGCGCTGGTGGTGGCCTACCGGCGGCAGAAAGTCGCCGAGGCGGCGCAGCAACTCGCCGAGGCGGCGCACGTTCTGGCCCGGCAGGGCGAAGACCGTGCCCACCGTGCTGAGGCGCGTGAGGCCACCAAGCTGCACAATGACCGCTTCGCCACCGCATCCGGCCAGCTCGGCCACGACTCGCCCGCGGTACGGCTGGCTGGCGTGCACGCGCTGGCGGGCCTGGCCGACGACGCCCCCACCCGGGAACTGCGGCAGACCTGCATCGACGTGCTGTGCGCCTACCTGCGCATGCCGTACGCGCCTCAGCCGGCCGACGGTCGCCCGGACGAAGAGAAGCTGACCTTCGCCGGACTGCGCGAGGTCCGCCACACCATCATCCGGCTCATCACCGCCCACCTCCGCGACGGCGCCACCGTCTCCTGGCAGGGCCACGACCTCGACTTCACCGGCGTCGTCTTCGACGGCGGCGACTTTTCCGGCGCGATCTTCTCTGGCGGCGTAGTCCGCTGCATCGAAACGACCTTCTCCGGCGGCACGGTCTACTTCGCCGGCGCCAGCTTCTCCGGCGGCACAGTCTTCTTCACCCGCGCCAGCTTCTCCGGCGGCACGGTCTTCTTCACCCGCGCCAGCTTCTCCGGCAGCACGGTCTACTTCACCGGCGCGACCTTCTCCGCCGGAGAGGTCTCCTTCTCCGGCGCCGCCTTCTCGGGCAGCACCATCCGCTACAACGACGCCGCGTTCTCCGGCGGCTTGGTGCACTTCACCGGGGCGACCTTCTCCGACGGCAGCGTAGTGAATCTCGCAGACCCGCGTTCTTGGACAGTGCCACCAACAGGGTTGCCGAATCCGACACCGACAGGTCTGCTGCTGCCACCACAGAATGCAGGCACTTGAACCTTCAGCGACGGCGTGCGGCGGGGTCACGGCTCTGCTGCCAGCGGGCCAGCGCCTCGGGGGAGACGCGGGCGTAGCGGGCGAGCGAGGCGACGGAAGTGTGGCCGGAGTAGGCGAGCAGGGTGGAAGGTGTTGGCGCCGTCTTCGGCGGCGTGGGTCAGCGCGCTATGGCGCAACTGGTGCAGTGTGTACGGGCCGCCGGGCAGTTCGGCGGTGGCCTGCTCAAACAGCTCGGCGGCGCGCCTGCCAGGCAGCGGAACGGCAGGCGTGGCTGTCGTAGACGGCGTCTCGTCGGACGTCGACGCCCGGCACGAACCACGTGCCGCACACCGGACAGCGCCGCCCGACCCGGTCCTGCAGTCCGCGGGCCGCGACCAGGTCGACGGCGAAGACCTTCTTCCAGTACAGGCGCCGCCGGGCTGCGGAGTGACACCAACGACCAACCTTCGGCCAGATCAACATAGAGGCGGGCCCATGATCACACACGTGATCATGGGCCCGTTTCGTCTTTGATTGATTGGCCAGCGGCGTCTATGCGAGGACGGGCGCCCCAGAGGGACGACGGTCAGCCCGCTCGCTGATCGGGTCGCGTAGCTGTCACCGCCAGGACTCGGCGCTGATGCCGGGACCGAACTCTGAACGCGCCTCGTAGGGCGTCACCTCGGTGATGAAGTTGCCCTCGTCACAGTTGTCGAAGTCGTAGAGCAGCCGCTCCTCGTGGGTGAGGTTGACCATCGACTTGGCCGGGGTGATGTTTCCGCACACGTCGGTGCCCATGGGGTTGGCGTGCGCGTCGATGGTGCCGGTGAAGTCCTGGCCTGACCAGAAGCAGACGCCCTCCTTGTGGTGGAGCTTGTCCAGTTCCGCCCTACAGGTCTTCCTGGGGCTGTCCGCCGCGGCTGCGGCGTTTCCGGTGGGGGCGGTCTGGGCGCTGGCGGGGATGGCGGGGGCCGCCAAGAGCGTTGCGGCTGCGCTCGTTACAAGCAGGACCTTGACCAGCTTGCCGTGCATCTGGAAATCCTTTCGCTTGATCCGTGGGTGGTGGGAGTCCTCGGAGATCGGATCCCAGCCGTCACGGACTGTATATGTTCCAGATACGTAGCGTAATCAATGGGCGGGTAAGACCGTCCTAACCTCCGTCGGCGGCGATTCGTGTAACACGCACAGTGACAGGAGGGGGCCGAGGCGGCAGCGCAGCCAAACGGATGACCACGCAGTAATTCCGAACGTCCAGACCTCCGCCGTCTGGACCAGGAGTACGATCCGCAGGCCACAGCGCCGAGCCTCCGCCAGACCTGCATTGGGCAGACCAAGACCCGCGCCCCCCGCTGCCCGCCAGGCTTAGGGGCCTGGCGGGCAGCGGGGGGCGCATCCCACCCGGCCAAATAACGCCGAAGCCTCCGGCCATTCATGGCGGGTCCCTTCGGGCTCCAGTCGGCCTTGGCCTGGAGCCCCGGGTCACCCCACCAGGCGTCATAGGTCGTGGAGGATGGTCTCGGCGGGGTCGCCGAAGAGCGGGCCGGGGGTGGCGAGCAGCTGGTCGACGGCTTCGGTACGGGTGGCGGCGCGGTGCACGACGACGTGCCCGTCGGGGGCGAGGGCCTGCCAGCGGCGGCCGGAGCGGTAGACGCGGCCCAGCTCGGTGTCGTCGTAGCCGTCGTCGATGTGCACGCGGTAGGAGCCGTCGGCCAGGCGCGGCAGGTTGTTGGCCAGCGCGGCGGCGGCCAGCTGCGCCGGGGTGAAGGGGCTGATCGGCCGCTCGCGCGGGGAGCGGGCTCGTGGCCTGCGGGGAGTATGGGCGTCGGGGCCGAGGCCGGGCAGAGGCGCGGGGGCGACCAGCGCGGCCAGCAGCGCGGTCACGGCCTGTACCCGATCGGTGCCGGCCGATCCGGGCACGGGGCCGTCCTGCGTGCAGGCGACGTCACGGCCGCGATCGTCGCGCTGGAGCCAGCCGACGCAGCGGCTGCGCACGATGACGTCGACGCGGCCGGGAACGCGGCCTTTGAGCAGGCTCCAGGACGCCAGCGCCGCCGGCGAGGTGTCGATGCTTCGGCCGCGGTCGTCTTGTAGCGGGCCGACCGTCACCGCGGCGAGCTCGGCGCCGGGGATGCCCAGCGCGGCCGCCGCGAGCCGGGCGAGGTTCAGCCCGATCCCCACGCCGTGCCCGTGCGCGCCGTCGGCGGGCAGCGTGGTGACGAGCCGCCCGTCATGGCCGTGGACCTGCCAGCCGTCGGGCGCGGCGTGCAGCCATCCCACCCGTTCCCCGTCGACCAGGAAGAGACAGTTCTCGCCCCCAAGTTGCACCAGGTACAGGTCGGACGCGGGCGCGGCCGGGGCCTTCTGGTCGACCGTCCGGGTCTGCTCGGCGGCTGCTGGTACGGCTGACGCGCCCTGCTCGGCGAGGCCTTCGCCGGCCGCCTCGGTGAGGGCCTGGCGCTCGTCGACGGGCGCCGGCGTCGCCT
>NZ_JBEZYD010000054.1:0-72300 GCF_040638335.1 Nonomuraea sp. NPDC026600
GGAAACCTGCCCCCGACCGTCTATGAAGATCGGCTTGCTAGACTGACCGCACTGGCTGCATGAAACCGGGTGTCCACACCCCGGGGGGAACGCCACGGCTCGGCGACCGCACCGGTCAGGCTCACGCCCACGGCCACCTGTCGAGCATGTTCGAACTGCGGAATCGGCCCCTGGACGCTATCCATCACGTCCGGCAGGCTCTCGATCTCTACCGGGCCACCGGCAACCGGTCTGGACAGGCCCGTGCTCTCAACTCGTTCGGCTGGTTTCACGCCCTGCTCGGCGAGTACGAGAAGACCCTCCTCCACTGTCGGCAGGCCCTCACCCTGTACGACGAAACGGAAGACCGCCACGGGTTGGCCGCCACCTGGGACAGCCTGGGCTACGCCCACCACCATCTCGGCCAGTACGAGCAGGCCGTCACCTGTTACGAGCGGTCGCTGGCATTGACCGTCGAGGTCGGCGACCGCTTCCTGTGTGCCACGGCCAGCCTCCACCTCGGCGACACTCACCAGGCCGTCGGCGAGATCGGCGCGGCCCGCCGCGAGTGGCGGCTGGCCCTGACCGTGCTCGACGAACTGGACCACCCCGACTCCGCCCTGGCCCGCGCCAGGCTGTCCTCGGTCTCGGCGCACGACGATTGACGCTCTCGTTCGCCATCTGCGGATCCGCAGGTGACGAACTCCCCACGTGGAAGGCCGGAGAGATGAGGATCGGGCGAGGACGGAACGAGGACAGCGGCTTCTAACGTTGGTGCCCATCTCCGGACAGCGATCCCGCTGTGCGGAGACTGCGCGATGTATGAGCCACGAAATCGGGGAGAAGCTTCAGATGGGACTACGCAGAACGATGGCCACGATCGCCGTCACGGCCAGTGTGGCCATGTCGGGCATGGCCGCACTGGCAGGTCCCGCGTCCGCGGCGACCGCCGGCTGCTCCGGAACGCGGCTCGCCAAGGTGCCCGTCAAGGGAGGCCAGACCCAGGCGGTGGTCGGCTACCTGGAGGTCTACGCAAGCGGCAGGATGATGTGCGCCCGGACGGTGGCCTCCAACTCCAATGGCACCCAGTGGGTCTCCGTTCGCTTGAAGGACGGCCTGAGCAATTCGAGGGACAACAGAGCCGTCGGCAGTCCCAGCCCGAGTAGCGCAGAGTGGCAGGCGGGCTGGGACGCCGTCGATGCCGGTAAGTACTCCTCCTACGCCGGGCCGGTGCGGGACTACGACAACGGCAAGGTCGAAGTCCACGCCACGATCAAGAAGTACGGCATCTGGTACGCCGCACGATGGAGCTGACCTGAGCCAGCCGCGGCTCTGCCGCAGCGAAAAGGCCCTTCCACAGGAGGCACTTTCTAGGGGTCGTCGCAACACAGTGATCAGTTACTGGTGGCGAGAAGCATAGCGAGGCGCTCGGCTGGGGTGTCCCAGTCGAGCGCCTTTCGTGGTCTGGCGTTGAGTTCGACGGCGACGGCGTCGAGTTGCTGGCGGGTGTGGATCGACAGGTCGGTGCTCTTGGGGAAGTACGGCGTTGGGGACCAGCGGTACAGCCGTTGGCGCTAAGCACTTGATCTTGGTCGTCTAGCACAGGCGTTCGGGCTATTGCGGGGGTTTCCGGAAGCTCTTCGATCGCTGGCGGGGGCTGGCTACCGTCCGCCGCATGCCCGTCCCCGCCGACCGGCGCCCCGGCCGCGCATGGAAGCAGGGCCCCGCGCTCGCCGTCGTGCCCGCGCCCCGCACCGAGCGGCCCGTCCGGATCGGGTACGCGAGGACGTCGACCGCCCGGCAGGAGCTGGCGAGCCAGCTCGAAGCCCTGCGCCGGGCGGAGTGCCACAAGGTCTTCTCCGAGCAGATCAGCACCCGGATCAAGGTGAGGCCGGAGCTGGAGAAGGCGCTCGCGCTGGCCCGCCAGTTCAAGGAGGCCGCCCCCGAGACGCCGGTCATCTTCACCGTGCACGAGCTCAAGCGCCTCGCGCGCAACGCCGCCGAGCTGATGACGCTGTCCGCCGAGCTCCAGGCCGGCGGCATCCAGCTCGAACTCCTCACTGACCTGCTCAGCGGCATCTACGACCCCAACGGTATGGGAGCGATGTTCTTCGCCGTGCTCGCCGTGGCCGGGCAGATCGAGCGCAACTACATTCGGGAGAAGACCCTAGAAGGGCAGGTCATCGCCGCGTCCAAGGGCAACCACGGCGGACGGCCGAAGGTCATCGACGACGACATGCTGACCTTCGCCGTCGCGCTGAAGGACAAGGGCGTCCCCGTCCCCGACATCGCGAAGAAGCTCACCATCAAGGTTGGGGAAAACGCGGGCAAGTCCCCTTCGGTCGCCTCGCTCTACCGGGCACTCGCGGAAGCCGGGGCCGCCGCGGTGGACGACGGCCTGCCGCTGCGGCCCAAGCCCACCCGCATCCGCCAGCCCGAAGACCCGCTCACCGCCGAGGAGGTCGAGCTGCGCGAACGGCTCCAGGCCCAGCCCCACCCGAACGCCGAGACCCGCAGCTGACTGCCATGATCAAGCGCTTAGCGCCAACGGCTGTACCGCGGGTCCCCACGGCCGTCTTCGTAGGCGAGGTAGTCGTACCAGGAGGATACCGCCGACAGCCGCCCTGCTCATCAACCAGATGAGTGCCCACGACACCGCCCCGGTCTCCAAGATTTACTTCGCCAAGAAGCTCCGAGGCCACGCAGCGACTCTGGAACGCCTGCGCGTCGACCGGCAACTTGAAGAAGCACTCGCCCACGGCCCCGACCCGCTCCACCTCGCTGCGGTCTTCGGCCTGGATCCTAAGACCGCCATCCGCTATGCCGAGAACGCCCGCGTCCTCCTCGCCGCCATGGCCGAGGAACAAAACCCCGCCAGTCGCGATGAACCCAAGGGCCCATCCAGCCCATAGAGCCTGAAGTTCCTTTAGTACATCCTGGTGAACCTTCAGTTCGCATGAACTCTGGGATTTCTGCGGGGTTCAGGAATCTGCGGACAGCCGTTGGCGCTGAGAATGATCTTTCAGAGAAACAGGGCCATAGTGCCGCCTGGCACGCCGACGATGGTGACAAATGTCAGTCTGTTCCGTCATAGATCCCGGGCCCGACCGCGTTGGACGCGGCCTTGGAGGCATCCTTGACCCACGGTTTCGCGCTGGGGGAACGGGTCCGATTCGTGTAGACGGCGATGGTGTGGATCACGTAGCGGGCTTTGTACCCCGTCCATCCGTATAGCTGGGCATTGAGCCAGTTTTCCGGGTGGAAGCAGATGCCGGTTGATCCCGGACCCTCGGGGGGACACCGGATGCCCCAGTCCTCCACGGAGTAGTTCTTGAGCCTGGAGTACGCGCTCTCGGCCCTGGCCACGTTCTTCAGCGGAACGACCCAGACGGACACCAGGATCCGCTTACCCGCTGGAGCGCCCATGTTGACATAGGCGCCCACAGCCATTTTGTTGCAGCCCGCCGTGCGGAGGGCGGATTTGACGTGGGCGTCTGGCCACGGACTCGGGCACTTCTCCACCCCATAGGCCCTGCGGGTGAAGTGCACCCCCTTGTCGCTCGTGAAGGACGAGGGGAGCAGTCCGTCCGCGGTGATCGGGGTCGGGTCGGTGGCCTGGCTGTTGAGGTCGTCGATGTCGAACGGCTCCTCGGTCGGCTCCACGGTAGGTGTCTGAGTAGGGGTATCGGTAGGCGTTGGGTCTGGGGAGTAGGTTTCCGCGGGCTCAGTACACGCAGTTGGCCAGCAGGGAGTTGAAGTGGCCTTCGAAGGGCTGGCCAATGACCCGCGTACCGTGTTCTTGACCACGGCTTTCACGCCCACCACGAGCAGCACCAGCGCGACCGCTCCCGCCGCGGCACCGATGCCGATCTTCTTCGACCGCCCCGAATTGGGGGAAGGATGTGCGTGGCGAACAGGAGGAAGCATCGGGCACGGCTGCGCTGTCTCGCGCAACCGCACGGCCCACTGCGGGGGCAGGGGCCTGTTTAACGGAGGTTGGTGAAGCGCGGCCATCGCGAAGTCCGTCAGGCCGGGGCTGATGGCGGCCAGCCGCGAGATGTCGGTGGAGGACGGGTCGCGGGCGAAGACCCGGATGACCAGCAGCGCGAACGTGTAGGCGTCGCTCTGCGGTGTGCCCTGCTGCTCTCCTGCGGGTACCTGCCAGCCGGGTGGTGTCTCCACCGGCGGCAGTGCTTGCGCGCCGCCCAGCCGCATCGTGTCACAGCCGATGAGGAAACACTCCGGCTGGGGTCCTGTCGTGAACAGCACGTTCTTGGGGGACAGTTCGCCGACGACGATACCCATCGCGTGCAGACGGGCGAGGGTGTCGGCGAGATCGGCCAGCATCAGCAGGCGGTCCCGGTCGGTGACGCTGTCCTGGTTGAACAGAAGGTCCATCGTCGCCAGCTGTCGTACGGTACCCGACGGGGTCGGCACGTCGAAGAAGAACCGCTGCGGCACGGTCCGCATCAGGAAACCGGTGACGGCACCATTCGTCTCCACGAGCTCGGCCGGCCAGGCTGTCTTCTCGCCCAACCATGCCACGTCAGGCGGGGAAAGGCGGCCGATCAGCTGGGTCATCGCGGTGAGGACGGCGAGGTCGAGGTGGCGTAGGACCTCGGGATCGAATTCCTTGTAGGCGACGTCCCACTGCCCGTTGATCTTGCCGTTGAGCTCCTCGTGGACCATTCCCTGGCCGTCGTGCCCGAGGGGCCGTCCGAGAGCGAGCCTCGCGCGGTCCGTCATGGCGTCTCACCCCGGGTCTCGACCATGGAGAGACCCTAACGTCCCATATGTGGGAGATCAAAGAGATGAAGATCGCCTTCTAGTGGCGAGAATCCGGTCGCGATAGGCCAAAGTCGTACGTCAGAGCTCGGCGCGGGAGTACTGCGGCCCGCCGGACCGCGTCTGGGAGAACGGCAAGACCTGCAAGCAGAAGGCTCAGGACGAGCGCCGGGCCGCGCACGCCGCCAGCGTCGACGGCGCGCTGGACCTGTTCGACGCTGCCGCCGCCCCGGTGCTGGCCGCGGCCGACACGTTGAGCGCTGGCCTGGACGGCGTGCTGCAGGCGCTGCAGCGCCACACCGAGGCGCTCACCACTGTCCGCGACGGAGCGGTGGCCCGAATCCGGGACAGTCAGACGGCCGCCGCCGACGCCCTGGCTGAAGGTGAGCGCGACCGCGCGGTCCGCCGCGCCGCCACCGCGCCCCATGAGCGCGAGCAGGCCGTAGAGGCCAAACGGGTCGCCGAGCGGATGGCGCGTGACGCCGACGCCGAGCGCGAGCGGCAGGTCACCGCCGCCTGGACCCGGGTCGTCGAGCACGAGGCCGCGCGCGCGGCCGCCGAGCAGGCCGCCGACGCCACGCGTGCCGCCGTCCACGCCCAGGCCCAGCAAGAGCAGGAATGGCAGCGCGCCGAGCAGTTGCAGCGCAGCGACCAGGAACTGACCAAGGTCAACCGGGAGTTGGGCAAGGACCTGGCCGTCGCCCGCGCCCAGGCCGAAGCCGCCGAGCAGGCCAAGGCCACCGCCGAAGCCGCCGCCGGCCAGGCCCGCACCGAGCTGGACCGCGCCCACCAGCAGCACGCAGGCGAGACCGACCGGCTGCGCCAGGACCTCGCCGCCGCCGGGCAGCAGCTCGGCGATGTACGTGCTCAGCTCACGGTTGCCCAGGCTGCGGCGCAGACCGCCACGGACCAGGCGCAGACCGCCGATGCCCGGGCCGCCGATCTGCTGCAGACGCTCCGAAACCAGCGCACCTGACCAGGCAGCCCTCGCGGTTGGTCGACCACATGAACTACGTCCGCCCGACGCTGCTGGCTTGGTCGGAGCGCTACGACCACCTGCGGGAGATCACCCGCGACGATGTGAAGGCCGCCCTGGACGACCTGCATGGGGCCCGCCGGTCGCACCAGCCGCTGTCGCACGATCCGTCTCCCTTGGGGTGCCGTAAACGCGGCGGTCACTGGCCGCCATTTAGGGGGTGAGCTGCGCGTTCAGTGTGTACGGCGGCGGCCCGCGGGTGCGGGACGTGCCGTCGGGCAGGCGCAGGAGGCGGGGTAGCAGGTGGGCGGTGCCGCTGTCCCAGTACACCCGCTCGATCGCGCCGCCCTTCGATCTCACCGGCGCGCGCCGGTCTTCCAGGTCGAGGTCTTCGACGTTGAGCGCGAGGATCTCCGCCGCCCTGGCGGCGGTTTCGTAGAGCATGCGCCACAGCGTCTTCTCCCGCAGCGGGATATCCCGGCGTGAAAGCAGCCGGTGCAGCGTGGTCTTGGGCACGGCCCGGGTCTCGTCCGGGTGCTCCCTACTGCGCTCGGCCTCGCCCGGCACTGACGGCGCCGCCCATCGCTTCACGCTGCGGCACCAGGACAGCCAGGAGGCGACGGCGGCGCGATTGTGCACGGAGTCTCCAGCAAAACCGTGCTCCGCCTTCGGGGCGCGACTCGGCCGTGTACTCGGCCCACTCGGTCTCGTCGGTGCAGACCTCCACATGAGCGAAGAAGTGCTCGCGGGCGAAGCTGGTCGCCGCCCATTCCGGGGTTGAGGAACCGGCGGACAGCCGTTATCGATGAGAACGATCTTGCTAGGGGCGCGGACGGGCAGAAACAGGATGCGGGCGGGGTAACTACTGGTCAGCGTCGCGCGAGCACTGCGTAGGCAGTGGAGCGCCCGATTTTGAGGGTGCGGGCGGCTTCGGTGACCGAGGCGCCGTCGTCGACCAGGCGGCGCAGCGTGGCCAGTTCGGCGGGGCCGATGGTGCGCGGCCGGCCGGTCTTCTTCTTGCCGGGCAGCATGGCGCCAGTGGCTTCGCGACGTTTGGCTGCGGCGATCCCCTCGGCGCGCAGCTCCAGTTCGTACTCGGCGGCCGCGGCCAGGACCGCGAACATGAAGCGGCCTTCCTTGGTGTCCAGGTCGAAGTTCTCGGTCAGCGACACGACCTTGACGCCCTGCTCGGTCACCACGGTTAGCACGTGTGCGAGTATCCGCTCTTGCCGTCGACCTGTGGTCGCAAGACCTTTGGCCGCTGGCTGTCATAGATGAACGTCATGAGATCCCCGTCCAAAAACGTAGACCTTTCCGGACACCCTAGCGACCAGGAGCCGCCGGAAAATTACTAGGTGCTTTGATCTCGGCAGGCTGGTGTGTCGGGGTGGGCCTGTCATGGTGAGGGTATGGGCGATGGGCGAGATGGCTCGGCGACCTTGGCGGTGAAGTTTCGGCTGCTCTTTCCTCATCTGGACGAGCGTCAGCGGCGGTTGCTGATGGGGGCCGAAGCCCAGACGCGCGGGCATGGGGGAATCGAGGCGGTCGCCCGGGCTGCCGGGGTGAGCGCGGGCACGGTCTCGCGAGGGTTACATGAACTTGCCGATGGCACGCCGGTGCTGGGTCGGGTTCGGCCCTCCGCTCCCGAACATGTCCTCAGCCGCCAGGTAGCGGAGTGAGACATCACGATTGCGATTCGTAGTCGTTTCGGAGCGGTGAATGCGGGCGGGTGGGTGGGCCTTCTGCTTGATCGTGTTCGTGTTAGAGACGGTCGGGTGGGAGGGCGGATCGGGTGCGGCGGGAGTGGGAACCGGAAGAACTGATCGCGGCGTGGACGCTGCTGGACGGCGACTGGGAACTGGTAGGGAACAAGACGGGGGCGACTCGTCTGGGTTTCGGCCTGATGCTGAAGTTTTTCGAGCAGGAGGGGCGGTTCCCGCGGCACATGGGTGAGCTGCCCAAGGTCGCGGTGGACTACGTGGCCAGCCAGGTGAAGGTCGAGCCGGCATTGCTGGCGGAGTACGACTGGTGGGCCGATCGATCGAGCGGCACCGAGCCCAAGTGCGGGACGCGCTGGGGTTTCGGGAGTCGACCCGAGCGGATGAGGACGTGCTCGCCGAGTGGCTGGCGGACAAGATCTGCCCGATGGTGTTCACGGACGAGGGACTGCGGGCTGCGCTGCTGAGGCGTTGCCGGACGTTGAAGATCGAGCCGCCGGGGCGGGTGGACCGGATCGTGGGCGCGGGCCGGGCTCGGTTCGAGCGGGAGTTCTGCCTGCATGTGCTGAACGGGTTGTCGGCGGATTCGGCGCGGTCGCTGTGGGAGCTGGCCACGGGTGCGGATGGGTTCCTGCTCGAGCTGAAGTCCGACCCTGGACGGCTGGGGCTGGAGACGCTGCTGGAGGAGATCGTCAAGCTGCGGCGGGCCAAAGCGTTGGGACTGTCGGCGGATCTGTTCGGCGGGTACTCCGACCGGCTGGTGGCCTCCTGGCGGGCGCGGGCGATGGCCTCGCATCCGTCGGACTTCGCGGCGAACCAGCCGCCGGTCCGGTTGACGTTGGTGGCCGCGTTGGCGTGGTCGCGGACGACGGAGATCACCGACGCCCTGGTCGATCTGTTCATCGGCCTCGTGTCGAAGATCAACACGCGGGCGGAGCGGAAGGTCGAGAAGGCGATCGAGGCCGAAGCCAAGAAGGTGCACCGCAAGAGCGAGAAGCTGTTCTCGATCGCCGAGGCGTCGCTGCGGGCTCCGGAGGGCACGGTCCGGCAGGTGGTGTTCCCGGCGGTGCCGGGCGGGGAGGCGACGCTGCAGGCGCTGGTGGCCGAGGCGAAGGCGGACGCCGGGGCCTTCAAGGCGCGGGTGCGGACGGTTCTGACCAGTTCCTACACCTCCTACTACCGGCGGATGCTGCCCAAGCTGCTGGCCGCGATCGCGTTCAAGTGCAACAACACCGCCTACCGGCCGGTGATGGACGCCGTGGACCTGCTGCAGCGCTACGCCGACATCCCGAACACCACCCGCCACTACGACGCCTCGGAGAACGTCCCCATCCAAGGGGTGGTGCCTGACGGCTGGCTGGAAGCGGTCGTCGACGACAACGGGGTCATTGAACGGGCCTCCTACGAGCTGTGCGTGATCGTGTCGCTGAAGGATGCACTGCGCCGCCGCGAGATTTACGTCGCCGGCGCCCGCCGCTGGCGCAACCCGGAGGAGGACCTGCCGGCCGACTTCGAGGACAACCGGGACGTCCACTACGAGAACCTGCGCCAGCCGCTGGATGCCAGCGTGTTCATCGCCACGCTGAAGGAGGCGATGCGCGCATCGATGGCGGCCTGCGGCCAGGCGGTCACCAGGAACAAGTCCGGCGGCGCGAAGGCGAAGACGCACCGCGGCGAGCCGCGCTGGCACATCCCTGATCTGGGCAAGCTGAAGGTCCCGGAGAACCTGCGCGCGCTGCACACCGAGGTCGCCGCCCGCTGGGGGATCATCGACCTGCTGGACTTCCTGAAGGAGTCGGACTTCGTCACCGACTTCACCGACGCGTTCACCACGGTCGCGACCAGGGAGGCGACCCCGCGGGAGGTGATCCGCAAACGCCTGCTGCTGGTGCTGTACGCGCTTGGCACGAACGTGGGGATCAAACGGGTCGCCGACGGCGGCCGCCACGGCGAGACCGAGGCGGCCCTGCGCGCGACCCGGCACCTGTTCGTCAACCGCGACAACCTCCGCGCGGCGATCGCGACCCTGGTCAACGCCACCCTGAGGATGCGGGACCCATTGTGGTGGGGCAACGGCACCGCGTGCGCGTCGGACTCGAAGAAGTTCGGGTCCTGGTCGTCGAACCTGATGACCGAGTACCACGCCCGGTACGGTGGCCCCGGCGTCATGATCTACTGGCACGTGGACCGCAAGTCGGTGTGCGTCTACTCCCAGCTTCGGACCTGCAACGCCTCTGAGGTCGCCGCGATGATGGAGGGCGTGCTGCGGCACTGCACCGACGCCACCATCGATCGCCAGTACACAGATAGTCATGGCCAGTCGCTGGTCGGGTTCGCGTTCTCCTACTTGCTGGGGTTCAAGCTGCTGCCGCGGATGAAGAACATCGCCCGGCAGAAGCTGGTGAAGGCCGACGCCGATGACCAGGTCCCGTCCTGCCTGACCGGGATGGTGGCCGACAAGCCGATCGACTGGGAGATCATCGCTCAGCAGTATGACCAGATGGTGAAATACGACACCGCCCTGCGGCTGGGCACGGCCGAGGCCGAGCAGGTGCTGCGCCGCTTCACCCGCGGCGGCCCCAAACACGCCACCTACAAGGCCATCGAGGAACTCGGCAAGGCGGTCAAGAGCGTGTTCGTCGCCGAGTACGTCGCCTCGCAGGAACTGCGCCGCGAGATTCACGAGGGCCTGCAGGTCGTGGAGAACTGGAACTCCGCCAACACCGACCTGTTCTACGGCAGCGCCGGCACCATCCCCGGCAGCGACAAGGAGCATCAGGAGGTCTCCATGCTCAGCCTTCACCTGCTCCAGTCGGCGCTGGTCTTCATCAACACCTTGCTGGTTCAATCCGTCCTCAAGGACACCGCCTGGCAGAAGAAGATGACCGACGCCGACAAGCGAGGACTCTCGCCACTGTTCTGGTCCAACGCCAACCTGTACGGCACGATCGACATCGACATGGGCCGCCGTCTTGACCTCGGCCTGGTCGCCTGACCCTTCCCGTCGATCACGCCGATGGCCGAGGCAGGACGCCCTGGCCGGGTAGCAGGTCGGCCAGGGCGGTTCGCACGGCCGCCCGGCTTACCCCATGAGCCCGTGCCAGGGCCGCGATCGAGGTGCCCTCGTGGAAGGCCGCCCGCACGGCCTCGCGCCGGTCACCGTCCAGCGCGGGCGGGCGGCCGCGGTAGCGGCCTTCGGCCTCGGCGGCGGCGATCCCCTCGACGGTGAGCTCGTTCTGGATGTCACGTTGGAACTGGCCGATGGCGGTGATCACGTTGATGATGACGGCGGTGGTGGCGTCGTTGGCGGCCAGATCGTGGAAGTTCGACAGCGGTCCGGACAGGACGCGCAGGGCGACGCCGCGGGCTTGGCACCAGTTGCGGACCGCGTGGATGTCGAGCAGGTCGCGGCAGAGCCGGAACAGCTCCGAGACCGTCAGGATGTCGCCGGGGTGCGCCTTGGCGGCGATCTTGCCGAACGCGGGCCGGTCGAGGGCGGGGATCTTGGAGGTGGTGGCGGGGTCCTCGAAGAGGCGGACGCCGACGGCCGGCCGGAATCCCTCGGCGACGCCTTCGGTGCGGACGAGAAGGCCGGCATCGGTGAGGATGTGGCGCTGCCGCAGCAGGGACTGGGTCGCGGTGGAGACGCGGGAGTAGACGATCTGCACCGGACTCTCCTCGGGAAGGGTTGGAGCCCGATTTTCCTGTCGGAAAATACTGTCGTCAATCCGTGTGCGGAACCGGCCCCCTGACGTCACGGTTCGTCACTCGATGCCCGGTTTTCCAGAGGATTTGCGGCCCCAATCCGAGGGTGTCGTTAAATCTTCTAATCCCGACAGCCCCTGCCTCGAGGGTGGGTCATGGGGCGAGGCGAGCGATGAGGCTGGCATGGGGCCCAACGTCCGACCTGTCTTTCAGTCCGTAGAGTTGCTACTCGCCAGCCGGGCCCTCAGCCCCCCGGTCAGGAAACAGCAAGCAAGAGCAGGATGACCAGCGAGCCCGCGGTCGTGAGGAGGAAGCGCGCCAGGACGAGCGGATGGAACCAGCCGGGGAACGCCGCCTTCGCCGCCCCAATCAGCGACTTGGCGTCGATGTCGGCGGTGCCGGACTTGCGCAAGGCGGCGTCCACATAGCGGACGACGAAAACCTGGGAGGCGGTGACGAAGCCGCCGGCGATCAGCAGGATGGGCTGAAGGATCCAGGTGAGCATTGGCTGATCGAACAGATTCAGCACGGCAAGCGTCGCCAGACCCGCGGCGATCGCCACGGACACCGTCACACTGGCGGTGCTGGCGGTGAAGTCGAGGCCGTGCTTGGTCAATACGGCGGGGCTGTGGCCCTGTCGGTGAATCTCTGCATCGGCTTCTTTCTGAGCGGCGGCGCCGTACCTGTGACCGGCCAACGGAACGACCAGGTACGTCAGGGCCAGCAAGAACTGCAGGGCGACAACGAGGAACACGGGGATCTCCTCAAGAAGGCTTTTGAACTTTGTTCGACACCGTAGCGCACGTTTTGATCTAAGTTCAACACTCGCTAGGCTGGGCGACATGCTGACCAAGGAGCAGATCGTCCGGGCAGCCGTCGAGGTACTCGACGCCGAAGGCGTGAACGGGCTGAACATCCGCCGTCTGGGCGCACACCTCGGGTCGGCCGCATCGGCGATGTACTACCACGTCAAGAGCAAGGACAAGCTGGTAGTTCTCGCCGCCGACCACGTGTTCGGCGAGATCCCGCTGCCCGACACCGCCGGAGTCGGGTGGCGGGAAGCTGCCGCGTCGCTGGCGCGTGGAGCGTATGCCATGGTCGTGCGGCACTACTGGTTGATCCCGGCGATGAGTACGCACCTCATCTACGGCCCCAACAAGGCCCGCTTCGACGAACAATCCCTGACGATCTATGAGTCGGCGGGCTTCACCCAAGCCGAGGCCGACCAGGCAGCCGCTACCGTGCTCATGTTCGTGATCGGCGCCGCGCAGGGCCAGGCGGCACAGGCAGCCTGGCAGGCGCATCTACGACGAAACGGCGCCGACGCCGACAAAGAGCTCCAAGGGATCACCGCTGAGATGCTCGCGGTCGCCCAGACCCTCCCCCGGCTGCGGGCCCGCGTCGACTCCGCCGCCATAACCCCGCCCGGGGACCCGTTCGAGTTCGGACTCCAGACACTTCTGGCCGGGCTGGAATCGCGCATCCATTCCCCGACATCGTCGGCTCCGTGACGACAGTCATGGCATCTATATGCCGCCACTGTTGTTAGGCACCGGAGCGTCGCCGGCCTTACACGACCCGCAGGCACCCACCTGAAACGATCACGAACCGCAATCGTGATGTCTCACCCCGCTACCTGGCTGGGGACACGTTCGGGAGCGGAGGGCCGATAGCGGCTGCATCGAGGAGTACGCCGCCGATCCAGATCACTGGGCCCGGGTGCGTAATCGCGGAATCCACATGGGTGTCGCTCAATGCTGGGAAGCACATGGGACATGGAAGCGCTGGCCGATTCTGATCGACCGAGGACTGCTCGATCTGCCTGGAAGTGGCCTCCAAATCGTGGAGGGCAGGACACGTATTGGTGTATTGAGAGGTCGCCATCGCCAAGAAGCTTTTGTTGCAGAGCGGCACCTGGCGTGGGTCGGGCGTTCGCTAGCGTGAACAGCACGATGTTCCCCGTTCGGGCGAGCCGAGCGGCGGGCCGTACACATCACGGCGGTACCGACGCGGCTCTTGACTCGGTGTCACCCGGCTCACGCACTTGCGGTATCGCAGATATGCCGTCGCAGCCGCCTTGGGTGAGGTCTTGGTGCCGGACGCGCAGGTTGCGTACAGCTCAACTCATGTCGGCGCAGTCTGAACGAGAGGTCAGACGCGCGGCGCGCGCTTGTGCGATCTGTTCGGTCTGCGCCGTGATCCGTTCCCGGGTCCGGCGGACGCGTGCCTCGGCTCGGGCGGCGCCTGTTGGATCGTCTCGATAGCGCTCATCCCAGAGCCGTTGGACCATCCGATGCGCTTCCTCTGCTTGACGGCGGCGTTCGGTCAGCACGGCATCCGCTGTTCCTGGACCACACAGACGGTCGACAACCTCCCGAAGTTCCTGCCGGGTCATCGGGCGCAACGCTTCTGTGAGGTGGTCCTGGAGGGCCTTTCTCTCCGCTTCCAGGGACAGCTCTCGTGCCTGGTCGTGAGACCGCTCAATCGTCATTCGGTCAGCCTATGCTCGCTCCGCGTGATCAACACAGGTTCCCATCCTTCGGCGCACGGGCTCTCGGGGTGCCTATGCGTGCACGATCACGTGCAGAACACTGTTGGCCGTGTCCATCGCGTAGACCTCGGCGCAGGCCAAGAGGTGAAGCTGGTCGTTGGACACGCGAGCCTTCGAAACCCCCGGCTGCACGATGGTGATGGTGAACTTCGGCTGGAGGAGCGACGCTTGCTGAGCCAGGTCGTGCAGGGTGCGATCAGTCCCCTTCTCCAACCCGGACCGTCCCTGCTTGCGGCGGTGGCCTTCTCTGCGGATGAGGTTGTGGAACAGGCGCGCGGGCCGGTGCCGCCATTTCGTGGACTTGTGCACCTGGCCGCAGACCTCGTAGAGGTCGGCCACGCGGGCGCCCGGTGCACCGTGGGCGTACTTGCAGTGGACAAGGTTCACGTGCAGGTATCCATCCTCGACGCGGGCGGCGACGATGTCGGCCACCTCGCCGGCGCCGTCGTCGTCGATGACGAGATCCCAATCGGCCTGGCTGTGCAGGTGCTGAATGGTCCTGGCCTGGATCGAGGTCGGGTCGCGGTCGGCACCTTGGGATTCCTTGCTGAGGTTGATGCCGGACCAGTCGATGATCTGCAGACGTTCCGGGCTGAAGGGCGGAACCGTATCCCCGGCCGGACGGATGAGCAGCATGTCCGGCTCCAGGATCGCTTCGTCCTCGAATATGATCCGCAGGCCCTGCTGATGCAGGAAGTCGCTGAAAGGCATGACTTTGCGTCCGGTGAAGATCATCGGCTCAGTGCTGTCACAGGTGAAGGCGATCTGACCGTCAGCGATCACGAGCTGGTAGCCGACGCTCCAGCACGGGGTGCTCACCGTAAAGCCGATGGCGCCATCGCTGGTAAAGGTGGTGACGGTGAGGTCGGCGTCGATCAGCGGCCAACTGAAGGCGTTTAGCTTGATGGTGATGCTCTCGCCGGCCTCCAGGAAGAACTGCGTCGGCCACTCCAGCGTCAGCGGCACAAGTTTGGGCCGGTCGTGCACTTCTTCGGGAATGATGAACCCCTTGAGGATCTCCACCGGATCAAGGGTTGCGTCGGTGAGCTTGGCACCGACGTCGTCACACCAGTCGACCCAGTGCTTGAGTGTTGGAGCGGCACCATAGTTCCAGACCCGCCCCTTCAGCGACGCACCGACGTTGACGCGTTCGCCACCCTCAAAGCCGCTGACAAAGATGTTGGTCTGGCTCTTGTTGCGCTTTTCCGCCTCGGGGTAATCGAGGAGCACGTCGGCCCCGACCGCGAGCTGGAACCGGCGGCTGCGGTTACGGGCATCCAGCGTCCCGACATTGGTCGGCACGCACCGTCTGATCTTCGCCATGATGCGGTAGACGACCGGTCCCTTGATCAGAGCAGCGTCCTCGCCGGCCACCGCCTGCGCCAGTTCTGGGTGCACGCTCTCGGTGTTGGAGCTGTTGATGTAGAGCAAGCCGTGTGCGCGATCCCAGTACAGCACGTACAGGTCATGGGAGATGTCCTCCAGGCTCCGCACCGTTCCCCACGCCACGGGCCTGCGCTCCTCGGCCACCAGCCAGGCGATCAGGTCACGTTCGTTCACGGCGACCGGATCGGTCAGCAGCCGATCACCGAAGAACGGAGCCAACGCCTCGGGCGCCCACCGCAGGGCGCTGGTCCGGTACACCACGGTGCTCATCCGAGGCGCGAGGTTGCGTAGCGAGATCTCTTCGGGCAAGAAGTCGAACGCCTCCTCGAACTCGGTCAGATCCTCCTGCTCGCCGACGGCGCGCGCGGAGAGGACCTCGATGATGTCGTTCCAGTCGGCGTCCTCGGCGTACAGCTTCTTAAGATTCTCGTCGAACTGGGGCTCGGTCCGGTTGACGACAACGGTCGCCTGCCCGATGGATGCTCCGGACACACGGGCGAACCTGCCGATGAACTGCAGCGTGATCCCGATGCTCTTGTGCTGATCGTGAATCGCGGCCACCTTGAGGGCCGGCAAGTCGAAACCCTCGCCGAGCATGTCGACGCACACAACGATCTTGCTGGTGCGCGCATGTAGCCCTTCCAGGGCCAGACGGTTGTCCTTTTTCCGGCCCTTGCTGTGCAGGATGACCGGGTTCAGATCGGGCGCGAGTTCTTGATAGAGCGGCAGGACGTCGTCGATGGCGCGGCCGATCCGTTTGACGCGGGCCATCAGGATATGGTCATGGCCGGCCGCCAGGTCCGCGCGGAGCAACTCGACGGCCCGCTCGGCCACGGCCCGGTCCGGATCGAACAGATCGACCACCGGCGCATATGTGATCTTCGAGAAATAGCCTTGGCGGCGTGCTTCCTTGAGGGAGAACCCGAACACGACCCGGCCGCCCAGATCTGCGCCGTCACTACGGAACGGGGTGGCGGTGAACTGGACAATATGCTTACCGGCGAATTGATCGCGGATGTGGCGCCATGTCGGCGCCGCCACATGATGTGCTTCATCGATGAACATATGGCTGCACGCGTCCATGAGCGCGTCCCGCGCCTGCGGCGAGAAGTGCTGAAGCACCGACGTGGTGGCCACGATCACGTTGCAGTGCTCGGCGAATCCGCGAGCCAGTTCCGGATCCTGCATGCCACGCTTGACCCGCCCGACGATGGGCCGCAGCACTGCGGCGGTGACGACACCGAGGGCTCGCAGCAATCCCAGTCGCTCGAACTTGTCGGCGATTTGGTCGCGTAGCGCATCGGAGGGGACGATCACCAGCAGCCGGTGCACTCGTCCGGCCACCAGCAGCGCGACCATCGTCTCGGTCTTGCCCGTCCCCGTTGGCATGACGACGGTGGCTGGCTGCATACGCCGCGATGCCCAGTGGCCCAAAACCGCGTGCACAGCCCCGAGTTGCGGCTCGCGCAACCCCTGCAGGCTACTCGCCGGATCTTCCTGCCGGAATCGGAAGGCGTCCTCGAATGACGCCACGACCTTGCTGGGATTGACGTCGCCCGCCATCTCCCACGTAGGGGGCTTCAGCGCCTGGGCTGCGGTACGGCTTTGGCCTGAAATCCTCAGTGCAGGATCCGAGCCGTCGTGAGTCTCTCCCTGAAAGAGGATGCGCCAGATGCCCGTGGAGGTCTCCGCCCACGGGTATCCCTCCCGGTCGACCAGGTCCGCAGAGCCTCCGAGAGTCACCAGGCGTCGGGCCGTGTTGCCGCCGATATCACCATGCACGAACCACAGGTCGGAAAGTTTCATTCTTGGGAGGCTCCACGTAAACTTTTTCCGCTATAGGCGTCGATCTTTGCGAATGTCGGGAGGACTCTATCAAGGGCCATGCCATTTCTGGCGGCATAAACTGCAGATCAGCGCCTGACTATTCGCCCCTCGCGTGGTAAGAGTCGAAATATTGTGGTTCGTAGCGTTTCAAGTGATTGTTGCTCGTGGCCATCGAGCAGGGCGGTATTGCTCTCTTCTCACGTGTACGCACGATCCTGCGAGACATGGAGATGGGCGAACGTGTGGACGTGCTGCCCGATGGACCCGATCTCCTCCGTAGGACGGCGCTCAACGTTGGCTGGTTCTACGGGAGGTCGTCTCTTGCTGACGTTGTGCTCCGAGCAGCTTCTGTCGGCCTTGAGATAATCCAGAGGCGGAGCCTCCTTCCCATGCTTCAGCGATGTCGCTCGGGCGAGGGATGCTGCCGGTTTCCCGGCGTGCCTGCCGGCGTTGCCGTGGCAGATCTTGTGCGCCAGCCGGTGCCCGGACGCCTGGATCAACATGGCGCGGCCTGCTAGCGATCGGCTGCAGCGCTCATCCGGGTGAAGGCGTCCGGTGTCACGATGGGGATGTCGTAGGCGCGGGCCTTGCGCGCCTTCCCCGACATGGTGTCGGGATCTGCGGCGACCAGCAGTCGAACCTGCTTGGTGACGTTGGAGTGTGCGGCGTAGCCGGCCTGGCGGGCTCGTTCTTCCCACAGTTCGCGGCCGCCTGCCATGTCCCCGGTGAACACGACGAGATCACCCGGCCGCAGGCGGAAGCCGTTGACGGCAAGGTGCTGGGGCGGGGCGGCAGCGGCCAGGGCTTGCTCAACTGCAACGGGCGGCAGGCCGATCAGGGCGGCGACGAGGTCGAGTTCGTGGCGTTCCGCAGGTGTGACGACGCCGTCCGCCTTGGCCGCGTGAGCCAAGGCGTTCAGGTAGTCGTGGTGCAGACGGAGCGCGTCGGCGCGGCCGAGGTCCAACCGTGCGGCCAGGGCGATCAGCATGTCGGCCTCGGTCGCCGAGATGTGATGGTCCAGGAGTACCTGGTCGAGCAGAGCGAAGTACGGGTCGGCCCGGACGGTGTCGGACGCCCGCGGCAGGCGGTCCAGCAGCCGGGCCAGGAAGTGGTTGTCGCGCTCGCCCGACGCGCCCCGCCGTACCGGAGTGGCGGCGCTGCGGGGAATGACTGGCCAGACCAGTCCGGCGGCGGTCGTGAGACAGGCAGTCCACGGCGAGGTTGGGTGGGAGAGCTTGAGGTAGTGGTGCAGGAGCGCGGCGGCGGCGCGGGCGTCGATGAGCGCGTCGTGGTGGTTGTCGAGCGAGATGTCGGCGACCGCGCAGCAGCCGGCGAGTGTGCGTGGGGCGGCGGGCAGGAAGCGGATGGCCTCGGTCATCGTGCAGATGCCGATGGGACTCAGATCGGGGATCGGCGTGCCGGCCCGCGCGTACTCGTCGTGCAGGAAGCCCAGGTCGAAGCGGAGGTTGTGGGCCACAGGCACCCGGCCGCGCAGCAGCTCGGTGAGCGCCCCGGCGATGTCCTTGAAGCCGGGGGCGTGCCGGACGTCGGCGGCGCTGATCCCATGGATGTGTTGCGGCCCCAGGTCACGTTGGGGGTTGACCAGGGTGCTCCACTCGCCGGTGATCCGCCCGAGCGGGTCGAGCAGGACGACGGCGACCTCGATGACCCGGTCGTGCCACGACGGCCGCAGTCCCGTGGTCTCCAGGTCGATGACGGCGTAACCGTGCTGGCTGCTGTCCATCTGATGCCCCCTTTTCGTGCCCTGTAGGGACCATCGCGGGTGGGATCTCCACGGTTTCGGCCGCGTACGCATTGTGATGGGTTCGTGACAGAGGAGTCGCAGGCGACGGGTGGAGGCGTATGCTCGTGCGTCGTCACGCCGACTGGGCCCCGGTTGTGCCGGGGCGAGGTAGCTGGTGGAGGGTCGCAAGCAGGCAACACATCATCTGCCATGGATTACGGATTCGTTAATCACTAAGGTGAAGGGGTGCGTGGAGCGGATCTGGATGACATCCGTGCGGTCTCTGCCTGCATGTTCGGCAACCGGTATCGGCTGGAGGTGCTGGAGGCGTTCGCCAGCGCACCGGATGGTCAGGTGAATCTCGGGAGGCTGGCCGTCCGGCAAGGCGTGCAATCGGCGGTGTACTACCCCGTGGTGCGCGATCTGCTGGCCCTGCGGATGGTGACCAGGGTGACGGAGGTTGGGCGGGACCGGCGGCGCTGGTATCGCCGCGCAGGCGGCGATGCCCTTTGGGAGCCTCTGGGGCGGTTGGTCGCGGGCCTGCGGGGGCATTACGACCGGATCACGGGGACGGATATGAACGATATGGGCGAGCAGAAGAGGGTGAAGACGTGACCGGCGCCGCAGAGGCTTTTCCTCAGGCCGTCGCCGACGCGCCGGAGTTCACCCTGAACCGGGGTTCATGGTCACGCGTGGTGCTGCAGGGCACCTCGGTCTTGCTGCACTATGAGCCGAACCAGATTGAGATCGAACGGCGGCGGCGCACCGGCCCAGCGGCCATCACCTCGCCGGACGCGCTGCGAGTGCTGCTGGATCTGCCGGTGAATGCGCCACTGCCGCTGTCGGCCGTCGAACGGGCGGCTTCCGATGCCCTGCGCCGACTCCCGAACGGCGCGATACGCATGGACCAGGGCTGCGTGACCCGCTTGGCGGTTCCCCCGATCGAGGCATGCTTGGCGGTCGTGCCGGCCCGATCGTGGCGTGTGGGCCTGGAGCGGGCGGGCCGGTTCGCGCCGTTCTGTTCACGCGCGATGCTGCTTCCCGCGCCGCCGCGTGATCTCCATGTGCTGCGGATGGAAGCCGACTTCTATGGCATCGGCGTGATCGTCGACGCCGACGGCGAATCGCATGTGATCGTCCCGCCGGTGCCCTTCGAACTCCGCAGATTCACCGCCGCGAGCTGGCTGTTCTTGGAGGAGGCGTACCAGCAGATCAATCTGCTGGCGGCGAGGGTGTAATGGCCTGATTGTCGGTGCTGAGTGGCAGGCTGGCCCACTTCTCCAGCGGCCTGGGCGGCTTGAAGTGGTTGGGCTGCTTGATGCGGGTGTTCTCCATGGCGTGCGTGTTCACGGCCTGCTTACAGCGGGCTCGCCACCAGATCTGCCGGTCGGCCAGCGTGGGCTGCTCCAGTAGATCGGGTAGCCAGGCGTTCCAGGTGGCGCTGTTGTGCGCGTGCGCGGCCGCCTTCACCGGGTTCGTGAGGCCGAGAAAATCGTCCAGCGGCCTGCCCTGGCAGCGGCTGCAGGTGCAGCGGGGCGGGGTGGCGTTGGCGTAGGAGTCGGCGATGAACTTGGCGCTGCTGAAGCGCAGCATGGCGGGGATCAGCACCGCGGGGTAGTTCGCTCCGCCGCCGGAGGTCTCGGTGCGTTCCCCGGCGGGGACGAGGTGCCGCAGCGAGCCGCCCGCGCCGATGCCGGCGAAGCCGGCGCCATGGGCGAGGGCGTCGAACCCGGCCAGGTCCGTACGCCACAGCCCGGTGCCCGGTACGTCGGCCAGCAGCTGCCGAAGCTGCTGAGGGGCGGCCGCGAACTGCTGGAGCGGGTCACGCTGCCCGCCGAGGATCAGCGCGACCGGGTGCTCTATCGCGCGGATCGCGGCCACCAGGGTCGTACGCGCCTCCGGCCGCAGCCACCCGATCGAGACGGGGAGCGTCACCACGACGTCGTCGCGCTGCAGCGCCCCAGCCGCCTTCACCACGGCCTTCAAGGCCGCGGGATCGCCGGCCTTGATATAGCGGGTCGGGGTGATGGCGAAGGACGCCCCGTTGTCGAGCTGCTCCTGAAGCGCGCTGTCCAGGTCGCCGCCGAATAGGGCATCCTGCGGCAGACAGAACGGCGCGTCGGTGGTGGCGACCTCCTTCTCGTACGCGGCGCAGTCTTCGGCCAGCACTCCGGAAAAGGACCGCCGCAGCGCGTGCAGCCGCGCCGAGCAGCCGGTACCGCACACCACCAGGCCGCCGTGATCGGGATGAAGGTAGCCGGGCGCTTCGAGCAGCAGGTTGGCGCGCTCCAAGGTCAGGGCGCGCTGCGTGATGGCGCGCCCGGCCGTACCGCGGTCGGGCGGCGAGGTGAGCAGGGAACGCGCCACGGTACGGGCAGGTGCGCTGGTGCGGTCGTCCATGTGCTCACCTCGTGAGACGTAACGGGTGTCAGGCGGGGTTGGAGTCCGGCGAGCCGGGGTGGGGCAGCAACAAGCGGGTGAACTCCTCAGCAAGCAGTCCCGCGATCTCAGCGGCGCGGTCCAGTCCGTGCTGAGCGATGAGGCGTTGCGCCGCGGCGGGCACGGCCTGCGGGAGCTCACGTGGGATTTCGCCGGGCTCGTGGGTGCGGTAGCCGAGCGTGGACATCTCGATCATCAGGTTGCGGTACTGCCATTCGCTGATGGCGGCCAGGGTGAGCGCCTTGCGGGTCACGGCGGCCATCGACACGCCCCATCGTCGCTTCAGCATCTGCAGACGCGGCAGGTCCAAGCCTGCGCTCAACTCGCCGCCGATGTCCGCGGCGGGCATCAGGAACTCGCTGGCGAACTCATCGGCCTGTCGCTCCTGCTGGGGGGTGGCGCCCGGCTCGGGATGCATGATCACGTGTCCGAGCTCGTGGGCGAGGCTGAACCGGAATCGGTCGGTCGGAGCGTGCGCGCCCAGCAGGAACAGCGGGCGCTCCGCGCCGTTCCACTGGCTGACCGCGTCCAGGTCACGGCTTTCGAGATCGCGTACGAGAATCAATCCGCCGGCCCCTTCGATCATTCCGACCAGGTGGGTGATCGGCCCGGCGGGAACCTCCCACAGCTTGCGCAGGGTTTGTGCCGCCTCGGTGGGGGTGTCGAGGTCGTTCACGGCGATGTGCTCGAAGCGGTGAAGGGTCGGATCGGCGGGCAGGGCCTGCAGGAGACGATGGGTCTGCAGGCGGCCCAGGGCGAGTTGCGCGTGGATGCGGCGCAGCGCGTGGGCTCCCAGCGCGGCCTTCTTGCGGTGATGCACCAGCCCGATGCCGATCCCGGTCAGGTCGGCGTCCAGGCGAAGCAACGCCGGCGGGTAGCCCAGCGCGCGGGCGTACACGGTTAGGCGATCTCCCTCGACGACCAGGCGGCCCGCTTCGGCCTTGCTCACATAGCCTTGGCTGATCGGCTCTCCCGCCAGGGCCGACATGGCGCGGGCGAGCGCGGTCTGGGTCATCCCGCGGGAGTCACGAGCCAGCGTCAGCATGCTCGCATGCGCCGTCTCCTGGGCCACACCACGCTCCGGATCTCGCCATCGACCGCTCTTCTATCCCTCAGATTACATCACCAAAATATTCCTTGCGTTGGAATGGCCTACCACGCTGTCGGATGGAGGCTCCCTCGCGGACTCGGTCGGCGATGTGGATGCGCTCGTTCTCGTTCAGGTACCGCGAGGAACGGAAAGGCGGCCCTTGCGGGCCGGCCGGGTGCTCGACCTGCTTCTGGTGGATCGGGGCTTTCGGCTTGAGGCCCTTGCCGGGCGAGTGATGACCTTTCCTCCATTTCTTGCCGGTCCGCAGGTTGATCCCCACCATCTGAGCCGCTTCGCGCGTACTGAAGCCCTGATCCATGAGCCGGAAGTATTCCTCCCGCTCACGGACCAGGGCTCGTGGTCCCTGCGGCTTCCGATCCTTCCGGATCTCTGTGGACGGACACGAGTTTCTCCCAGCACACGGTCACCAGATAGCTGGTCTGGCGGACACGTCGGGGTCTCGGTTTCGATCAGGATGATCAGCCAGAGCGCCCTACGATCGCCATGCGGTGGCCAGCATCGGCACGTCGCTGGGGGCGATTGGCGCCGCCAGGCCTCCTTCGTCGGCCCCACGGCATCGAGCATGGTCTCTGGACCCCGACACGTGAAGCCGGGCCGCGCTGACGAGTGCACGGAACCCAACCCCGGCACGGGAATCGGGCTCCACGAATTGCGCATTTACGCAATTCAATACATTATGGAGCTGGATTTTGTCGGTGATCGAGAACCAGGGGCGTGATGTGAGCGGGTCTTTCGCCGCCGCGGTCAGGCAACGACTACGTCTGGCGGACGCGGCGCTGCGGGCAGCCCGCGCCGAGGATGACGTCGACGCGCTGATGTTGGCCGAAGCGGAGTGGGAGGATGTGACGCACCTGGCCCGCTCACACGGGGTGCGTCTGGATGTCGACGCGGGCACTGCCGATTCGGGCGGCTCCACAACAGGCCAGGCGGCGGCCCAGTGATGTCGATGCCGCTGTATGAGGCTAAGGCGGAGCTGTTCAAACTGCTGGGCCATCCGGTCCGGATCCGGGTGCTGGAGCTGTTGCAGGACGGGCCGATGCCGGTGCGGGACCTGTTGGCCGCCATCGAGGTGGAGGCGACGGGGCTGTCGCAGCATTTGGCCGTGCTGCGCCGCTCGGCCATGGTCACCGCGCACCGTGATGGCTCGACCGTGACCTATGCCCTGTCCGGCGGGGATGTGGCCGAACTGCTGCGCGCGGCGCGCACGCTGTTGACGCACAAGCTCACCGGTCAGCATGAGCTGCTGAGCGAGTTGCTCAAGGCGGAGACCGGCGCCTCGTGACCCTCTTGTTCTCCTCGGGCTGGGCCCGTATCCGCGGCGTGCTGCCCGAACGCGGGGAGCTGGCTGCGATGGGCCGCCGCCCGCGCCGTGACCTGCTGGCCGGGCTCACCGTGGCGATCGTGGCGCTGCCGCTGGCGCTGGGGTTCGGCATCTCCTCCGGTATGGGCGCCGAAGCCGGGCTGGCCACCGCGGTGGTCGCCGGGACGCTGGCGGCGTTGTTCGGCGGCTCGGGCCTGCAGGTGTCCGGCCCGACCGGGGCGATGACGGTGGTACTCGTGCCGATCATGCACGCTCATGGCGCCTCCGGCGTGCTGATGGTCGGGGTGCTGGCCGGGCTGCTGCTGATCGCGCTGGCGCTGGGCCGCGCCGGCAAGTACATGGCCCTGGTTCCGGCCCCGGTGGTGGAGGGCTTCACCATCGGCATCGCCTGCGTGATCGGCCTGCAGCAGATCCCTGCCGCCCTGGGGGTGGCGACTCCCGCGGGGGACAAGGTCACCGCCGTAGCCTGGCACGCTGTCCAGGACTTCCTCGCCCAGCCGCGCTGGTGGGCCCTGGGCATCGCTCTGACGGTGGCCGCGCTGATGCTGGTGGGCGCACGCTGGCGGCCCGCGCTGCCGTTCTCCCTGCTGGCCGTCGCCGCCGCCACCCTCGCCACCGAGCTGGCTGATCTGCCGGTGGCCCGGATCGGGCAGTTGCCCGCCGGGCTGCCCGCCCCCTCCCTGGCCTTCCTGGATCCGGCCGCGCTGAGCTCACTGCTGGCCCCGGCGGTCGCGGTCGCCGCCTTGGCCGCGCTGGAGTCGCTGCTTTCAGCCGCGGTCGCCGACGGCATGAGCGTCAACCACAAGCACGATCCCGACCGGGAGCTGTTCGGGCAGGGTCTGGCCAACCTCCTGACCCCGCTGTTCGGCGGTGTCCCGGCCACCGGGGCGATCGCCCGGACCGCGGTCAACGTCCGCTCGGGCGCCCAATCGCGGCTGGCCGCCCTGGCGCACGCGGGCATCCTGGCGGTGATCGTGTTCAGCGCGGCCGGCCTGGTCGCCCGGATCCCGCTGGCCGCGCTGGCC
Organism: Nonomuraea sp. NPDC026600; assembly: GCF_040638335.1. Classification (NCBI taxonomy): domain Bacteria; kingdom Bacillati; phylum Actinomycetota; class Actinomycetes; order Streptosporangiales; family Streptosporangiaceae; genus Nonomuraea; species Nonomuraea sp. NPDC026600. The sequence goes on from NZ_JBEZYD010000054.1 coordinate 24,568, forward strand.
GGCGTGCTGCTGGCCACCTCGGTGCGGATGGTGGAAGTCGGCTCGGTCAAGGCCATGATCCGCTCCACCCGCGGCGACGCCGTCGTGCTGGCCCTGACCGCGCTCGCCACCCTCGCCCTCGACTTGGTCCAGGCCGTCATCCTCGGCTTGATCGTGGCCGGCGCGCTGGCATTGCGCGCCATCGCCCGCGACGTCCGCCTGGACGCGATGCCGATTCACCCCGACCTGCCCGGCGACCACACCGAACAGGAGCACGCCCTGCTCGCCGAGCACATCGTCGCCTACCGCCTGGACGGGCCGCTGTTCTTCGCCGCGGCCCATCGCTTCCTGCTGGAGCTGTCCGAAGTCGCCGCCGTCTCCGTGGTGATCTTGCGTATGTCCCGCGTCACCACCCTCGACGCCAGCGGCGCTCTGGTCCTCGGCGACGCCATCCAACGGCTACAGCGGCGTGGCGTCACCGTCTACATCTCCGGCATCCGCGACGGCCACCACCAGCCGCTGCACGCCCTCGGCGTCATCGCCCGCCTCGACCAAGCCGGCCACGTCTTCGCCACCACCCCCCAGGCCATCGCCGCAGCCCGCGACCGGCTCCAGCAAACCGGCGTCCTGCCCGCCTCCAGCCACACCAACACGGCCGCAGACCCCGCCATCACCCCCCGCTGAAGACCCGACCACTCTCGGCCTGCCCAGCCATCGCATCCACACATCCAGTTCCCATCTCACCAGCGAGATGACGGGCTCAGGACGCGATTGCACCACGTCCACTCCGGTACGGAGTCCGATCCGTGGTGAACCGGCTGAGCAGATCGCACAGCACCGGGGTGAGCAGGGCGGCCCCGAACGCCATCATCCAGCCTGGCGGCGGACTGGGAACCAGGGTGAGCAGGGTCCCAAGCGGTGGCACCAGTGTGACCAAACTCTGCAGGGCGGCCGTGGCCATCGGAGCTGTGAGCGTGCGCAGGGAGCGGACCGCCTGCTCCGCCTTCATCTCCTGGCTAACCCCGATGACCACGTTCACCGGCAGGATGGCGGGCACTCTCGGGCACCTCGCCGAGCACCAGCAGCGTGACCAGCCCGGCGGCCAGTAACATGATCGATAGCGGATCAGCGAGCTGACGCATGACCCTCACGGGCACGGACGGTTGTTTGGGCGCGGGAAGTTCGTTGAGCCCGTGCTCGGCCAGCAGGGTGCTGTACGCGAACGCCGTCAGCACATACCGGGCCATGGCGCTACGGATCTTCAGCTCCGAGCCTGAGGCGGGCCCGAAATGGTGGGGCCAGTCCAGCAGGCCGATGCCGCTGGTCGGGCCGTGCCGACTTGACCAGGTTGTTCTTCGTCATCTCGGGGTGTTCGGTGCCGTGCTGGCCCTAGGCCTGGGAGCCGACGCCCTCGCAGCCTCGGTCGGCGCCTTCACCGCTGGCCTGCTGCAGCACCTGATCAACCGGTGAGCCGGCGGAGTCGCCGACCGGGATGGCGCCAATCTGCTCTGAGGAGCCCGATGACGCAGAGGCAGCGTGCGCCGACCGAAACAGTTCGAGATCTGACGCAGGCTCCGGACGATCTGCGCTGCGGTCCGCTCCTGCCCGAGCTCGTGCATCTTGGTCGGGATACGCGGGTCGGCTTGCGGGCGGGATGAGCGCGTCGAACCCGTCGGTCCCGCCAGGTCCCGGATCCACGAGTTCCATCGGGTGGCGGCCCGGGCGGACGGCCGTTCACGGCCAAGTGGGCGATGTGCCTCTGCACCTGGCGCAGCCGTTCGGCCACCCTTATGGCGCTCGGCTTGCGCCGGTTGTCCTGCCACTGTGTCGCCGAGTTGTTGAGCCAGGCCGGGCTTGTCGTGGACGCCCGACTGGTGCGCACACCTGTTGACCAGCACATCCATCAGGTCATACGCGGGGGGCACGTCCGCGGGACCGTTCAGAGATCAGCTTGCGGACTCGTGTGGGTAGTGGAGGTCGAAGGCGGGGCGTTCGGATCGGATGCGTGGGAGGGCGGTGAAGTTGTGCCGCGGCGGCGGGCACGAGGTGGCCCACTCCAGCGAGTTGCCGAATCCCCAGGGGTCGTCCGGCAGTGCGCGGCGCGCGCCGCGTGCTGTGCGCCAGACGTTGTAGAGGAAGGGCAGCGTGGACGCCCCGAGCAGGAACGCGCCCGCGGATGATACGGCGTTGAGCGTGGTGAAGCCGTCGGCGGGGCTGTAGTCGGCGTAACGCCGGGGCATGCCGAGCGCGCCGAGCCAGTGCTGGATCAGGAAGGTGGTGTGGAAGCCGACGAACAGCGTCCAGAAGTGAATCTTTCCCCAGGTCTCGTTGAGTAGCCTGCCCGTCATCTTCGGCCACCAGAAGTAGAAGCCGGCGAACATCGCGAACACCACGGTTCCGAACACGACGTAATGGAAGTGTGCGACAACGAAGTAGCTGTCGGTGACGTGGAAGTCCAGCGGTGGCGAGGCCAGGATCACGCCGGTCAGTCCGCCGAACAGGAAGGTGATCAGGAAGCCGAGCGCGAACAGCATCGGGGTCTCGAAGCTGAGATGTCCCCGCCACATGGTGCCGGTCCAGTTGAAGAATTTCACCCCGGTGGGCACCGCGATGAGGAAGCTCATGAACGAGAAGAACGGCAGCAGCACCTGGCCCGTGCCGAACATGTGGTGCGCCCACACGGTCATCGATAGCCCGGCGATCGCGATCGTGGCCGACACCAGTCCGATGTAGCCGAACACGGGCTTGCGGCTGAAGACCGGGAGGACCTCGGTGATGATGCCGAAGAACGGCAGCGCGATGATGTAGACCTCGGGGTGGCCGAAGAACCAGAACAGGTGCTGCCAGAGCATCGCGCCGCCGTTGCTCGCGTCGTAGATGTGCGTGCCCAGTTTCCGGTCGGCTTCCAGGGCCAGCAGTGCGGCGGCGAGCACGGGGAAGGCCATCAGCACCATCATCGAGGTCAGCAGCACGTTCCAGGTGAAGATCGGCATCCGGAACATGGTCATGCCCGGCGCCCGCATGCCCACGATCGTGGTGATGAAGTTGACGGATCCCAGGATCGTGCCGAGACCGGCCAGGCTCAAGCCCATGATCCACAGGTCGCCGCCGATTCCCGGCGAGCTGATCGCGCTGGACAGGGGGGCGTAGGCGAACCAGCCGAAGGCTGCCGCGCCGCCCGGAGTAACGAACCCGCTGATCGCGATCAGTCCGCCGAACAGGAACAGCCAGTAGCTGACCGCGTTGAGGCGGGGGAAGGCCACATCGGGTGCGCCGATCTGCAGCGGCATGATGACGTTGGTGAATCCGGCGAACAGCGGGGTGGCGAACAGCAGCAGCATGATGGTGCCGTGCATGGTGAAGAGCTGGTTGTACTGCTGGGCGCCGACGAACTGCAGTCCCGGCTGGGTCAGCTCGGCCCGGATCACCATGGCCATGACCCCGCCGATCAGGAAGAAGCCGAACGAGGTGATCAGGTACAGATAGCCGATGACCTTGTGGTCCGTCGACGATAGCCATGACACCAGGAGCCGCCCCTTCGGGGTGCGAGTCCGGGCGGCAGAGGTGACGTGCTCGGTGACGGCCATGCGGATCACCCTTCGAGTCGGCGGGTGACGCGTACCCGCCACTGGTCCAGCCCACAGGCCAGATAGGTGAAACCGTAGTCGTCTTCGCCGCTCGCCAGGGCGTCGCAGAACTTGCCGGGGTCGGTGCGGGAACACAGGTCGAGGTGTTCACCGCGGGGCAGCCTGTGCAGCCGGTCGCCGATAGCATCGAGCAGCCGCTCGGCGGGCAGCGCGTCCAGGTCGATCGTGGGGCCTTCGGTGAGCGGATACCAGCGGTGCGGGCAGGCGCCGAGGGCGGCGGTGGAGATCGTCGGCCTGCCAGGCGCGGTCAGGGTCGCCTGCTCGGTGGCGAGGTGGTTGTGAAGCTGGGTGAGCAGGTCGCGGACGGTGGTGGCGATCTGGGCGGGTGAGCGGGTGCCGCGCTCGCGGGCCGAGGCGGCGATGGTGTCCACGCAGGCGCGCGGCCGTGCGTGGTCGCGGGCCAGCCGGGACAGTTCGAGGGTGGCTTCGTGGGCGGGGAAGAGCAGCCGCTCTTCGTCGGTGAGCTGCCTGATGAGCTCCGCGCGCAGATAGCGGGCCAGCGCCGTCAGCTCCCGGCTGGGCCAGCGGTCTTGCGAGGCGATCTGCAGGACGATACGGGCTCGGTCGGTGATCTGGGCCAGGAGGTAAGCGTGTTCCGCGGTCAACGTGGTCTGAGTATCCATGGTCCCTTCCTCTGACCGGATCTGGGCGAGGCCGATGCCGTAACTCCCTGGACCGGTTCGCGTGCGCTGGCCACAGATGCGTTCGTCTGGATGAATGACCTGCTCTTTGCGGCCCGGCGGAGCCAGTCCACCTGGGTCCTTCCCCACGCGGGCGTGGTCCACCACTCCTTGCGTGGCGATCGCGGCTCTTACCGCTCGTCTTCCCCTGAGACCTGGTGCGTCCTTCCTGTCCATGCCGTTCCTTTCCGTACCGTCGAAGGCGTGGCTCGTGCCGGCGACGATGCTTGGGTGCGCGCTAGATCAGCTCTCCGCCAAGATCACCGCGGTGGTGTGGTGGAACGGCACCGTTCCGGGTGGCGTCATGCGGGGACGGCGCGTCCGGTTGCGGGGCGCTGTCCCATACCGGGGGGAGGATCGCGGTGTCCATGCGCCGCAGTTCGTCGCGGTGTAGAGCGACCAAGCGCGCCAGGACGCGCTCGCCTTGGGGGGTCAGCATCACCCGCACCGCCCGGCCGTCGCTGGGATGCGCGCCCCGGTGCACAAGGTCCTGTTTCTGCGCTCGGCTGATGAGTTCGACCACGCTGTGGTGGCGCAACAGCAGCCGGTCGGCGAGTTCCCGTACGCTCGCCCAGTCCCGGCCGGGGAACCCTTTCAGAGCCAGCAGTAGCTGGTATTGCTGCGGGGTCAGGCCGGCAGAGCGCACCGCCTCCTCGCTGAAACGCAGATAGGTGCGGAGCCCGAAACGGAACCGGGCCAGCGCCTCGAAGTCCTGCTTGGTCAGGGGCTCCGTTTGTACTGCTTCGTCCTCCACGACCGTGCCGCCCCTCTCTCGGATCTCTCAAAATAATATCGCGATGCGATATAAGCGCACCTTGCCCACACGTGCGAGCCGCCCTCGGTGACGGGGTCGATGGACTTTAATTTATATCGTGCTACGATATAAAATGTCCAGGTGGATGGAGGATGAGATCGCACCTGGCGACAGCGCCCTGGAGGTGTGTCGTGCTCGACGACTACGAACGTGAAGCACTGCGTGAGATCCAGCGCAGGTTGCTGGTCGAGGATCCGGAGTTCGCCCAGGCCTTCGACACCGACGCGCGATGCCTGCACCGGGCGTCGGCGCCTGACCTGTCCAGGCGGGCGTACACGGTCATGCTCGTCTTCAGTTCGGGGTTCGGGGTGATTCTGCTGCTGGCCGGGTCGCCGTTCATCGCCTTGCTGTTCGCCGCGTTGACCATGTGGGTCTGGTACGCACGCGCTCACCGCCAGGAGAACGGTCGTGGACGGCCGTGACGCCGACGGCGCCCGGCAGGAGATAGAGAAGGCCCCGAGTCGTCGTTGAAGGCCGGCTTAGGGCAGAGCATCGGAGGATGCAATGATCGACATCATCGTCATCTCTGCGCTGATCGCGCTCCTTACGCTGGGCGCGATCGTGCTCGGCGCGAGTGTCCGGGTCATCAAACAGTTCGAACGAGGCGTCGTCTTGCGGTTCGGGCAGGTCCGCGCCGACATCCGCGGTCCCGGGCTGACGCTGATCGCGCCGATCGCCGACCGGCTGCACAAGGTCAACATGCAGATCATCACCATGCCGGTGCCCGCCCAGGACGGCATCACCCGCGACAACGTGACCGTCCGGGTAGACGCCGTCATCTACTTCCGGGTTGTCGATCCGGTGCGGGTGATCGTCGACGTCCAGGACTACGAGTCCGCCATCCAGCAGGTCGCACTGGCCTCGCTGCGGTCGATCATCGGAAAGAGTGAGCTGGACGATCTCCTGTCCAACCGGGAGCATCTCAATCAGGGTCTCGAGCTGATGATCGACAGCCCGGCCGTGGGCTGGGGCGTGCACATCGACCGTGTCGAGATCAAGGACGTGGCCCTTCCCGAGACGATGAAGCGGTCGATGTCACGCCAGGCCGAAGCCGAACGGGAACGGCGCTCACGCGTCATCACCGCCGAGGGCGAACTCCAAGCCTCGGAGAAGCTGGCCCAGGCCGCCGAGACGATGACCGAGCACCCCGCGGCGCTGCAGTTGCGGCTGCTTCAGACCGTCATCGAAGTCGCCGCCGAGAAGAACTCCACCCTTGTCCTGCCCTTCCCCGTGGAGTTGCTCCGCTTCCTGGAACGCGCGACGCCGCCCGAGGCCGCCCCGGCGACAGCCACCACTGGCACGTCCGCCCCGCCCTCCATCGCCGCGCGAGCGGAGGAGTCATCCATACCGGTCGACCGACCTCTGCAGGACAGCCAACACCTTGACCCTGTCACGTCCAGCGGGGTGCTGGCTGACCGGTAGGCCTCAGTGCTTCCCGGGAGGTGGACGAAGGCCTCCACCGTCATGGAAGCCACCTGAACTCGACTTGACGTCCACCGGCGTAGCGTCGGTTTCAAGAGAGGGATGGCGGCCCTGGTGAAGTCCTCAACGAAAGCGGATGTACGTCCTCGGATGTACATCACCGCACGAATAGGAAAGGGAGCCATGCCATGGCCGATCCACTTGCCGAACTTACTGCCCGGGGGGTGTCGATCTGGCTGGACGACCTGAGCCGGGAACGGCTGGTTTCAGGCAGTCTGGCTGACCTGGTCGCGCGGGACCACGTGGTGGGGGTCACCACCAATCCCACCATCTTCGCCAAGGCCATATCCGGCGGTGATGCCTACCACGCGCAGATGAGCGACCTGGCGGCGCGTGGCGTCGAGGCCGCCGAGGCGCTGCGGGCGCTGACCACGGTCGACGTCCGCGCGGCCTGCGACGTTCTGCGGCCGGTCTACGACGCCACCGACGGGGTGGACGGCCGGGTGTCGATCGAGGTGGACCCGCGGCTCGCCTATGACAGCGAGGCGACGATCGCCGAGGCACGGGCACTGTGGTGGCTGGTGGACCGGCCCAACCTGTTCATCAAGATCCCGGCCGCCCGTCAAGGGCTGTCGGCGATCGCCGCGTGCCTGGCCGACGGAATCAGCGTCAACGTCACGCTGATCTTCTCCTTGTCCCGTTACGAAGCGGTGATGAACGCCTTCCTCGACGGGATGGAGCGCGCCCTGCAGGCCGGACGGGATGTGTCAGCGCTCGCCTCGGTGGCCTCATTCTTCGTCTCCCGGCTCGACACCGAGGTCGACGCGCGATTGGACAAGATCGGGACCTCCGAGGCCGCCGGACTGCGCGGCCAGGCCGCCCTGGCCAACGCCCGGCTCGCCTATCAACGCTACGAGCAGGTTCTCGCCTCGCCACGCTGGACGGCGTTGGAGGCTGCGGGCGCCCGCCCGCAGCGTCCGCTGTGGGCGTCGACCTCGACCAAGGACCCCGCCTACCCCGACACGCGCTACGTGGTCGATCTGGTCGCGCCCGGTGTGGTCAACACCATGCCCGAGGCCACCTTGCGCGCGGTCGCCGACCACGGCCAGGTGCCGCCCGACTCGGTACACGAGCACTACCAGCACGCCCAGCAGGTACTCGAGCGGCTGCAACGGCTGGGCATCGACTACGACGACGTCGTGCAGAGGCTCGAAGACGATGGCGTGGCCGCGTTCGAGGCGAGCTGGGACCGGCTGCGCGAGCAACTGGCGACCACCCTACGAGCAACCGACAGAGGTGCTGGACATGGCCGTTGACATGACGTACCTGATCGCCGGAGCAGGTCTGGCGGGGGCCAAGGCCGCCCAGGCCCTGCGCGAGGAGGGCTTCCAGGGACGGATCGTGCTCGTCGGTGAGGAGAGCGAACGCCCCTACGAGCGGCCGCCGTTGTCGAAGGGCTACCTGCTGGGCAGAACCGAGCGGGAGGAGATCTACGTCCACCCGCAACCGTGGTACGGCGAGCACGACGTCGATCTGCTCCTCGGTACGGCGGTCACCGGCATCGACCCCGCCGGGCACGAGGTGAGCCTGTCCGACGGCAGCCGGATCGGCTACGCCAAGCTGCTGCTGGCCACCGGCTCCTCCCCGCGGCGGCTACCGATTCCGGGCGCCGACCTGGATGGTGTGCTCTACCTGCGCCGGGTCGAAGACAGCGACCGGCTCAAGGCGGTCTTCCCAACCGCGTCCCGGGTCGCGATCATTGGCGCCGGCTGGATCGGGCTGGAGACCGCGGCCGCCGCCCGCGCCGCCGGAGCCGAGGTGACCGTCCTGGAGAGCGCGGAGTTGCCGCTGTTGCGGGTGCTCGGCCGAGAGGTCGCCGAGGTCTTCGCCGGGCTGCACCGCGAGCACGGGGTCGATCTGCGCTGCGGCGTGCGGGTCGCCGAGATCGTCGGGCGTGGCGGCCAGGCCGTCGGCGTACGGCTGGCCGACGGCAGCCAGATCGACGCCGACGCGGTCATCGTCGGAATCGGCATCATCCCCAACAGCGGGCTCGCGCTCTCCGCGGGGCTGGAGGTGGACAACGGCGTCCGGGTCACCGCGCGACTACGCACCTCCGACCTGGACATCTACGCCGCCGGCGACGTGGCCAACGCCTTCCACCCTCTGCTGGGCAAGCACATCCGCGTCGAGCACTGGGCCAACGCGCTGCACCAACCGCAGGTCGCGGCCAAGGCGATGCTCGGCCAGGACGTCCGCTACGAGCGGCTGCCGTACTTCTTCACCGACCAATACGACCTCGGAATGGAGTATTCCGGCTACGTCGAACCTGACGGATATGACGAGGTGATCTTCCGCGGTGACGTCAAGACGCGCCAGTTCGTCGCGTTCTGGCTGCGCGACGGGCGGGTGCTGGCCGGTATGAACGTCAACATCTGGGACGTCAACGACGCCATCCAGGATCTCGTGCGCGCGGGCAGGCGGGTGGACACCAGCGCGCTGGGCGATCCCGGGACACCGCTGGGCTCGCTGGTCGGCGCTTCGCCCTGAACCAACGGCGGGTCAAGGCGTCGAACCGTAGACACTCGCGAGCAGATCGTGGACTCGTGCGATCGTGAGGAGGCCAGCCATGGAAGGCAAGGACAAGGGCAAGGGCAGGATTCGGGTGCGTCGGGTCTATGAAGAACCGGCGGCAGGTGACGGCACCAGGGTGCTGGTCGACCGGATCTGGCCGCGAGGGCTGACCAAGGCCAAGGCCGGCCTCGACGAATGGTGCAAACAGGTCGCACCGTCGACAGAGCTGCGCACCTGGTATCACCACGACCCCGAACTCTTCGCCGAGTTCGGCCGCCGCTACCGCGGCGAACTCCAAGCCCCCGAACGGGCGGACGCGGTGACGCACCTGCGCAAGCTCGCCCAAGACGGCATGCTGACGCTCCTCACCGCGACCAAACAGCCCGAGATCAGCGAGGCAGCCGTGCTCGCCGAACTGCTCCAGCGCTGACCACGGCAATTGGCAAGGCAACTCGTGATCGAAGAGGCCGCTACGCGCAGGCGCAGGCTCTGGACCTCCGCGATCGGGCTTGTCCGGCCGACGGCCGACGGCAGGCTGAAAGCCATCGTGGTGGGTGTGACGCCCCGGGTGGCGACAAACTCTTGAGGTAAGCCGGGAGGCGCAGTATGGGGCACAACGTCGCGCAGAAACTGATCGTCACCCACCTCCTGTCCGGCGACATGACCGCCGGGCAGGAGATCGCGCTGCGGATCGACCAGACCCTCACCCAGGATGCGACCGGCACCCTGGTGATGCTCGAACTGGAAGCGCTCGACCTGAACCGGGCCCACACCGAGGTGTCGGTGCAGTACGTCGACCACAACCTGTTGCAGGCCGACAGCAAGAACGCCGAAGACCACACCTTTCTGCGCTCGGCGTGCCACCGATTCGGGCTGTGGTACTCCAAGCCGGGCAACGGTGTCTCCCACCCGACCCACATGCAGCGCTTCGGCATCCCCGGCAAGACGCTGGTCGGCTCCGACAGCCACACGCCGGCGGCGGGTTCGCTGGGGATGCTGGCGATCGGTCTGGGCGGCATCGAGGTGGCGATGGCGATCGCCGGTGAACCGGTGTACCTGCGGATGCCCGAGATCTGGGGAGTACGGCTGACCGGCGACCTGCCGGCCTGGGTGAGCGCCAAGGACGTCATCCTCGAAATGCTGCGGCGGCACGGCGTCAAAGGCGGCGTGAACCGGATCATCGAATACCACGGCCCTGGGCTGGCGCATCTGACGGCCATGGACCGGCATGTGATCGCGAACATGGGGGCCGAACTCGGCGCGACCACCACGGTGTTCCCGGCAGACGATCAGGTCCGGGAATTCCTGCGGGCAGAGCGGCGCGAGCACGACTTCGTCGAACTGCTCGCCGACGCGGACGCCACCTACGACGTCACCGACGAGATCAACCTGTCGAGTCTGGAGCCGCTGATCGCGCTGCCCAGCTCACCGGGAAACGTGGTCACGGTGCGCGAGGTAGCCGGTCGGCAGGTGGACCAGGTGGTGGTCGGCTCCTCAGCCAACCCAGGACTACGCGATTTCGCCGTCGTCGCCGCCATCGTTTCCGGGCGGCAGGCGCATCCGAGGGTGTCGTTGGACATCAACCCAAGCTCGCGGCAGATTTTGCAGGACCTCACGAAGATGGGTGCCACATTCACGCTGATCTCGGCCGGTGCGCGCCTGCACCAGTCCGGCTGCATGGGCTGCATCGGCATGGGCCAGGCGCCGGCCAACGGGCGCAACAGCCTGCGCACCGTCCCGCGCAACTTTCCTGGCCGGTCCGGAACCCGTGAGGACTCGGTCTTTCTCTGCTCCCCCGAGACCGCCGCCGCGGCCGCTCTCACCGGCCAGATCACCGACCCTCGCGACTTGCCGCACCTGCTCGGCATCGACTATCCGCACCTGGAGTTGCCCGCCGAGTCCAGCGTGAACACCGCCATGCTCGAACCGCCGCCCTTGGCGCACGCCGATCAGGCCGAACTGGTCAAGGGCGCGAACATCTCCTCGCTGCCCGGCTTCCCGCCGCTGCCCGACCGCATCGAGGCGCCGGTCGCGCTCAAGGTCGGCGATGATGTGTCCACCGATGAGATCCTGCCCGCCGGGGCCCGGGTGTTGCCCTACCGCAGCAACATCCCCAAGCTGGCCGAGTTCACCTTCGCGCAGATCGATGAGGACTACGTCGGCCGGGCACACGCCTGTCGCGGCAGCGGGCACATCGTGGTCGGCGGCGCCAACTACGGACAGGGCTCCTCGCGCGAACACGCCGTCATCGCCCCCCGCTATCTCGGCCTGCGCATGGTGCTGGCGGTGTCCTTCGCGCGCATCCACTGGCAGAACCTGGCCAACTTCGGCGTGCTCGCGCTGGAGTTCGCCGACCCCGACGACTACCGGCGCGTCGAGCAGGGCGACGTTCTCGCGCTGGACGGGCTGAGGCATGCGATCGGCTCCGGCGGCACCGAGATCACGGTGCGCAACACCAGCCGAGACCAGCTGTTCTCCACCCGGCACCGGCTGTCCGACCGGCAGATCGCGATGCTGCTGGCCGGTGGGCTGATTCCCTGGCTCCGCGAGCGAAAGAGCAGCCAATCACCCCAGCCGCCCGCCTCGCACGACGCCAAGTAAACATGAAGCTATCGCCACCACCACATCCGCCCCATGCTCCAGTGCCTTACCGCCAGTCCCAGCGCAATCGGCATCGGTGACGCTCCCTTTTCCCCGCGTTCGCGGCGCACGTAAAACCAAACTCAGTGATTTCCTAAGAAGGGTCAATTTACAGGCTGAACGAAAGGCAGCCCACTGGAGGGACCTGTTCACGGAGCTATAGATTACGCACATCTGGGAAATTTTACCCGGTCATCACCGATACAGCTTACGCTTCTTGACATGGCCGACAGATGACGAAGTACCGTTGAGGTGGTGGAGGTTCTACGCACAGAGGTGGCCATCATCGGAGGTGGCCTTGGTGCCTGTGCTGCGGCATTGGCAGTTACACGCCTTGGACACCGCGCAATACTCACTGAGGAGACCAGCTGGATCGGGGGGCAGTTGACGAATCAGGCTGTTCCACCTGATGAACATCCGTGGATCGAGGATTTCGGCGCCACTGCCAGCTATCGAGCATTGCGAACCGGCATTCGTGACTACTATCGAGCTTTTCTGCCGCTCAAGCCCGAAGTCCGCGCCGATAGGGCGTTCAACCCGGGTAATGGTTGGGTGAGCAAGCTCTGCCATGATCCACGCATCGCTGTCGCGGTACTTCACCAGATGGTCATACCGCACCAGTTGGCTGGGCGGCTATTCGTGCTACACCCTCACCGGCCGGTCGCGGCGTGGAGCCACGGAGACCGAATAGTCGGTGTGGTGGTGCGGAGTATCGAGTCGGGACGGGACGTCCTGATCGAGGCGCCGTTCTTCATCGACGCAACGCCCTACGGCGACCTGCTCGAGCTGGCCGGGGCCGAGCACATAATCGGAGCGGAGTCGCGTGCCGAGACCGGTGAGCCACACGCGGCAGAGCAGGCGGATCCGCGAGACCAGCAGGCGATTACCGTCTGCTTCGCCATGGAGCACCTCCCTGGTGAGGACCATACGATCGACAAGCCACTGCAGTACGAACTCTGGCGTGCCTTCCACCCGCCCGGGTGGCCTGGCCGGTTGCTCAGCTGGACGACCATGCAGCCGGAGACCAATGAGCCGTTGACGCGATCATTGTTCGAAGCCGATGACGATCATCCATGGTGGCGATTCCGCCGCATCATGGATCGGAACAATTTCGTGGGTGATTTCGCGCGCAGCGATATCACCGTGGTGAACTGGCCGCAAAACGATTATTGGTTCGGCCCCGTCGTCGGCGTTGACGAGGCGGAGCAAGCGCGCAACATTGAAGCTGCGCGGCAACTCAGCCTCAGTCTTCTCTACTGGCTGCAAACAGAGGCTCCCCGCCCGGACGGTGATGTGGGCTATCCCGGGCTGAAACTTCGCGGGGACGTCGTCGGAGGAACCGCCGACGGACTGGCACCAGCGCCATACATACGGGAGAGCAGGCGGCTGAAGGCCGAGTTCACCGTGCTGGAGCAGCACATGGCTCATCCGCTGCGACCCGATGGGCCTGAACTCTTCACCGACTCCGTCGGCATCGGCTCCTACCGGATCGACCTCCACCCGAGCGCGAGCGGGACTCTCTATCGCGATATGGGTTGCTGGCCGTTCCAGATCCCACTCGGGGCGATGATCCCCGTGCGGGTGGAAAACCTGTTGCCCGGCGGGAAGAATCTGGGCACCACCCACATCACCAACGGAGCGTTTCGCGTACACCCCGTTGAATGGAATGTGGGAGAGTCTGCGGGAGTTTTGCTGGCTTTCTGCCTCGAGCGGAAGACCACTCCACGACAGGTTCGCGAGAGGGAGGGCCTGCCCGACGAATATCAAACCCTGCTACGCCAACAAGGCATTCCGCTGACCTGGCCCTCGATTATCCCTTTGTGAGCAGCCACGATGAACATCGACAATCAGCCCTTGCGAATCGGGATCTCTGGATCCTATGGCGGAATGAACCTGGGGGACGAGGCGATCCTGCAGGCCATTCTCGCTCAACTGCGCGCGAGCCTCGTCGCCGAAATTACCGTCTTCTCTCACAATCCGTCGGACACTCTTGCCCGGCATCGCGTCGAGCATGCGATTTCCGCCCGTCTGCTGCCGAGGAAGGAGGCCAGACAAGTGGTCAAGGAGTTGGATCTCCTGATCCTCGGCGGTGGCGGCATTCTTTACGACGGGGGCGCCGAGGCATATCTCCGTGAAGTCTTTCTCGCCCATGAACTCGGCGTCCCGGTCTTCATCTATGCGGTCAGCGCTGGGCCGCTCAGGACTCCATCCGCCATGCAGGCCGTCCGGGATGCGCTTAACCATTGCGCCGTCATCACCGTGCGCGATCGATTGGGCTACCGGCTGCTGGAGGACGTCGGCGTCCAGAACGAGATCCACCTTACCGCCGACCCCGCCTTCCTGCTGGAGTCGGAAGAGATGCCGATCGACGCCCTCGTAGCCGAAGGCGTCCAACAGGAGCGCAACCTGGTCGGCTTCTCCGTGCGGGAGCCAGGTCCGGCCGCACCGGACATCGATCCCGAAGATTACTATGCGCTGCTCGCCAACGCGGCCGACTATGTCGTCGAACGCTACGACGCCGAAGTCGTGTTCGTCCCGATGGAGAAGACCGACGTCCAGCACAGCCATGCTGTGGTCGCCCACATGCAGAACGCGGAGAGCGCCGAGATTCTGAGGCGCAGGTACTCGCCGGGCCAGGTTCTCGATCTGATGAGACGGTTTGAATTCGCGGTCGGCATGCGGCTTCACTTCCTGATCTTTGCGGCGTTGCAGGGCACCGCCTTCTCGGCACTTCCGTACGCATCGAAGGTGGTCGGCCTCCTCGAGGACTTGAAGATAGATTCACCGCCACTGGCGAACATGGGAATCGGACAGCTCATCGCGCACGTCGACCGCTCGTGGGACACTCGCAAGCAGATTAAGGCAAAAATCGAAAACCGCCTTCCGTCGCTGATAAACCGAGCCAATCAAACGAACGCACTTCTTTCTGATTTCGCGCGCAAAGAGCCGCCAAGCTGAGGTAGAAGTGTGGGAGCAGCCGACCGATCGGAGTCGGATACTTGGTCGGACCAGGACGTAGCCACGCCGGTGTGCGCAGTAGCGGCTGCGAGTTCGCTCAGCACGGCTCTGCGGTCGATGCGGTCCAGTCGTTCCGCATCGACGTGCCTGCGGTGGCCGGCACCTGTGGCGGGTTGCCGGTCGTACATGACCTGTTTCTACCGTGTCGTCCTCAGCTGGTGGGAGGCGAGGCCGCGCACGTCGACCTCGTCCAGGGTGGTGACCACGAGGTCGGCGTGCGCGGCGGTCAGCAACTGCTGGTCATCGGCACGGGCGACGCCCAGCGCGGCCATGTTGCCGGCTTTGGCGGCCCGGATCCCGCTGACCGCGTCCTCGACGACGAAGCAGTGCTCGGGTGCGGCTTTGAGCTCGGCCGCCGCGGTCAGGAAGATCTCCGGGTCCGGTTTGCCCCGCGCCAGGTCGCGCCCGGACAGGTCGGCGTCGAAGAAGTCGAGCAGGGTCAGCCCGGGGTGGACGAAGTCGTAGATCAGGCCTTCCTGGTGGGCGAAGGTGTCGAGGTGGATGTGCTTGAGGAAGCGGTCGGCGTTCTTCGACGACGAGGCCGCTGCCGCCGGGATGCCAAGGTCGCGGACGGCCATGACGAACCGCAGCGCGTCGGGATAGGCCGAGAACTGCCTGGCCTCGATGAGCCGGACGATGAACGCCTGCTTGCGGGCGGCGTAGGTCTGCGTCCGGGCTTGGGGGTCGGGGATGTGAAAGTGTTCGAGGGCTGCGAGCGCCCCGGCCGTGCGCGGTTTGCCGGAGATGACGCGCTGGTAGACCTGCGGGGTGAAGGCATCCTCCGACCAGGTGGTGCGCTTGCGAATGTCGGCCCAGTCCCCCTCCATGAGCTCGCGCAGCGCGTCCTTCCAGGCGCGCTCGTGCGGTGAGTCGACGAGGACGCCGTCCACGTCGAAGATCGCTCCGTCGAATCCGCCGGTCGCCATGGCGGGCTCACCTCCTGTCGCCCGCGTCACGTGGAGGCGGGGAGGACGCCTCGGCGGGCAGCTTGAACACGCACGTGCCGCCTGGGCTCAGTTCGTGGATGTCAGGGCCGACACCGACGCGCAAGGGCCAGCGGAACCCTTCGGCCTGGGCGAACACGATGAGCTCCCCGCCCTTGACACTCACCCGCAGCGAGGTGCCACGAAAGCGCATGCACAGCGCCACGCCGTCGAGCCGGTCGAGCAGGCGCGGCTGCAGGCGCAGCACACCGTCGTCGCCGATGCTGCTGCCCATGAAACTGCGCTGCAGCAGGTCCAACGTGCCGGACATGACGCCCATGTGGATGCCTTCCTTGGTGGTGCCGCCCTGCACGTCGCTGACGTCGCTTTCCAGCGCCACCAGGAACCGGTCCCAGGAGCTCGCCGGGTCAAGGCCGGCCAGCACGCCGGCGAAGGTGACGAAGCTGAGCGTCGAGCCGTGGGAGGTGCGGCGGTCGTAGTACTCGATGGTGCGCCGCGCCAGATCCCGGTCGTAGCCGTATCCGAGCCGCTCGAAGACCGCCCGCAGCTCGTCGTGATCGAACAGGAAGAACAGCATCACCGCGTCGGCCTGCTTGGCCACCTTGAAGCAATTGGGGTCCTTGCCCTCGGCCTTGAGGATGCGGTCCATGCGCTGGATGTTGGGATAGGCGGCCCGGTAATGGTCCCAGTCAAGCTCCTCCAAATCGGCATAGCCCTCGAACTGGCTGATGACGCCATCGTGGAAGGGGAGGTACATCCGGCGGCTCATGTCCTCCCAGACGCGTAGCTCCTCATCGGTCACGTGCAGGTATCTGCGCAGCATGGCGGACCGGCTGGCAGGGAGCAGGTCGAGCACCTGCGGCATGGTCGCGGAGATCCAGGCCGCCATCGCGTTGGTGTAGGCGTTGTTGCGCAGCCCCGCCTGCTCGGCGCCGGGGTAGCGCTCGTGGAACTCGTCGGGGCCCATCACCCCGTGGATCTCATACCGCTGCCTGCCGGGGTTGTAGTGAGCGATCGACGCCCAAAAACGCGTGATCTCCAGCATCAGCTCGGCGCCGTAGTCGCGCAGAAACTCCAGATCGTCGGTTGCCTGGTAGTACCGCCATACGTTGTAGAAGATCGCCGCGCTGACGTGGCGCTGGTTGTGGCTGAGGTCGGGGTCCCATTGGCCGGACAGCGGGTTGAGATGAACCTGCTGGGTCTCCTCGGTACCGTCGCTGCCGCTCTGCCAGGGGAACATGGCTCCCCGGTAGCCCGCCTCGCAAGCGGCGGCCCGCGCCTCGGCCAGCCGCCGGTAGCGATACAGCAGCAGCGCCCGCGTGATCTCCGGCAGACGCAGGTTGAGGTACGGGTAGACGTACAACTCGTCCCAGAAAACATGCCCGCGGTAGGCCTCCCCGTTGAGGCCGCGGGCCGGCACGCCGGCGTCGTGCCGGGCGGTGTGGCGGGAGCACACCTGCAGCACGTGGGCGATGTGCAGGCGCAGCAGCAGCTGGGCGCGGGGCTCGCGGGGCAACTGGATGTCGCAGCTGTCCCACAGTTCGGTCCACGCCGACTGATGTTCGTCCAATGCGTCGTCGAAGCGCGGGTATCGCAGCACGTGCCGGCCGGCGGCGGTCAGCGGCTCGGTGATCGCGTTGTCGCGGGAGGTGAACAGCGCGACCATCTTCTCCACGCGGGCCGGCTTGCCCTGCTCCACGTCGAAGGCGAGGACCTGCTGGATGTAGTCCTGCATCTGGTGCAGGCTCCGCTCCACGCCAACGGGGCCGTTAAGGTGAAGCCGCTCGCCCAGGAACACCTGCGTTCGCGCGGCTTCGGCGACGTAGATGTTCGACTGACGCGTCTGTACCTTGAGCGCGATGATCTCGGGCCCGAACGTGCGCGGCGACACGGGGTCGAGGTGGCGCCCCTCCAGCTCGCGGTAGCGGGCGACCATATGGTTGGTCATCCGGCCGTCGAGCGCGGTCACGACCTCGACGCGCCCTGACCAGTTCTCCGGGACCAGCGTCCACTCGATCCCTGCCTGGTGACTGTAGGCCATGCTCACGAACCGGCGGCTGGTCAGAGTCGTCACGCGGCCCGCGTGGTCACGGAAACGCAGATCGCGCCGGACCAGCGCGAACCGGATGTCGTAGGTGTGCTGGTAGTCGAGCAACTCCACGCTGCCGAATCTGATGGCGGCCTCGCCCTCGATCCTGAGCTTCAGCACCAGCCAGTTGGGCAGGTTGACCAGGTCCTCGTTCAGCACCGGGTAGCCGTCGAAGATCGTGGTCTCCCGGTTATAGCCGCCGTGAGCGTAGGTGCCCGGATAGTGGACCGAGCCCATGTCCTCCCACTCGGCGGTGCCGCGCGTGCAGAAGTAGCCGTTGCCCGTCGACGTCAGCGCCTCCCGCAGCGTCTCGGACGCCGGCTCGAAGCCGTCGTAGGTGAGATCGAAACCTTGCATGGCGCCCCCCGAGCGCGTCCAGCACGGTCATAGCGCGGTCAATACCCCAAAGTGGTCAGGAAGCGCTCCACCTCCTCCGGCGAGGCCAGCGCGAACTCCGCCTCCGTCGGCCGGCCCGCAACCTCAGTGTCATCAGGATGGCCGACGATGATGCCGATTCCGCGACCACGCAGCACGCGGAAGGCGTCCTCGTCGGTGACGTCATCGCCCAGGTACAGCGGAACGAACATCTCCGCGCCGAGATTGAACACCTCCATCAGGTAGAGCACGGCCCTGCCCTTGTCCCAGTCGACCTTCGGCTGGATCTCATACACCATTTTGCCCGGCATGATCTTGATTTCGTCGGGCTGTCGGGCCTGCAGTGACCGCACCACGGCGGCGACCCGGTCACGGTCCTCCGCGGCCGCGAGCCGGTAGTGCACAGCGACCGACGCTCGCTTCGGCTCCACGATCACACCATCGAGCGACCCTGTCTCGGCCCACAGCCGTTCGGCAACCGCGGCGATCAGCCCCGCCGATCCAGGCGCCGGATCGTGTGCGATCACACCCTCGCCTGGGCTCCAGATGTCGAACCCATGGCTGCCCGCCACGATCAGGTCGTCGATGCCCATCAACCGCTGCACGACCGTCCGGTCCCGGCCGCTGACGACGCACACCGGGCACCTGGCGGCGAGATGCCGCACGGTCTCGCGCATGCCGTCCGAGATCATGGCGTCTTCAGGCCGGTCGACGATGGGCGTCAGCACCCCGTCGTAGTCGAGGAACACCGCAGGGCGACGACCTGCCAGCCGCGTCGCCAGCCGCCCGCGGTCATGAAGTGCGCTGGGCAGGTCTCGAACGGTCCCTGCTGGACCCATCCGACGTCACCCCCCGTGGCTCACCGAGCCTGGAACGTCCCCGTACCCTCCAGGTTGCTCCTGAGGCGCAGCCCGATGCAAGCCGTCACATCACGGGGTAAATCCAAGGCGAATCACCATCGGCTACCTCTCGGGGCTCCACCACAGTCTGTTCCGCCGGATGGGCAAGGCCAGGATGATTCTTTTCCCGCCCAGGTGGGAGACGTCAGCTGACGATGATCAGCGAGGTGAGCAGATACACCGCGATGGACACCAGGTCCTGTACGACCGTGGCCAGCGGTCCCGAGCCGAACGCCGGATCCTGGCCGAGCCGGTTGAGCAGCCACGGCAGAGCCATGGCGAGCACCGAAGCTACTGAGCAGGCGGCGAAGAGGGAGATGGAGGCGGTGAGGGCCACCTGGGTGTCGCCGTACAGGAGGGCGAACGGAAGGAAGGCGACGGCCATGGCGGCGCCGATGATGAGGCCGGTGATGGCCTCTCCGCGAACAAGGCGGCGGATGGAGACTCCGACGGAGAGTCCCCGTACTACCACCGCTTCGGTTTGCGTGCCCACCGCGTCGGCCATGTAGACGACGCCGGGCAGGAAGAAGGCGAGGGTGACGTTGGCGGCCAGCTGTTCCTCGAACGAGGCTACGATGCCGGCTGACAGCATCGCGCCGAGGAGTCCGAGCAGCAGCCAGGGGATCCGGTGGGCGAATCGCCGACGCACTGGCTCTTCTGCGGCGGTGCGGGCGGTGGCGGAGCCCTTGAGGTAGCCGCCGAGCCTGGCCATGTCCTCATCGTGTTCCTCGAGCAGGACACGGAGCAGCCGGCGCGGGGGGATCAGCCCGTGGAAGCGTCCGTCGGGGCCGACCATCGCGAGGCTGCTTTCTGCGTGCTGGACGGCCCGCCATGCGGCGATCTCCTGATCCACGCCCGGGGTCACGGTAGGCGGGTCATGATCGGCGAGCTCGCCTACGGTGACGGCATCGCCGGCGGCAAGAAGCCGCTCGATGCTGACCAGCCCCTGGAGCCTGCCCTGCTCGTCGACCACCACGATGTCGCAGGCGCAGTCGAAGCGGCGACCCAGCATCCGCGCGCGGGCATCTCCCACACTCACCTCGGGCCCGAAGGTCGGCACCTCCGTCACGACATGCTCGGCGGCCGTGCCCGTGAAGTCCGCACCGCCCGTGAGCGGGCCGACCGTCACGGTCTGCTCCCCAGTTGCTCACTGTGGTGAAGCCGGTAGCGGAGGAACAGGTACGACGCGTCCCGGCGGACGCTGACCAGTTCGGCGCTCTCCCGTCTGCTGGGGAGCAGCTCCGACCCGGTGACCAGGCCGGGACGCGAGGTGTCAGCGCGGCCGGCGATCACCGGGGAAAGGGTGAGGAAGAGTTCATCGGCCAGGCGGTCGCGGACCAGGTGCCCGAAAAGGCGCGGGCCGCCCTCACTCAACACCATGGTGTGCCCGCGATCACGGATGGTCCGCAGCACATCCGCCATCCGCAGGACCGGGCCTTCGCCCAGAACGACGACGGTGCAGGTTGCCGAAAGACGCTCGTCAAGCAGCCGGGCCCCGGCCTTCGTGGTGAGGATGAGCGCACCGGCTTCGAGCCCAGGATGGCCGGTCGGCACGTCCCCGCTGGCCGTGACCACAGCCAGCTCAGGACCGGCGGTACGCCCTCGGCTGCCTCGCACATTCGCGAAGTCGGCGGCGGCCGCCGGGTAGACGTGCTCAGGCGTCCACCGATGGCCCGGGCTGGCCCGCAGGGTTCCGGCACCGATGACCACAACATCGGCGAAGGCGCGCAGCAGCCCCATGACGAACCGGTCCGTCGGTTCGCCGCCGCTGATCGCCGAACCGGAAGAAGGGTACTGCGGGCCGAGAGCGACCACTCCATCCAGTGAGGCGACGAAATTGGCGTACACGCACGGCTCGGTGAATCCCAGATCCCCGCCGTAAGCCGTGGCGAGCGCCGAGGGCAGGCCTCCAGGCGGCAGCCCGGCCTGCTCATACAGCAGGTTCAGCAACTCCACCGATGCCTGGCCGGCGGGATGTCCGGCGCTGTGCGTTGCCATACCCGGTCAACCTCGGGGACCGCACAGCCCGATGAACTCGGCGCGCAACTGCGCATCGGCGTCGTAGTTACCGCGCCAGTAGGTGGTGCGAGTGCTGGATTCGATCTCCCGCACGCCGCGCATCTGCGTGCACAGGTGCACCGCCTCCAGGTGCACCGCCACACCATGCGGGGCCAAGATGCGCTCCAGCGCGTTCGCGAGTTGCTGGCCGATCCGCTCCTGCACGGAGAACCGGCGCGCGAACAGTCGCACCAGCCTGGTCAACTTGGAAAGACCCAGGATGTGCTCATGCGCGATGTAGCCGATGTAGGCCCTGCCGAAGAACGGCAGGCTGTGATGCTCACACAGGGAGAAAAACGGAATCGGTCCCTCCACCACCTGACTGATACGACAGTCCGAGCCGCCGTGGCATTCGGTCGGAAACGCGGTGACCAGCTTTTCATCGCCCTCGAACCCGCTGGTCGCATCGAAGATCGCGCGCAGGAAACGGCGTGGTGTGTCCACCGTGGACGATGACCCGACCGGCATGCCCATCGCGGTGAAGATCTCCTTCATATAGCCTTCGAACCGCCGCCATTGCTCCGGAGCGATCTGCCTGGGGCAGACGGCCTCCCACGCCTCGGCAATCGCCCCAGAGACCGTCACCGGCAACTCGGTGACATCAGACGGCACCCCCACGTGCTCGGTATGGTCGCTCACCTGGACCACCTCCTCACAACATTGATCCGCGCGCGTCGCGCGCCCGCAGGGCTTGCGGCGCTCATCAGTCCTGATCTGACGCTGCTTCGCCCATCGCGTGCAGGGCAAGGGTGGCGTGCATGCATCTCCGCAGCCACGCATATCGCCTCCATGATCTCCTCCGGACTGGCCCTCTGCGGCGGGCAAGACGGGTGTGCCGATCGTTGCAGTAGGGGCACTGCATGACGTTGAGCGACCGCCACTGCGATCAGTTGCTCGCCCAGCGCTCCGTCGGTGATCACGGCCCGGCTGAAGTTCTCGAACGCCTCATGAATACCCGGCGCGGGTTGCTCAGGTGTGATCGGTTGGTAGAGGGTCTCGGTCACGAGATCACCCCTCCCATAGGCGCCGTAAGGGTGCTGTTGTTAAGTCGAGGTCGAGTGGGCCGCCGCCCTCTACGTTGTTTGTTCAAGGCCGCACTACCGTTCGCAGACGTACATGGTGGTCTGGCGAACGACGAGGGTCCTTGAGGTCAACAGCCACATGTACGACATGTCCCAGCTCAGCGGCCATACGACCCTGTCCGGTCTATGATTCGTCCAGCAATTCACATCCTCGGCCGCATGGCCCGGATCCTTCATCCGGGCGCCGCCAGCGACTCCGGCCTCCGTGACAGAAACCGCCGAAAAGGCCAGCGTCTGGTTCGGTGAGATGCTCCGGCCGCCACGATCGCCTAAGCGGCCATCTGGCCGGAAACTAGTTGCACGGCCGGTCCCGTGGCGGCTGATGCGATCGTGGCCGACGCCAGTCCGAACACGGCCGGCGGTCGACCGAATCGGTCGACGGCTCGGCGCTCAGCGCGAATACGCTAGGACAGGCATGTCCTCACCACGCATAGATCCGCGTCATGATCTTACGCCGCACCGCCAGGTCCGGGCCAGGATAGGCCACCATCACCGGCACGCCGCTCGGATCACTGCCCTCAACCAGCGTGAAGCCGTCACCCGTCCGCGTGTGGACATGGGCTTTTGCGTCTTTGAGGAACTGCTCACAGCGCCGCAGATCCTGCTCGTCAGCCGCAGTCCAGATCACGTACTGAATGCCGACGGTGCCCAGCGCGCGGGAGGCATCGCTACCCATTGCGCGAAGGTAAACCTGGAGGTTGTCCGCGCTGACCAGCAGGGCCGCAGTGGTACTGCGGACCGTGACCTCCATCCCCAGGAGCTCACGGTAGAAATCCACGCTGACGTCCAGATCGCGGACGAACATCACCACCGATGCCAACTGCACTCGGGGGGCGGCCTCTGGAAGGGAGGCCCGCTGGGCATCTCCCGGCTGGACAGGGCTGCTGTCCGCGGCGGATTCCCAACGGTCAGAGCCGGACGCAGAACCCGGTCGCATGCCGCCCCCGATCTTCCCTCGCAATCGCGAAAGGCTTGCTCTGGACTACGGGTCCCTTCCACGCTACAACGCCCAGCATTCGGGTCACCACGGCGCCGGCGCCGCATCGAGTCCCTCGGCTACGGCATCGCGCACGGCGTTGCGGCCATGCAGCAGCGCCGGTACGTCGACACCGCGGGCTGGGATCGGGTCGGTGCACCTGGGAACCGCGGTGAGTGGGCAGTCGCCGCGCTGCGCCTGCTCGAATGCCAGCTCCAGCGTCCGTTGCGCCGATGGTCAGCGGTCGACGCCGACCATGATCGGAGCGCCCAGGGCGTCGGCGAAGGCCGCGGACGACGGTTCCCATCGCATGGGTGGCGACCTGCTGGCTTACCGAACTGCGCAGGAGGCACACCGGCCAGGGCGGTGGGTCTGACGTCGCCTTCGGGTGGGCCTTCACGGCAGTCGGAGCGTATAGCCGCCGCGATTGTGGGCCAGTCGAGCGATGGCGTGGGTCTGTTCGTCGTCGTTGTCATCGACGCGGTCGAACTGCTCGGCGACCCGGCCGCCCGCGCGGTCGCAGAAGGTGGTGGCGATGTAGCGTTCCTGTCCGGACGCTTGGACGCCCTGGTCGTCGAATAGGGCGCTGGTACGGGAGATGGTGGCGATCTGCGCGTAGATGTCGATCGCGGCGTGGGCAAGGCGTTTCTGCTGGCGCTGCCGGAATTGGATGTCGGGGCCATGGATGCGCAGCAGTTTCTCGGCGGTGGCACGAAGCTGCCCGACCTGGCCGGCGACCCGATCGGCGTGGCGGCCGAGCGTGGGGTGGGCGGTGTCGAGCCGGTCGGGTCGTACCCGGCGCCGCAGACGCTGACCGGCGTAGTCGGCGAGGATGCCGATGCTGCCGATCGGGTCGGTGAGGTTCAGGTGGCGCAGGTCGGCGACCTCGTCGGCGACGGTTTTGAGGCCGGCGAGCGCGACGAAGGCGCGCAGCACATCGTTGGCGCCTTCGAAGATCGAAAAGACGCGGCTGTCGCGCAGCGCCTTGGCCGCCGGCGAGTCGGCCATGTACGCCTGACCGCCGAGGAGTTGAAAAACCCGGTTGACGGCGTACCAGTGAAACTCGCTACCGGCGATCTTGGCCATGGCCGACTCGACAGAGTAGTCCGGCACGCCGGCATCGACGAGACCGGTGGTCAGATAGGCCATCGACTCGAAACCGTACAGGTAGGACACCATCCAGCTGATCTTGTCTTCGACCAGTTCGAACTCGGCCAAGGGCCGGCCGAACTGCTCGCGTCGGGTGGTGTGGTCGATGGCCAGGTCGATGAGGCGTTTGGTGGCGCCGACGACGCCGGTACCCAGCGACATGCGCCCGTTGTTGAGGGTGTGCATGGCGACCCGCAGGCCGTCTCCGGGTTCGCCTAGGACGTTCTCCTTGGGCACCCGTACATCGCGGAACGTGAGCCGGCGCAGGTCGTTGCCGAGCAGCCCCAGGGTGTCGTAGCGGTCCGGGGCGTCGAAGCCCGGCATGCCTTTCTCGACGATGAGAGCCACGTGACCGGTCTCAGCGCGGGCGAAGACACACACGACGTCTTTGCCGCCGTTGCCGATCCACCGTTTCTCACCGTTGAGGACATAGGAGCCGTCTGCCCGCCGCTCGGCGTAGGCGGTGATGCCGCGAATGTCGGAGCCGGCGCCGGGCTCGGTCAACGCGAACCCGGCAAGCTTGCGGCCGGCGGCCAGATCGGGCAGGAATCGGGCCTTTTGCTCGTCGGATCCGAACAGGTGGATCGGTTTCATCCCGATCGACTGGTGCACCCCCATGACCACCGACAGGCTGCCGTCGTAGCCGCCGAATTCCTCCATCACCCGGCAGTAGCCGGTCTGCGACAGGCCCTGCCCGCCGTACTCGGGCGCCACATACAGGCCGAGCAGGCCGCGTTCGCCGAGCCCGCGCACAACGTCGTCGCCCACCCACCGTTCCCGCTCGACCTTGATAGGGTCGTAGTGCGTGTCCAGGAAGTCCCGGGCGTCGCCGATCAGGTTGTCGACGCGGCGCTGCTCGTCACGGGCCAGCCGCGGATACGGCATCACCATCGCGGCCGGCAGCCGGCCCGTGAACAGCGACTTGGCGAATGACGACACCGGCGGTGCGCTCGTGTCCGCTGCCTCGGCGCCGGTCCGCTCTCGCGCTGCGGGTTGCGTGGCGACGGTTGGTCGGGACGCTGCCCGTGCGGTGGGACTGGTGGCTATGTGCGCAGGTTCCGGAGCGTCCGACACGCCCTGCCGAGGTCGGGTCGTGTCGCCGCCATGGGTGGCTTGGGCACGGACGATGGCCACTGTGCCGGTCGCGTGGTGCAACACGCGCTGGCTGGTGGAGCCGAGCAGCAGGCCGGTGAAGCCGCCGCGGCCACGGGATCCTACGACGCTCAGGGCGGCACCCGCGGATTCGGCGACCAGGACATCGGCGGACTCACCCTGCACGGCCTTCTGCTGTACCGGAACATCGGGGTACTTCTCGCGGCATTCGGCCACGGCTTCGGCAAGCAGCCGGGTCGGCCATTGGTACAAGTAATCCGTGTAGTAGCTCCCGATCCGCCACTGGTAGGCATGCACGGCGACAACACCCAGGCGGTGCAGCGCCGCGTACGCGAAGGCGAAGTCGACGGCCAGATCCGACAGGTCCGAGCCATCCACGCCGACCACCACCTGACCGGTAGCCGGACCGGCTTCATCGGGGGCGCCGGATGGGCTGTCACGCACGACGACGACGGGGCAGGCGGCGTGCGCGGCGGTCTGGACGCCGACGGACCCGACGAGCAGTCCGGTGAACCCACCCAGGCCGCGGTGACCGACCACCACCAGGGCAGCCTCGCGGGAGGCGTCGATCAACGCCGCGGCGGGGGCGCACACCGGAAGATCGGTGCTGATGTCCAGGGCGGGGGCGATCTGGCGGGCTCGGTCGGTGGCGGTGCGCAGGAGTTGTTCGGCTTCCTGCTGGAGCCCGGCGTCGGGCGGGCCCATCACCGGCGGTTCCAGTGATACGCCCATCAATGGCCACAGGAACGCGTGCACGATCCGCAGCCGACACTGCCGGGCGGCCGCTTCTCGGGCTGCCCAGTCCACCGCGGACAGGCTCTGTGGAGAGCCATCGACTCCCACGACGATCACAGCAGCCGGGTTGATGGTCATGCTCTCGGTCCCCTTCGGAGTGTGAGCGACGGCGGCTGCCGCAGCTGGGTGATCTGGCGGTCGGCCAGATCAGTCGATGCCGGGTTCAGGAACGAGCGTTGCGGGTCCGGCTGTGGATGGTGATCTCGGCGCCTGCACCTGCGTGAGGAGTTACGTGCCCGGATCGCTGAGCGGCGATGGCTTGGCGATGGTCAAGAGCGGGGCCGCGTTATTCCCGGCCTGCGGCGTGTGCCACGCGCCAAGCACGATCAGCAGCTTTCCGGCTGAGCCGGATGAGGTGGCGCCGTCGCCGGCCAGCCTTATCTGACCGCGCAACAGGTGCAGAGTTCGACAGGCGGTGCCCGCGTCCACCGTGGATGGTTTGCTTGCTGCGGCCGTGCGGCGATCGTCGCACGTGTGGCAGCCGGCCATCGGCGAGCGCCGGCCACTCGAACACGACTCAGCTCCGCGGCTGCAGGTGATGCCAGCTCTGCCCACTGGTCGAGTCGGCGCCGCCCGAGCTGCGGTGATCGTGCCGGCCGACTGGTCGACGGTGCCGGCTGCGGGAGGTGCGTGAGCTCCTCCAAAACACCGGCAAGCTCCAGGACCCGGCGCACGCGCCGCTGCGGATTGACCACCGTGTAGCCGCGTCCACGCCGGATGGCGATGTTATGGCCGGCCACCAGGGCGCCGATTCCCGCACAATCGAGGAACGTCACCGTGGCCAGGTCGACGACGACGTCGACCGGGCCTGGTGCCTGCAGTGTGTCCTCGATGGCGACTCGCAGCGCACCGGCGGTGAGCAGATCGATCTCGCCGACAGGGGTCAGCGTGACGACCCGGTCGCCGACCGAGTATCGGGTCGATGAGAAACGCATCGGTGGCCTCCGTTCAGTGCAGTTGTTGCCGAGTTCGCGCCGGTGCATCCCGGCCAGCTGCCGGCCGGTCAGCCGGTCAGCTTGCGCTGGCACGGCACGCAGAACCGGGCGTGCGGCAGGATTTCCAACCGTTGCGGCGGGATGTCGGTGGCGCAACGTTCGCAGATCCCGTAGCTGCCCTCAGCCATGCGCCGCAACGCCTGCGCGGTGTCGGCCACCACCTGGCGGGAGGAGGCGATCAGCGCTTCGAGGATGTCGTCGTCGAAGCCGCCGCGGTCGGGCTGCCGGCCGCACACGGTAAGGTGTGCGAGCTGGTCGCTGTGCCGCTGGAACTGCTCCTCCAACGTGGTACGCAGCTCCTCGATCGGATCGTGCACAGTCGGATCGTGCACAGTGCTGGTCACGTAACTGGCTCCTTTCTCAAGGTTGGCGATGGCAGGCGCGGTAGATGTCCACGCCGCGGGTCGCAATGGGTGCGCTGGCGCCGGGTGCGGGCCAATGAGATTGGGCAGCCGCGGCGGCGGGATCCCGGCAGGCCGCCATGGCCTGCCTCCTCGCTCGATCCGGCATCACCTTCTACTACCAACCTACGTCGTCATGAGGCGGAAGGCAGGGGGTGCCACCGGCCAACATGCCAGAGGCCTGGTTGCCGACCGTCGGCAATCACAACGTCACCGCGCTCATCTGGCCAACGAGGACCGCACGCCGTCGCCGGACACCTCGTGCCTGCGCCCGTCAATATGATGAAGACACCGGTGATCAGCGATCGTTCCAGCAGGTCGGCCCGGCAGCTGCGTGCCCCGGTAGGCGCTATGGTCAACGCCGTCCGCCGACCGCGACCTGCCCCTCTCTGGTCACGTCGACAGCGGCGACGCTGGTCGCCTCCGTCTATCGTGGTGGGCTGTCGCAGGCGTTTCGTCAGGTCGGTGGCGGCGTGGGCTCGCCGGCCGGCCACTCGCCATGGGATTGATGCCGTGTGCCGCGATCAAGGTTGGAAGACGGCGGCTGCGGGACGGTGCCGGGCATGGACATCGACGACGCCGCGG
This sequence comes from Nonomuraea sp. NPDC026600, assembly GCF_040638335.1. NCBI lineage: Bacteria > Bacillati > Actinomycetota > Actinomycetes > Streptosporangiales > Streptosporangiaceae > Nonomuraea > Nonomuraea sp. NPDC026600. Next base: position 52,800 of record NZ_JBEZYD010000054.1, read on the forward strand.
ATGACGAACAGAGGCGACGGCTCCGGCAGCCGGCACGAGTGAGGCTTTCAAAGATGGGCCGTTGTGGGTTTCTCGGACACGTCATTCGTGATGGTTGCGTCCCGCGGTAGCGGGCAGGTGCCAGGCGGATAGGCACGGCCAGGTCTAAACTGCCGACGTCCGGCAAGGACCGGCTGGCGAAGGAGGCGCCCGTCACCATCATCGGACCCGTCGACCACCAGGGCCGGCCTAGCCAGCCGGTGAGGTTTCCCGCCGCTGCGGCCGGGCGCCGTACACGGTGCATCGAAGGCGTCCGTGGTTCGGGAGGCGAGGCGGGTACGGAGGTGGGCATGGCCGACAGCACCCGGGGGCGCGGCGAGCGCTCACCGTCGGAATCTGAGCCGGATGACGCGTGGCTTGTCGGTGTTGCCGAGGGGGCCAGTCGGGATGCTGGGGGTGTGCCGGTGGAGTTGCTCGGTGAGTACCTGCCGCTGCTGGCCGACGCCGCCGTCCACGGACGCCGGCCCAAGGGCGGCGAGCTGGAGGCGGTGGGTCTGCTCGGCCGGCGGGCCGCGGAACAGGGCATCTCCGCCGGGCGGGTGGTTCAGCTGTACCTGTCGGCGGCGCGGCGGCTGTGGCAGGACCTGCCGATGGCGGTGCGCTCCCGCGACCGTGAGGAGGTGCGCGCCGCCACCACCGCGGTGCTGCACGTCGTCGACGTCGCGGTCGCCAGGCTCGCCGAAGGCTACGCGGAGGCGCGCCGCGACCTGGTCCGCCGGGAAGAGACGCTGCGCCGCGAGCTGATCGACGACCTCCTGCGCGGCGACTCCGACCTGGGCGCCTTGGTGGGACGCGCCGAGCCGTTCGGGCTCGACCTCGCCCGCGTCCACCAGGTCGCCCTCGCCGCGCCGAGCCGGCGGCTGCCCGATGCCGACGCGGCGATCAGCGCCCTGGAGGCGGTCGTGTTCGACCGGCTCGGTGACCGGGACGTGCTCGTCGCGACCAAGGACGGTCTCCTCGTCGTGCTGGCACCCGCCGACCCCGCCCTGGCCGGCCGGGTAGCGCCCACCGCCGATCCCGCAGACGATCTCGGGCGGCTCATGCACCGCGAACTCAGCCGCCTACCGCGCGGGCGCCCTTGGCGGGTCGCTGTCGGCCGTGCCTATCCGGGCCTGTACGGCATCGCCCGCTCCTACGAAGAAGCCCGCGAAGCGCTCACCATGGCCGGCCGGTTGCATGTCGACAGCCCGGTCGTCAACGCCCACGACCTGCTCATCTACCGGGTTCTGCTACGCGACCAACCCGCCATCGTCGACCTGGTACACGCCGTGCTCAGCCCACTGCTGCAGGCCCGCGGTGGCGCCCAGCCGCTCCTGACCACCCTGGAGGCCTACTTCGACACCGGAGAAGTGGCCACCGAATCGGCCAAGCGGCTGCACGTGTCGGTGCGCACCGTCACCTACCGGCTGAACCGGGTCAAGACACTGACCGGCTACAACCCGGCCGACCCTGCTCACCGCTTCACCCTGCAAGCGGCGGTGCTCGGCGCCAAGGTCCTCAACTGGCCGGAACAACCCTTGCCCACGTCGGCCTAGCCTGGACAGCGAGCAACCCATACGGCTGGAGTCAGTTGAACGCGACCCGTGCCGCTCAACGAGTCGATCAAGGTCCGCCCCGGACGGGCATCGGCCACCCGGCCGCAGCCGTTTGTCGGCGCGACGACCATGATCATGCATACGCCGTGGTGCCTCCTAGGATGACCGGGACATGACCTGGGCGTGGTGGCCGCGGTTGAGCCGGCCCGCCTCAGCCCGCACGACGCCGCGGCACCGGTGCGAGGGCGTTTCGCCCGGCCTGCCGGGTCGCCGCGACACCATCGGATCAGAGCAGCTTGGCAACGGTCAACAGGACCGCGGAGTCCTCCAACGCCTCGAGACTGTGGCGGGTGTCGGGCACGATGAGCAGGTCTCCGGTGCGCGCCTCCCACGACTGCCTACCGGCGATCATGCGGACACGGCCGTGGAGCACCTGCACCGTGGCCTCGCCGGGGTTCTCGTGCTCGGCGAGGCTCGCGCCTTGGCTCATGCCGATGACCGTCTGACGGAGCACCTTCTCGTGGCCGCCGTAGACGGTGTCGGCGGCATGACCGCCACCGGCCGTGGCTGCCCGGTCGGCTTGTTGGCGGGCCAGAGCTGTGAGCGAGACTTTCTGCATGCCGTCCTTGCCTCCGGGTTCGATTACTGACATGAGGCGTGGGACCGCCTCTGGCGTTTCTTGGGCGTCGCCGCACTGCAACGTGAATCGTCTCTCACCCTGGTGCGGCGCCACTGGGCTGCGGCGTCTCCGGTTACCGGCCGGCTTATCGCCGAGGACCGCGGTTTGCGGGTCCGGAACGAAAGCGCCGCAACCGTCCTTGAAGCAAGGCATCAGGTTGCGGCCACGCCAAGCGTGGTGCGAGCCTCGCGGATCATCTGGTGGGTGAATCCCCATTCGTTGTCGTACCAGGCCATCACCTTGACCAGGGTGGCGTCCACGACCCGGGTCAGGTCGAGGTCGATGACGGCCGCACGGGGGTCGCCGACGATGTCGGCGGAAACCAGCGGATCCTCCGAGACACCGAGAATGCCCTGGTAGCGGCCGGAGGTGGCCTCCTGCCGGTAGGCGTCGTTGACCTCCTCGACGGTGGTGGGCCGGTTGGCGACGAACACGATGTCGGCGATCGACCCCACCGGGATGGGGGCGCGCACCGCGATCCCGTCGAACCTGCCGGCCAGTTCGGGGACGGCACGGGTGGTGGCTCGTGCCGCTCCGGTCGAGGTGGGTACCAGGTTGGCCGCTGCGGCCCGGCCGCGCCGCAAACTCTTGCTCGGGCCGTCGACGAGTTGCTGGCTGGCGGTGTAGGCGTGGATGGTCGTCATCACCGCCCGTTGGACCCCGATGTGCCGGTGGGCGACCTCGATGACCGGGGTGATGCAGTTGGTGGTGCAGCTGGCGCAGGAAATGATCTGCGGTTCACCGTCGGGGTGGTTCACACCGTGGACCACCGTGGGCACGCTCTCCGCGGTTGTCGGCGCGGAAAGGATCACGTACGAGGCGCCGGCCCGAAGGTGCTTTTTCAGGTCGTCCTCGGTCTTGAAGACACCGGTGCATTCCAGCACCAGGTCCACGCCGAAGTCAGCCCACGGCAGGTACGCCGGGTGATGTTCGGCGAACGCCGGGATCCGCCGGTCGTCGATGAGCAGCGCTCCGTCCACGGCGTCGACCTTGCGGTGGTAGCGGCCGTAGACAGTGTCGTATCTGAGCAGGTAGGCCAGGTTGTCGACGTCGGCGATGTCGTTGACCACGACGAGGTCGAGCCCGTCGCCGTCCAGGAGGATCTTCAACGCTGCCCGGCCGATGCGGCCCAGTCCGTTGATGGCCACGCGTGGCATCTCATCCCACCTTCATCTTGAAGTCTCGTCAGCATGCAGGAGCTGCGGCGAAGCGGCGACACTCGCAGCCGATGCCCTACCCGGGTGCGCGCGGTGAAGCCGCCCTCAGGTGTGGCTCGGGTGACCGGTGACCAGCGGGGTATCCACTCCCGCTCGGCCGAGCTTGGCCGCCCCGCCCGGCGAACCCAGCGCCGCGACCGCGCCAGGCAGCGCTTCGGTGAAGAATCTGGCGTTGTCGGCGATGAATTCCGACCAGGCCGTCGGCACGTCGTCCTCGTAAAAGATCGCCTCTACCGGGCAGACCGGCTCGCACGCGCCGCAGTCCACGCACTCATCGGGGTGGATGTACAGCGCCCGAGCCCCCTCATAGATGCAATCGACCGGACACTCCTCGACGCAAGCCCGGTCGACGACATCGATACACGGCTCCGCGATCACATAGGTCATATCGGCCTCCTCCTCGCCGGGCATCGCACCAGCGACCGTTTTTAGACTATCAGCATCATTTTTAATAGAGTGGTGGGGTGGACAACAAGCGAGCGGGCGAGCGAACCCAGACGCACGGCGCACTCGCCGTCGCCAGCCGGCTGCGGCTGCTGGATGTGTTGCGGGCCAGCGATGGCCCGTTGGATGTGCGTGAGCTGGCCGCGGCGTGCGACCTGCACGTCACCACCATCCGCTTCCATCTCGACGTCCTCATCGATGCGGGCCTGGTGCGAAGCCAGGCCGGCCAGTCCGGGACACGAGGACGCCCGCGACGGCTCTACAGCCCGGCCAGCCGCGCCATCGCACCCAGCGGGCACACCGGCTACGAGCTGCTGTCCGCGCTCCTTGTCGCGCAATGGGTCGGCGACCGCGACGAACGCGCGCAACGGGCCGAACAGGCCGGCTGGGCCTGGAGCGGACAACGCGAACTCCTCCCCGCGCCGGCAACCGCCCCGGCGACGCTAGGTGAGGCGGCGGTCCATGTGAACGCCGTGTTCGCCGAGCTCGGCTTCGACCCCGAACTCGGCCACGACGGGGACAGCATGCAGATCCGCCTGCATGCCTGCCCGTTTCGCGCCATCGCCGCGACGCATCCGGAGGTGGTCTGCTCGATCCACCTGGGCATGCTCCGCCGGGCCCTGGCCGACGTCGAGGCCCCACCCACGACGGTTAGTCTGCAGCCCTTCGTCCAGCCTCACCTGTGCCTGGCACAGATCACCCCTGCGGCCGGGCCGGTCCACGGCCAGCAGGCTCCACCACCGCCCGACCTCGGGAGTCAGCCGTGAACACCCATCTTGCCGCCGTGGCGCAGATCGCCGTCCCGTTCCTCTGGCTGGGCATGGTGCTGGCGATCTCGTTCCTGGAAACCCCGCTGAAGTTCCGCGCGCCCGGCATCACCGTGCCGCTCGGGCTGGGCATCGGCCGGTTGGTCTTCCGGGCCCTCAACGTCGTGGAACTCGCCTTGGCCGTCACACTCACCCTGGCGCTGCTCGCGAGCAACGCCAGCAACGCCAGCAAGGTCAACCTCGGTGGCACCGTGACGACGGTGCTGATCGCGCTCTGGACGCTGCTGGTCATCCAGGTGGCGGTTCTGCGGCCCCCTCTGGATCGCCGAGCGCGACACCTCATCCAGGGGCAGAGTCCACCGCGATCGCACCACCACCTGGCCTACATCGCCGCTGAATGCGCCAAGATCGTGCTCCTGCCCGCCCTCGGCATCCTGCTTACTGATCGGCTCCTGCCATGATCGCCTGCCAGGCGACGCCGACAGGTCACCGACCGGCCGGGCCGGTTTGTCGCCCGCACCCGCCGCAGGCTCAGGCCACGGCATCGCGGCCTGGCACCCGGGCCGCGTCAAAGACTGCCCGGCGCCTTTTCGGCGCCGCACGTTCGTCGCACGGGCGCCGGTCCGGCTGCGCTTCGCCGGCTCGCAGCATGAGCGGAGCAGACCAGCCCCCGTCCGGGCCGGTGTTGTGTGCATCAGTGCCGGTGGACGTCGCAAGGCCAACGCTTAAGAGAAAGGGCCGACGTCATGACCTCAGAAATGCAGCGCCAGCCGCTGATCAGCGACGGGCTGCCCAGCCAGCTTCTCGACCTGGACCCCGCCGAAACGCAGGAGTGGCTGGAGTCCTTCGACGCGGTAGTGGACCACGCCGGATCGAATCGGGCCCGGTACCTGATGCTCAGCATGCTGCAGCGCGCCCGGCAACGGCAGGTCGGGGTGCCCAGCCTGCACAGCACCGACTACATCAACACCATCCCGCCGCAATTGGAGCCGCCGTTTCCCGGCGACGAGCAGATCGAACGGCGCATCCGCGCCTACATCCGGTGGAACGCCGCGATCATGGTGCACCGGGCGCAGCGGCCCGGCATCGGGGTAGGCGGGCACATCTCCACCTACGCCTCGGCCGCGTCGCTGTATGAGGTGGGGTTCAACCACTTCTTCCGCGGCCACGGCGCTGAGGGCGGCGGTGACCAGATCTACTTCCAGGGCCACGCCTCGCCGGGCATGTACGCACGGGCCTTCCTGGAGGACCGGCTATCGGCAGATCAGCTCGACGGATTCCGGCAGGAACTCTCCCACCCAGGCGGCGGCCTGCCGTCCTACCCCCACCCCCGGCTGATGCCGGACTTTTGGGAATTCCCCACCGTCTCGATGGGCCTGGGCGCCATCAACGCGATCTACCAAGCCAGGTTCAACCGCTACCTGCACCACCGCGGAATCAAGGACACCAGCCGGCAGCGGGTGTGGGCGTTTCTCGGCGACGGTGAGATGGACGAGGTCGAGGCGCTCGGCGCGATCGGCGTGGCCGCCCGCGAGGAGCTCGACAACCTCACGTTCGTCATCAACTGCAACCTGCAGCGCCTGGACGGCCCGGTACGCGGCAACGGCAAGATCATCCAGGAGCTGGAGGCCTTCTTCCGCGGCGCCGGCTGGAACGTCATCAAGGTGATCTGGGGCCGCGAGTGGGACCCGCTGCTGGCGGCCGACGTCGACGGCGCGTTGGTCAACCTGATGAACGTCACGCCGGACGGGGACTACCAGACCTACAAGGCCGAGTCCGGGGCGTTCGTCCGGGAGCACTTCTTCGGCCGAGACCCGCGCACGGCTGCCATGGTCGCGCACCTGTCCGATGAGGAGATCTGGGGACTCAAGCGCGGCGGACACGACTACCGCAAGCTGTACGCGGCCTACAAGGCGGCAGTGGAGCACACCGGTCAGCCGACCGTGATCCTTGCCAAGACCATCAAAGGCTGGACTCTCGGCTCGCACTTCGAGGGCCGCAACGCCACCCACCAGATGAAGAAACTCACCCTCGACGACCTCAGGTCCTTTCGCGACAGGCTCTACCTCGACATCCCCGACTCGGCCCTTGACGAGAAACTGCCGCCCTACCACCGGCCGCGCGAGAACGCGCCGGAACTGGAGTATCTGCGAGAGCGGCGCCGTGCGCTGGGCGGCTATCTACCCGCCCGTACCCCATCCCGCCGACCCCTGCTGACCCTGCCGGACGCCACGGCGTACGCGGTCGCCGGACGCGGCTCGGGCCGGCAGGAAGTCGCCACCACGATGGCGTTCGTCCGTCTGCTCAAGGACCTGATGAAAGACCCCGGCATCGGCCACCGGTTCGTGCCGATCATCCCGGACGAGGCCCGCACCTTCGGCATGGACGCGCTCTTCCCGACCGCGAAGATCTACTCCCCGCACGGGCACACCTACCTCGCCGTGGACCGGGAACTGATGCTCAGCTACCAGGAGGACACCAAGGGTGTCCTCCTGCACGAGGGCATCACCGAAGCCGGCTCTACGGCGTCGTGGACCGCGGCCGGCACCTCCTACGCCACCCACGGCGAAGCGATGATCCCGATCTACATCTTCTACTCCATGTTCGGCTTCCAACGCACCGGCGACGGCCTGTGGGCGGCCGCCGACCAGATGACCCGTGGCTTCCTGCTCGGCGCCACCGCCGGCCGGACCACCCTGAACGGCGAGGGCCTGCAACACGAGGACGGCCACTCGCTGCTGCTGGCCTCCACCAACCCCGCGTGCCTCGCCTACGACGCCGCCTTCGCCTTCGAACTCGGCCACATCGTCCGCGACGGCCTGCGCCGGATGTACGGCGAACCCCGCGACGGTGAGGACCAGAACGTCTTCTACTACCTCACCCTCTACAACGAACCCATAGCCCAGCCGGCCCAGCCGGCCGACGTCGACATCGACGGCATCCTCGCTGGAATGCACCGCTACCGCCCAGCTGAGAAGACCGACGGGCCGCGAGCGCAGATCCTGGCCTCCGGCATCGCCGTGCAATGGGCGTTGCAGGCCCAACGCCTGCTGCGCGACGACTGGGGCGTCGGCGCCGACGTCTGGTCAGTGACCTCATGGACCGAACTGCGCCGCGAAGCCCTCGCCGCCGACGCCTGGAACCTCGCCCACCCCGGCCGACCGCGCAAAATCCCTTATGTCACCAGCCGCCTGGCCACCGAACCGGGCCCGGTCACGGCCGTGTCCGACTGGATGCGGGCGGTGCCCGACCAGATCGCACCGTTCGTCCCCGCCCCCTGGTCCTCCCTGGGCACCGACGGCTTCGGACACTCCGACACCCGCGGGGCGCTGCGCCGCCACTTCCACATCGACGCACCCTCCATCGTGCTGCGAGTGCTCACCCAACTGGCCGAGCGTGGAGAGCTTGACGGCTCCGCGCCCGACAAAGCCGTCGAGCTGTACCGGCTGAACGAGGTCACCGCCGCCGCCCCCGGCAACACCGAAGGCTCCGCCGAGTAAGACCCGGAGACGGTCGTTCACCGCTGATGGGGCGCGTGGGGCAATGGGAGCGCGCGGGCTGCTACTGGGCTCACGTCGGCCAGACAATGGATGCCGGCCGCGATAGCGGTCTCGACAGCTGCCCGCACCATCTGTGCAGGTAGGGGCCCATGGCCACCTCCATCCGGCAGGGTGCATGGAGCGATGTTGGGGAAGGCTGGAAGTGGAAGGGATCCGACTTCGTGAAGGAGATTGATGGCCAGACCGATCGTGGCCGGCACGGATGGGTCCGCATCAGCCATAGCGGCAGTGGAATGGGCCGCCGCCGATGCCCGGCGCCGGAAGCTGGCCCTGCGTGTCGTGCACGTATGCGAGCAGTTGCTGTTCAGCATGGGAAAGACGCAGTACTGCGCCGGGGCACTGGAAGCCGCCGCCGACAAAGCGCGCGCCTTGGCGCCGGACATGGAGGTGAGCACCGAACTGCTGTCAGGAAACGTGATCGAATCACTAGTCGCCGAGGCAGCGGCGGCTGACAGCATCGTGCTGGGCAGCAGGGGTCTCGGCGGGTTCGCCGGAATGGTGCTCGGCTCGGTCGGCCTGGGTATGGCAGGCCACGCCGCCGGGCCCGTCGTTGTCGTGCGTGGGCCCTCCGTCGTCCAGCACGGCCAGGTCGTGGTCGGCTATGACGGCTCCGGGCACTCTCGGGCGGCCATGGAGTACGCCATCGAACAGGCTCGTGCCCGCGAGGCGCGACTGCATGTCGTCTACGCCTGGAACATGCCCGTCCTCACCTCCTACACCGTCGGCTACGGCAGCCTGCTTGAGGAGACCTTCGAGCAAGAAGTCCGGGCGGCCCGCGAGCGCGTGCTCTCCTGGCGCGACGAGAACCGCGACATCGAGATCACCGACGAGCAGGTGTGCGAGCATCCCGTGTCCGCTCTAGCAAAGGCCTCGGCCTCGGCCGACCTGCTCGTGGTGGGCTCGCGCGGACTGGGCGGGTTCGCCTCCGCAGTGCTTGGCTCGGTCAGTCACGGCGTGCTATACCACGCCGCATGTCCGGTCGCAGTGGTACGGCCGCGCGAGGAGCGGCCAGGACCAGCGGATCGCTGATGGCCGGACAGATGATGAGCCGCCTCCTGGTGCCCGTCAAGCCAGCGAGATGGCTGGCCGGGGCGATGCCGCTCTGGGGCTGTCTGATGGCGGGCACGTGCTCAGCAGAGGGGGAGCGTGTCGTGGCCTTCGATCCCGTGCAGGACTATCACGACTATGTGGACGGCAAGCCCCGCGCCGATGGCACACGGTCTTTTCTGGCCTCCCGAGGCATCACCTTGCCGGAAGGCGATCTGAGCGATCCACCCAGCGCCCCGACGGTGCAGGGGCTGGGCAACCACAAGAAGAACGAGATCATGTTGTGCCGGATTCGACAGGGGAGGCTGCAGGCCTACGCCAGATCGCGCCGCTCCGTCGAGGCTGATCGGGCTCTAGGGTTGCGCCGGGGGGTGGTCTCCTCCAGTACGAATTGCCGGGACGCCCCCATTGCCGCCGAAATCAAGCACTTGTTCGAACAGCGCGCCGACGAGCTCGCTGCGGAACGGGATCATCTCGCGGGCAAGCCCGCACCGGCTCGGCTTCTGGCCACCGCGCGTGCCTTGGGGGTCAGCCCGGCAGAGTCCGCATTGTTCGAGGAAGCCCTCGCGGGAGTCGCAGTCAAGCGGAATGGCGGGTTCGGGTTCGTGGTCGGAGTCCACCGGGCCGGGCAGGCCGACCAGCTCACCGCGCACGGCGCCGATGTGGTGGTGGCCGGCTTCGCCGAACTGCTGGACCGTCCGTGATCAATCACTCGGCCTTCCCCTGCGAGCCGTGGTCCCTGCGGGCCACCGAGTTGGACCTGACCGTGCTCGCGCAGACCGAATCGCTCTTCGCGCTGTCGAACGGCCACATCGGCTGGCGAGGCAACCTTGATGAGGGGGAACCACACGGCCTGCCCGGCTCCTACCTCAACGGCGTCTACGAACTGCGGCCGCTGCCGTACGCAGAACCGGGCTACGGGTATCCGGAGTCGGGGCAGACGGTGATCAATGTGACCAATGGCAAGCTGATCCGCCTCCTGGTCGACGACGAACCGTTCGATGTCCGCTACGGTGAGCTGCGCTCGCATGAGCAGGTGCTTGATTTCCGCGCTGGAGCGCTACGTCGCCGCGCCGACTGGGTTTCGCCGTCCGGGTGCGCGGTGCGGGTCTCCTCGACTCGGCTGGTGTCCCTTACGCAGCGCTCGATCGCGGCCATCTGCTACGACGTGGAGCCGTTGGAAGGGCCGGTGCGGCTGGTGGTGCAGTCCGAACTCGTGGCGAACGAGCCGCTGCCCGCGCCCGGCGGTGACCCTCGGGTCACCGCGGTCTTGCAGGCTCCGCTGGTGGGCAGGGAGCACTCGGCAAAGGACGCCCGCGCTGGGCTGGTTCATTCGACCCGGCACAGCGGCCTGTGCATCGCCTCGGCCATGGACCATCTGATCGACGGGCCGCCCGATACCCAGGTTCACGCCGAAAGTTCCGACCATCTTGGCCGGGTGACGGTGACAGCGTCGCTTGAGAAGGGGGATCACCTGCGGTTGGTCAAGTTCGTCGCCTACGGCTGGTCGGGCTCCCGCTCGCTACTCGCCGTACGCGATCAATGTGACGCGGCGCTGGCGGGGGCCGTGGCGACCGGCTGGAATGGCCTGCTCACCGAACAGCGCACCTACCTTGATGCGTTCTGGGCCCGCGCCGACGTGCAAATCGACGGTGACAGCGAGATCCAGCAGGCGGCGCGCTTCTCCCTGCTACATGTGCTGCAGGCTGGGGCACGCGCCGAAGGCAGGGCGATCCCTGCTAAAGGTCTGACCGGCCCCGGTTATGACGGGCACTGCTTCTGGGACACCGAATCCTTCGTGCTTCCCGTACTCACCCACGTCCTCCCGGACGCCGCCGCACACGCCCTGCGCTGGCGGCACTCTACGCTGCCGATGGCCACCAGACGCGCCCGGCAACTCGGACTGCGCGGAGCAGCGTTCCCGTGGCGGACCATCCACGGCGAAGAGTGCTCCAGCTACTGGCCGGCGGGCACGGCCGCCTTCCACATCAACGCGGACATCGCCGATGCGGTCGTCCACTACGTCGACACCACCGCAGACGACGCCTTCGAACGCACCGCTGGCCTGGAACTGCTGACCCAGACCGCACGATTGTGGCGTTCCCTGGGCCACCACGACGCTCGGGGCCGCTTCCACCTCGACGGGGTCACCGGCCCCGACGAGTACAGCGCCCTCGGCGATGACAACGTCTACACCAACCTGATGGCCCAGCAGAACCTACGCGCCGCCGCCGACGCCGCCCGCCGATACCCGGACCGCGCCCATGAGCTGAGCATCAGCCAGGAGGAGACAGCCGACTGGTGGGATGCGGCCGAGGCGATGTACATCCCCTACGACGAGGAACTCGGCGTCCACCCGCAAGCCGAGAACTTCACCGGACATCAGGCCTGGGACTTCGCCGCCACCACGCCCGAGCAGTACCCCCTGCTGCTACATTTCCCCTACTTCGACCTGTACCGCAAGCAAGTGGTCAAGCAGGCCGACCTCGTGCTGGCCCTCTACCGGCGCGGCGACGCCTTCACCGCCGAGGACAAAGCCCGCGACTTCGCCTACTACGAACGGCTCACCGTCAGAGACTCCTCACTGTCGGCCTGCACCCAAGCGGTGATCGCCGCCGAAGTCGGGCACCTGCGACTGGCCTACGACTACCTCGCCGAGGTCGCCCTCATGGACCTCGCCGACCTGGAACACAACACCCGCGACGGCTTGCACATCGCCGCCCTGGCCGGCACCTGGACCGCTCTGGTCGCCGGCCTGGCCGGGATGCGTCACCGGGACGGTCGCCTGGCCTTCGCACCGCGGCTCCCCGACGGGCTGACTCGGCTGGCCTTCAGCCTCGCCCCACGCCGACGTCGGCTGAGCGTGATCATCGAACCGGACACCGCCACCTACACACTGTCCGACGGTGGACCGATATCGATCCTTCACCATGGAAGCCCGATCACGATCGTGCCTGGCGACCCAGTAGCATGCCCGATTCCCGCTCTGTCTGCCAGCCCGCCGGAGCCCGCTCAACCGTACGGACGTGAACCGGTCCGGCGACGTCCTAGAGCTGATGACGATGGGTGATGTACTGCTGCGGTTGTCTGAACTAGCCGGGATCTTGCCGATCAGTCTGGCCTTAGATTCCGGAGGCTAAGGTCGGATCGCCCAGGGGCGCAATTCCCCCGGGCGACCCGACCTGAGAACCATGTCAGGAACGGCCCGCCACCAGTAGGCGGCACGGCAACAGGGTGCCGCAGCCGGGAACAGGTCGGTCTTCGATCACGTGCATGCCCGTCGTCTGGTCCAGAAGATGCCAGCCGCTCGTCTCACAGCGCCGCCACCAGCGACGCCGAGGCGCCGGTGGATGTATGTCGGCGTAGACGAACACCCCTCCCGTGGCCAGGACACGGGCGATCTCCTCCAGACCGGTGCGGACATCGTGCCAGTGTCGGCAGGTCAGGGTCGCGGTGATGATATCGAGGCTGGCGCCGGGAAACGGCAACTGCTCGGCACGGGCCCGCCCCAGCGCGGGACTGCCTTGGAGCTGGGTGGTGCGGTAGGCGACGGTGAGCATGGCGTGGGCGGCATCCAACCCGATCAGGTGCGTCGTGGGGAAGCGGTCGGCCGCCCTGCGGAGCAGGCGGCCTGTGCCGCAGCCGAGGTCGAGTAGGTGGCGGGGGTGGGGCAGGTGATGATGGGCGGTCAGGACTGCGGTATGCACGGGATCGGCCAGGGCGGCGATCAAGCTCTTGTCGTAGGTGGCCGCCCACCGCTCGAACCGGTGCGCCGAAGCTGCCATGACCCATGGTCGGCTGGGGCAGGTCGCAAACGCAGGCTCGGTTGGGTATCGGTTCGGGTGCACCGCGCGATCGTTCAGCGGTGGTACCGGACGGGTGGCCGCTGGTGCCCTACCTCCAACCCGGTCCTTTAGGGCCGGGTCACGTTGACGTGCGTTTGGCGATCGCGGTGATCCACGGTTGGACCAGGCGGGCGGCCAGCGGCCTGAACGCGGCCAGAATCAGCACGTAGGCGGCGGCCAGGGGGCCGAGGTCGGGGTGGGCGCCGGCGGCCGGTGCGGTGGGAGACGATCCCGATGCGCCGCCCGGATCGCGTGGTGAACTCATGCCGCAACCCGATGCCCGGCAACGCCGTCTGCTCGATCTCCACCATCAGCCCTATCTACTCCCTGTCAGGCATGCCGCCTGTACCGTCCCCATTCGGGCTTTGCCCGCCGATCGCGGCCCGCCTGCCCCGGCGTCGTACGCCCCAGGCCCGACGCCATCGCCGGCAACACCGCACCTTCCGAGAACAACGTATTGCCCAGGAGTGACTGCCGAGAATCCCGGCCCCGGCGGATCACAGCCCCGCAAACCCCTTAGATCCCAGTGCTGATGGCGAACAACCCGTGCCCCCGGCGACGCGTCTTCCTCACGCGAGGCGATGGCGGGCGCGCAGCAGGGCTTTGACGAGTTCGCCGACCCACAGAATCGTCGACCCGACCGCCAGACAGGCCAGCCACTGCTGGGCGGTGAGGTCGGTGGTGGTGAAGAAGCCGTGCAGGCCGTCGGACTCGACGATGAGCAGCAGCAGGATGACGACCGCAAGCGTTGCGATCAAGGGGTTGGCATGGTGCAGGGTTTCGCGACTGAACAGGGTGCGGGTGGGGTGTCGTACGTTCAGGAGGTTGAATGCCTGGAAGAACACGAAGGTGGCCAGAGCCATCGTGCCCGCTACGCTGGCGTGCCCCGGTCGCGGCTCCGGCCCGGGGGCCAAGGCCAGGACTGCGACGGTGCCCGCAGCCATGACTGCGCTGGCCAGCAGGATCCGGATCAGGCGCTGCCGGGTGAGGATGGGTTCGCGGGCCGGGCGCGGCGGGCGGTTCATGGCGTCCGGGCTGGCCGGGTCGACGCCGAGTGACATCGCCGGCGGCCCGTCCATGACCAAGTTGACGAAGAGGATCTGCAATGCGGTGAACGGGGCTCCGCCGGCGATGCCGGTCAGCGAGGTGACCAGGAACGTCAGGACGAAGCCCAAGGCGGTCGAGACCTGGAAGCGGGCGAACTTCACGATGTTGTCGTAGATGCCGCGGCCTTCTCGGACGGCGTTGACGATCGTGGCGAAGTTGTCGTCGGTGAGCACCATCGTCGCCGCCTCCTTGGTCACCTCCGTTCCGGTGAGTCCCATGGCGATGCCGATGTCGGCCTTGCGGAGTGCCGGCGCATCGTTGACCCCGTCTCCGGTCATCGCGACCACGTTTCCGCTCGCCTGCAGGGCCCGCACGATCCGGATCTTGTGCTCCGGTGACACCCGTGCGACGACACCGACGTCATCCAGACAGCGGGCCAGTTCGGCGTCGTCCTCGATCCGGTCGAGGTCCGTGCCGTTGACGGACTGACCCGGGATGCCGAGGTCGCGGGCGATGGCCGCGGCCGTCACCGCATGGTCACCGGTGATCATATGGACCCGGATCCCCGCGTCGTGGCATTGGCTTATCGCCTGCCGTGCCTGCGGCCGGGGCGGGTCAACGATGCCGATCAGGGCTATGAGCACGATCCGGTCGAGCAGCCTTTTGGGGTCATCACCGGCCTCGAAGCCCTCGGCGGCGAAGTCCTGTCCTGCCACGGCCAGCACCCGCCTGCCCTGTTCGGCCAGGGTTGCGCTCGCCTGGTCATAGCGTTGTCTGACCGCGTGGTCGAATTCAGCGATCACATCCGGGCCCAGATAGTGCGTGGCCCGCGCCGCCAGAACGTCCGGCGCGCCTTTGATGAAGCAGCGCACGATCGGGCGATCACCATCGCCCGCCCAGCGGTGAAAGGTCGCCATGAACTTGTAGTCGGAGTCGAACGGGATCTCAACCAGGCGCGGGCGCTCTTCGCGCAGGCCCGCGACATCGATGCCGCCCTTTTCCGTGAGCACTACCAGGGCCGCCTCGGTAGGGTCGCCGACCACCTCCCCGTCGCGGAGAACGGCGTCGGTGCACAGAGCCATCGCGATCAACGCCTGATCCAAGGTCGGCGGCGGCGGCTCACCGTCGGTGGAGCGGATCCGCCCTTCGATGGAGTATCCATGGCCGGACACGGTGAAACGCCGCGCGGCCAGCACCAGTTCCCGCGCCGTCATCTGGTTCAGCGTCAGCGTGCCGGTCTTGTCGGTGCAGATCCGGGAGGTGCTGCCGAGGGTCTCCACCGATGCCAGCCGCTTGACGATGGCGCCTCGCCTGGCGAGCCGGCCCGTCCCCATCGCCAGGGTGAACGCGACCACCGCCGGCAGCCCCTCCGGTATGGCCGCTACAGCCAGCGAGACGGCGGTGACGAACAGCACCCCGAACTCCTGCCCGCGCACCAGACCCAGCGCGGCCACGATCACGACCACGACCCCGGAGATGAGCGCCAGGGTCCGGCTCAGAGCGTCGATCTGACGTTGAAGCGGGGTCGGTTCGGTTTTGGCTTCGGTGAGCATGTCAGCGATTCGGCCGGTCTCGGTCGCCATGCCGGTGGCGGTGACCAGCATCTCCCCCCGACCCCGGGTGACCGCGGTGTTCATGAACACAGCCGTCACCCGATCGGCCAGCGGCGCCTGCTCCTCGACTCGGGCAGTAGCGGACTTGGCAGCCGCCTGCGCCTCGCCGGTCAAAACGGCCTCCTGCACTTCCAAGGAGGCCGAGGACAGCAGCCGCCCGTCCGCCGGCACCCAGTCGCCGGCCTCCACCACCACCACGTCACCGGGAACCAGCCATGTGGCGTCCAGGCGCGCAATCCGGCCGTCCCGCCGCACCGTCGCGGTGGTGACGCTCATCTTCCGCAACGCCTCCAGCGAGGCCGCGGCGCGGGATTCCTGGACGAAGCCGATGGTCGCGTTCAGCAGCACCACCACAACGATTGCGACAGGGGTCTCCCAATCACGCACCACCACGACGCTGACCGCGGCGGCGATCAGCAGGATCACGATCATCAGGTCCTGAAACTGCCGCAGGAACGCCCGCCACCGAGGTTCCCGCACCGCCTCCTGAAGCTGGTTGGGGCCGTGACGCTCCAGCCGTCTGACCACCTCCTGCGCCGACAGACCCGCAGCCGGGTCCACGTCAAGCAAGCGGACGACGTCCGCAGGAGCGACAGCATGCCACGGTGTCGGCGTACGACCTCGGATGACGGTGTTGGTACGACCTCACGTGTAGGTGGGGCTCCGGCGAGTTGAGCTGTTTCTCGCCACGAAGTTGATCATCCTTCGGATTGTCGGCCGGCCAAGCAGACAAACCCGAAGGATGACAACCTTCATGATCCTGGATCAGGAGTCCTGGATGGACCTACGACGCTTCCGCGCCCTGCATGAGGCGGGCGCCACCTATAAAGAGATCGCTGAGGCGTGCGGTGTGGATTGGCGCACCGTCAAAAAGTACCTGCGCAGCGACGCCCCTGCCACACCGCCGCGGGCGCCGTCGCGTAAGGGCAGCCAGCCGCAGGTCATCGACCCCTACGTGGGGGTGGTGGACGCGATGCTGCGCGCCGACCTGACCATCCGGGCGGCCACCATCCATGAGCGGCTGGTCGCCGAGTACGGCTTCACCCACAGCTACCAGCGGGTCAAAATGTATGTCGCCCAGGCCCGGCCGCGGATCGGCGCGGAGTCCGGCACCGACGTGCAGGCGGAGCGGATGCGGGGGTTGCACCGCCGCTTCGAGGTCACCCCCGGGGCGCAGGCCCAGGTGGACTGGGGCGAGGAAGGAGGCCTGCTGGAGCGCGGAAGGTCTATTCCTTCCACATGACGTTGTCGTACTCGCGTGACCCGTTCTGCCTGTTCACCACCGCTACCGACCTGGTCACCTTCTTCGACGCCCATCGGCGGGCGTTCGCCCACTTCGGCGGGGTGCCGGGCGCGATCGTCTACGACCGGACCAAGACGGTGGTCAAACGTCATGTCGCCCCGGGCCAGGCGGTGCCGCTGCATCCCGAAGCCGCCGCGTTCGCCGCACATTACGGGTTCACCATCGACCCGCTGGCCGCCTACCGGCCCACCGGCAAGGGCCGGGTGGAGCGCCAAGTCGACATCGTGCGCCGGCATGTCCTGGCAGGCCGCTGCTTCGACAGCCTGCAGGAGATCAATGCGGCGTTCGCCACCTGGCTGCCGATCCGCCGCGCCCAGATCCACCGCACCCACGGCCAGATCATCGCCACTCGAGCCCACGCCGACCGAGCGGCGCTGGTCCCGCTGCCCGACCTGCCCTACGTGGTCGCCGACCACCACCTGCGCCGGGTGGGCAAGGACTGCCTGGTCTCCTTCGAAGCCAGCCTCTACTCGGTGCCCGCCCGCAACGTCGCCGCCGGACAACGCGTGCAGATCCGCGCCTGCGCCGACACCATCGCCATCCACGCCCTGCAAGCCGACGGCGGCCAGATCCTGGCCATCCACGCCCGCGCGCCACGCCGAGGCTCATGGATGGTCGATGCCGCCCACTGGGACGGCCTGCCCGACGGACACACCCGCGCCACCGTCATCGACCACCCCACCCACCCAGGCACCCGCTCCGGCAGCGCATCCGGCGGCGCATCCGGCGGCGCGTCCGGGGTCGTTGTCGATGAGCCGAACCCGCTGACCGCGCTGCTGGCGGGTAACCCCGCCGCGGCCACCACCGTGGCCCATCGCCCGCTGGGCGACTACGACCGGGCGGCGTTCCTGACCGCGTGGGACCAGGACGGCCCCCGATGAACACCCACCCCACACCCCGCAACCCGGCCCAGGGCGCGCCCTACCAGCGCCGTGACGGAACGCTGCTGAACGCCACCGACCTGGCCGAGTGCCTGCCCATCCACCCGACAGAGCTGCACGACCTGGCCTGGCTGACCAGCCTGATGGAGGACTGGCTCCTGCACTGCGGCGACAACGTCCTGGCCGACCTGGCCGCCTTCCACCGCAGCTGCGACACCGCCTACATCATCGACGAACTCGGCACCCAAGCACTCAAACTCCACCGGCTGCTGAAGCCCAACACCTGACCACCACCGATCACCTCCGGGTGGCTCCGGACCATCCATTCACCGCATGTCCCTACCCCGCCTTGGCCGTCGACACGGTGATACCGGACCGGAGCCACCCACCCCACCACCCACCAGCACCAGCACCAGCACCAGCACCAAGGAGACGATCGTGAGCGAACTGATCACCACCCGCATCCGCGACACCGCCACCAAACTCGGCCTCGCCCACCTCGCCGAGGCCGTCCCCGACCTCATCAAACGCGCCGAAGACGCCCAAATGGGCTACCTGGACTTCCTCGACCTGGCCCTCGGCGAAGAAGCCGGCGTCAAAGACGGGCGCCGCTTCCGCAACGCCCTGAAACTGTCCGGACTACCCCACCACAAGACCCTCGACGACTTCGACTTCACCTTCCAACCCGACCTGGACGTCCGCAAAATCCGCGACCTGGCCACCCTCGGCTTCGTCGAAGCCCGCTCCAACATCGCCCTGCTCGGCCCACCCGGCGTCGGCAAAAGCCACCTGGCCGTCGCGCTGGCCGTCGCCGCCTGCCAAACCGGCTACAGCGTCTACTTCACCAGCCTGGACGACGTCGTCGGCAAACTCCGCCTCGCCGATGTCCAAGGCAAACTCGCCTGGCAGATCCGCTCCTATCTGCGCCCGGCCCTCCTGATCATCGATGAGGTCGGCTACCTATCCCTCGACCGCACCGACGCCAACCTCGTCTTCCAACTGATCGCCCGCCGCTACGAGAAAGGCTCCATCATCTTGACCAGCAACAAAGCCTTCAGCGAATGGGGACACGTCTTCACTGACGAAGTCC
Organism: Nonomuraea sp. NPDC026600; assembly: GCF_040638335.1. Taxonomy (NCBI): domain Bacteria; kingdom Bacillati; phylum Actinomycetota; class Actinomycetes; order Streptosporangiales; family Streptosporangiaceae; genus Nonomuraea; species Nonomuraea sp. NPDC026600. The sequence continues at coordinate 71,867 of NZ_JBEZYD010000054.1, forward strand.
TGGCCACCGCCATCCTCGACCGCTTCCTCCACCACTGCGACGTGATCACCATCAACGGCCCCAGCTGGCGGCTCAAAGACCGACTCACCAACCCCGATCCACAACCATCGACACCATCCGTGACAGACTGATCACGCTGGAACCCACCGACACGTGAGGTCGTACGCCAAACGACATCCGAGGTCGTACGCGGACACACGGCGGTGCATCACGTTCGGTCATACGCTCATCATCCACATTCGGCCGCCGAAGGCTGCACACCCGTGCACCGCAATATCAATGATCCTCAGCGATTCGTCCGTTGCCGAGCGAAGGTCCTCGCCTGATCCAGGCGGGCCGGGGGGTATCTCTACAGGTGTGTAAGGAGTGATCTTCTGGGAAACAAGTGACCTGTGGGGACACCCACTTCTTCGGGGGGAGAAGCACCATCGTGT